>JALTFO010000146.1 GCA_027007005.1 Candidatus Bipolaricaulota bacterium | reverse complement strand
ATAATAACACGCAACGTTAATATTGTCAAGCGTTACTATGCTCACTCACCTCGCATGTGAAGTCTACTCAAACTTCGTCCAACTTGAAAACAAGCCTCGCCCCCACACGCCGCCCAACGACTTGCGGTTCAGCCGCACGCGGGTTTACCGATGAACCCAGCAAGAACTGAAACGGCTCAAAACGAAAACCGGTAACAATGGGAGCCTCGATCAGCGTGTCGGCTGCAACCGCTTGTTGGGCGGCTAGGGCTGGGCTAGAAACGTTCTCTCGTGCGCCACCACATCTGCAAGCTCTGAACCCCAAATACTCCATAGAACATCCCGTTTCTATCAAGGCAGCCTGGGGTTCCGAGGGCTCCAGAGGTCTAGACCGGGAGTGAATAGGGCTGGCTTATACCAGGTTACATACATCGGAGCAACAAGACCTTCTGCGACTTGAGACTTCTTTCGTTCCTCCAGGTCAACGAAAGCAATCAAATAGATCACAGCAGCTCTCACAAGCTGCAACAGGTCTATTGTCTGATGCACGAAATCCGTGTAGAACAAGTGAAGCGATTCATTGTCAGCCTTGACTGCCCAACCCATTCCTTCAATATGTGGAATCAAGTACTCGTGGGTCAACGAATTACGCGTGTGTCGCAATCGCCCCCAATACCCATTCTTTTCAGGATGTGTGTGGTCAATATCCAAATCACGGGCAAGATCGTACAAGCCGAACAGATGCTGGTTGTTTAGATCCATCAACTCAGAGCGTAGCAAGTTACTATTCTTCTTGCGCCAAATCCTTCCATTCGTTGTAAACGTGAGTCCGGGGCCAGACCGCACACCAAGCCCTAGGTAATCATTGAGGAAGTGAGCGATCTTATCCAAGATGTTATAGGCACTCTCGAACGCCAGCTTCAACGATGCTATTCTGACTCCATAAACGGCATAGTCCAGGTTGTCGACGTAGGTCGTCAAGTCGTCAATGGGAACTGTGTTCAACGATGGGGAGATAGCCTGAAACAGTAGAAACCGTGCGAAAGCATAGGATTCTTTGATTCCATTAATAACTCGCGCCAGTCGCGTAAAGGAAGTTCTGTCGTCAAGATCGGTGATGAGCGAAAAAGTCAAACTGTCCTCGGCATACCGGTCACAGCGACGACAACTGAGACAAAAGTTCAGAGAAAGTTGATGCCTCGCACAAAACTTCACATATTCTCCCACATAACCCGAGGGCACACTTGTTGGCTTTTGCTCTGCACGTGCGGCTTCATCTATCCCAAGCTTCGATATCTCCACCGCAATTTGATCTCGCGTACGTTCAAAAGCCTGACGTGCACCTACGCCGGCATACTCCCCAAGGCTCTTTTTGGACAAGACCTGCTCTAGCATCTCAAGCGCATCCAAGAGAAAGACAGGATATTGAGCGATCCCGGCAAAATAGTGAAGTTCAATCGCTAGATTCCCCTTGGCCATCTGGTGATCTGGAACTATCTGCAAAGCCCGATCATAGGCCGATATTGCCTCAACAGCACGTCCCAGGCCTGAGAGGCAATTGCCGTAATTCACCCATAACTGCGCACGTAGCTCTCTGCTTATCTGGTCAATCTTTTCTAATGTCCTGCGGTAGTAGTGCTTTGCCCGTAACAGCGGGGTGTCATCGGGGTCAAGCCGATAGTCCTTTCCCTGCGAGCGCCGAACAAGATTGCACAAGGTAGAGTATCCGTTTGCCAAATTGTAGAACATGCTTGGGTGGTCATAGCCAACCCGGTCGAGAACATCTTCGATTCTGGCAATCCCTTCTAGCACGAGATTGGACTGACCCAACCCATCACCGATGTCGATCAGAAATCCCCCGCTATTGAACCAGAAATTCGGATCCCTTTCGTATTTTTCATCATACTCCCGCAGCAAAGCGAGAGCATTTTGAGGCTCGTGAACAACGAGTGCACTCAATGCAGCAAGTTCTTCGTTAAGCATCTGAGTCATTGGAACCCCAAGCTCTTCTTCATGGTGTCTATATCACATACGTACTAGCCCGCCCAACTATTACTTATCCGGACTCATTCCGTATAAAATCCACCCCAGGAGTGTTATCCGGCACAAATCCGGATAATATCCTGGACGAGCCCATTATCCGGAAATCTGCCGGATAATACCTCTTATTAACGCTTTATAGTGCTTTAGTCTTGTAATTCTCCACAAATGATAGAGCATCCACCGCTCCAGGTACAGAATCGGGTTGCACCTCGCTGTACCGTTGTATAGCAGCCAGGGAGGAAAAAATTAAAGCCCCCCGGATCGTCTTGACCACGGCGGGCGTATGTGC
>JALTFO010000145.1 GCA_027007005.1 Candidatus Bipolaricaulota bacterium | reverse complement strand
GCGCGCGTGCAGCATCAAAGTAGATACAATCAGCCTTCCGTATCAACTCCTTGAACAAGCTACAAGGGAAGTCGGGAGAGAAAGCAAGAAGATGATGCTAACCTGGCAATAGAGTTGCCCGGGGTTCTTGAACAGTGCTCTTCGAGGGGATATTGCGCTCCAGCATCAGCCTGATTGCGAAGCACTTTCAAGATCATGAAGTCCTGAGAATGAAAGTCTGACCCCGCACACATACGTAGTACATCCCCCGCGAGTCTATGACGGTCAATGCCAGCTTTGGGGAAGAAACTGAAATAGGGGCAACCCTACCCTACCCAAATATAAGAGGTAGTTGTTCACTGCTTAGATGGACGCTATCCTGAGGAGGGTCGTAGTTCATGATCAGCAACTCAGTGACAGATCGATCTGCAGAGTTCAGGTTGATTTCACGTCGGCTACTGATCTCTACTACCCTGTAGTTTGCATAGAGTTCACGGACCAGATCTGTGCTGCTATTGCTTTGTGCCCATACGATGCCGCGCGCATCCAGTTCTCTGCAGCAATCCCTAAGCTTTTGATGGTCCCTTTCTTGGAACTTGTCAGGTGTGTATCGGTTGAAGTCGGAGTACCCACCCAACTTGTGATATGGTGGGTCCATGTATACGAAATCTCCGACTCTAGCATCGCGTAATACATCCGCGTAATCATTGCACGCAAGCTTAACATGCTGCAAAACACGAGACACAGCTTCGAGGTTCTGAGGGTTATAGTACCTGCGCTTGTAGTTACCATATGGAACGTTGAATTCGCCCCGCTTGTTCACACGGAAAAGCCCTCGGAAGCATGTCTTGTTCAGGTAGATCAGATGTGCTGCTCGATGCCAGATATCCATTTTCGAAGGCGGCATCTTTCGGTACTCTATGTATGCTTCAGGAGTGTTCACCATCCTATCAAGCAAACCTGCGACACGTCGCCAGTCATCACGAATGGCCTTGTAAGAGTCTATTAACCAGCAATTGACATCACTGAGTACGGCGGAATTCGGCTGGAGGGTGAAGAAGACACTGCCCCCTCCGAGAAACGGCTCGAAGTATCGGTCAAACTCCGCTGGGAACCATGGGATCAGAGACTTCGCTAGAGCTTGCTTTCCGCCAGCCCACTTGACAAATGGCTTCGCTGGAAGAGTAACCATTCTGTAATGATACTCATAGTCTGTAGACTTTCAAGTATCATTTCACTAGATTCACTCCATGTCAGAAAAAATCCCGGATTGCATCAACTTTGGGCTGGCTGTCCGGCGCGAACGCTCCAAACAGGGCTACTCGCAAGAGTCATTCGCAAGGAAAGTCGGCATTCACAGGACATATCTCGGCGGGCTGGAACGAGGCGAGAGAAACCCTACGCTTGTGACAATGGTCAAGATCGCACGCGAGTTGGGCGTAAGCCTCGAGGACCTCTTCCGCTTCGAGAACGCCAATGATGAGTGAACACACGGTGTTTATCGGAAGTAACGAGATGCTCTCTGCGTTGGATGAGGGGTCAATCGAACTCACAGTGACAAGTCCGCCGTATGTTGTGTCACGGTTCAAGAAGGGGCAAGAGTTTGACTACTTCGGATTCTTGCGAGGCTTTTCTTTGGTAGCTCGGCAAGTATTCCGAGTGACAATACCTGGGGGCGTATTTGCGCTCAATGTTGCTGATATAGTCACGAAATATAGGTATGGTGAAAGCGAGGGACTCCACCGGATATCGTTAGGCTCAGATCTTCTTCGGCTTTGTCAACGCGCAGGCTTTCGACTTCTGGAACGTTTCATCTGGGATAAGGGGTACACAAGGAACTTTGGAGGCCCTCTGCTCGGTAGCTATCCTTACCCACCAACACTGTACAACAACAACTACTTCGAGTACATCTATGTGATGAGGAAACCAGGTAAACGAAGAGTGCGGCAGGAATTAAGAGAGAAGAGCCGGCTCTCTCTTGAAGAGTGGCGTAGCTGGACACAGAACTGGTGGCGGATTGAGAGTATCACCGAAAAGATTCCCTATCATCCTTCGGTCTTTCCTGTAGAGATTCCATACAGACTTATTCGAATGTACTCGTATGTTGGTGACACAGTCCTCGACCCGTATCTCGGCACAGGATCAACAATGATTGCCGCAGACAAAGCCGGGAGACGAAGCCTTGGATACGAGATATCGCCTGAGTGTCCAGAGTGGGTGTCCATGAGAATTGCTGGTGAGGTTTCAGACAACGGTCAAACGCCGCCCGAATACAAGTTGATCAGGCTAGGTGACAGCAATGGACAGACTGAAAGATTTCGCTAGTTTGAGATGGCAGCATCCATTTTGGGAGATGGTCAAATTCTACAGAGGCATGGGCCGCGGCGATAAGAAAAAACGCGAATGGCTGCGGCTTTTGAAGGCTGAGCATCTCTGTTCCTTCCCAGGTGACGATACGCCGCCTATCCCGATCGGCAAGGAGATCTCGGATCTGCTTGAGTCTTACATTGAAGCAAGTGATGGCCAGTCCAAGAAGGCATTCGACTACCTAAGAACTGAAGAAGAGGCTATTGCACAGTGTAAGAGCCTTGGTGTATCAATTGGCAAGACTAAGACTCAAAGCACTGATCATCACCAATCATCTAAGGCCCTCGTTGGCGCTGTCACATTCATTGCAGTTGAGTTTTGCAGGAGCAGAGAAATCTCGATTGATCCAAATCCGCAGAACCGATGTGTATGGGCTGTAGACCACTCGGTGCACGTTACGGCACGCCGCTTGGATGGTGCAATTCCCGGACTAGTGAACCCAAGTATCGTGTGGGAGATTAAGGAATACTGGGGCAAGACAAGCGGTGGCAGTAAGATGAGCGATGCGGTGTATGAGTGCCAGTTGGTTGGCAGGGAACTTCGCAACTGGGAAGAGGAATCGCGCGTAGCAGCAACTCATGTCGTCTTCCTAGACGGGCTGGACCAGTGGAAGAGCAGGCGCTCAGACTTCGTGCGCTTCACTGACCTTGTGAATCAGGGCCTGATAGACCACCTGTTAATCGGCAGAGAGGTTGAGACTCAGTGGGAGAAGCTCCTTGCTAGTGCCCTATAGATCGGAAGCTCCTCAATAGGCGATTGCTGAAGCCCCCCGCTTGCGATTAGTTGGGTGAACCTGTCCCACGATGATCACTCGATAGTCATCCGGTGTGTTCGTTGGCTGTACCGTTGCGCATGCGATCAGCCGCCCGTCCGCTTCGAAAGCACCGATGGACGGCCCCGGCCAGGCGGACAGATAGTGCTCCTGGGTGTAGGTGTCCGTGGCTTCAAGTGGGAGACCCCCGTCCGCCTCCAGGCACTTACCTGCACGTTGAGCAACCGCGCCGACATCAGAACCTTGAAGTGAACGCCACGAAAGCCCGGGAATGCTTGATGTGATCATGTTCTTGTCTGGAGAATACGTCTTATCGCTCCGTTGCACGTGTTATCTGATCAGCCGTCAAAGGTCGGTCCACCTTTGGAGCTAGTACACCCCATCATGCCTGATGGGGGTGTCTGGGGTATTTGCTCTTTCGTGTTTGCCAGGCGTGAAGAAAGACGAATACAGCTTGCGGGACGAGTTCGAAACTTGCGGGGTCACCCTCCAAATCAGATAGGACTTAACGTTACGCCTGAAGTAATTCCAAGAGAGAGGTAGGTGACAGCAAGAGGTCATGTTCAATCTGCAAGTATCCGTCCCCAGTGAGGAAACACCAAGAATCAAGATCCTGCCCCCGGCCTCGATATCCTAGTCCCCCATCGCTCCAATTTGGACTATCTGGAACTCGCAGGGGTTTCCCCCGGGCTGGTGTTGGCTGGAACCTGTTGCTCGTAGCTTTTGCCTTGCTGGAAGTATTTCTGGACCAACGGCCGCATCTGCTCCTCCGCGAGAGTGAAGAGCGCGAATAGGAGCAGCGCAAATAGCAAGGCCCCAAGAACACTCGCGAGAACAGCTACTACGAACTCCCCAAAGCGGGAGCGGCCACGATAGGGCCGCAGCAGCTCGTCCTCTGCAGCCTTGAGAGCCCTTTCTGCCTCTGCCACGAATCCTTTCAGCTCTGTCTCACTCAAGTGTGTCTCTCTGAGTGCATTTTCGATCTCGGGCGTGATGTTTCCGTCGTTGTTTCGTTTGTAATTCTCAACTGCCTCTAGCAGTTTCTGGTTGAAGATGCCAAGTACGTGATTCCTGACCTGGACACCTTTCCCATTGTGGCGACAGTGCTCGGTGATGATGTTGAAGGACGAGTCACTCACAGCCGCCTCCGATGACGAGCTGATGCGAGCCATTCGTCTACCAGAGATGAGAAGGCTGCGTACAGGTCGGGGCTGTTCATCTTGTACCGAGCCGCATCAATCATACCCTCCGACCGCGCGCGCAAAGCCACGAATAGCTGCCCATACGCATCGCGAATCATGCGCTCATCGTAGATGCCGTACTTGACGCCAAGCGCGACGCTCTCAGCGTAATCAAGCGCCCTGCCGAGCTCGAAGATGAAGGCACCGTCCTTTCTAAGCATAGACCAGTCTGGATCGTCGACTGTAATGTGATCCAATACGTCGCGAAGCCGACCTCTTTCCTGATGGTCCTCCTTCAGAACCCGTTGAGTCTGCGAACGAAGCGAGCGTCTCTGCATTGACCTCAGGATTGCCACACCCTGGAAGAGCAACATCGCTATGAAAACCGCCACGAGTGTCCCCACTGCCGCCATGATTGTGATGAGACCCTCTGTGTTGTACATGCAACCTCCCTTCAGTCCTTCCTGCTATGGTAAGCACGGTCCGGCGAGATGCATAGTATGCTGTGTTCAGGGTCAAGTTTGCAAGTCTCCAGAGCCCACCATTGTATTTTGTACGGAGACGGGAGCATCTCCGTTGATGAGTAGACGGCTGCTCAGTACTTGACTGAGCAGCTTGGAGTTGCTACACAACTCCTTGAATGCGAACAGGGGTGTTACTTACGGGGTCCGCAGTGAGAACTGCTCGACTCTGAAGTGCCGACCTAGTCTGTCTCAGCTAGTCGGATCGTTCCTTGATTAGTCCAGCACAACCCGAAATGTCCCTTGGAGTTCAAGCCCGTCTCGGAAGGTCTATCGCAGACAGTCCAAGAGAAGATCAGTGGGGTACCCCGAAGTAGATTGGCTCTTCGCCATCAGCGGAACGGGAAGACCATTCTCTTGAATGAGCGGTTGCCTTTGGGCTGGTGACTTCATTCAGCTCCCGTGAAGCTCTTTCTGCTGTACCCAGATTGTCTCATCTGGTTTCACCACAAGGATGTCTATTGGTCCGCCAACGGTCTTTATGCGATTCTGGAATCTGATAGCTCCGATCGTGGCTGACATCGCGAACACCGCGAAGTCAACTGCATCCTGTAGTGAGAAGAAAGGCCACGGGATGTCGTAGGATGGAAGCTGTGTTGATGGCTTTCCCGACTCATCACTGATCCAAGAGGCTTTCAGGATTCTTGAAAGAACGTCAGTCTCCCCATTCCACTTTGCCCCTTGATCTCCAGCCACGTTCACCTGGGTGATTTGATCGCTCGCGACAGACACCACAAATAACTTTTGCTCATCGTCTTGGTCATACCCACCAACATGGAACAGCGTGTTCAAGTCGGGCTTGATGCCTCTGAAGTGTTTGAGCAAGTTGGCCGCAACGATGTCAACGTGCCGTTCCTCACTCTTGTTGGCGAAGGCTTCAATGTACCCAGCTATTGGTCTTTGTTTGATGTCGGCTGCTCCACACGTAGAGATGCCCACATTGCCCTTGGTACAAAACAGCTTGTAGGTAGCGTTCGAGAAATCGAAAGAGATCTCCCTTTCCTGTCCGCCTTGCAGGACCTTGGAGTTCAGTGTTAAACGGCTATCGGCTGCCATTACGATGCCTTCATGGGTATAGACACTGACTATCAGGCTCATGTGTTGCCCCACACATCCGAGAGAGTGTGCATTTCTGCGGCAAGTGTCTTCCCCGCATCTTGTGGTGAGAGCGGCAGTTGAAGAGATTCCTCTAGCAACGTAGCCACACACAAGAACATCTCTGTTGCCTTATCTCGGTCCGTCTCAGTCTTCTCAATTAGCTTTGATAGGCGTCCGACAACAACTGGCGCTAAGTCACCCCATATCTTAGGATCCCGCGGAGGATTGTTTTCATGGAGAATAGGTGTTCTCTTCTCATCCTGATCTAGAAACACACCTATATTAGAAGGTCCATTGAGGTCAAGGTAGCAGGCCTCCAAGTATTTCTCCAGTGCATTCCTTGGATCAGATTCTTTGCTAAGGATCTCGGCCATCTCCAGCTTTGCATTCCGGAAGAGCCCCCACTGCTGCTCCTGAGCATGTTTCGTTAATGATCGATTGAGCAGATGATACCTGACCACATTGTCACTGGGTTCTCGCCCCCATCGGTTTGTCAGCTCACCCTTTGTGTTTCCAAATTGCTCTTTTCTGGTGAGGTACTCCTTGTGAGTTCCATTAATAATGGCCCATTGCTCATCGATTGGCTCTGCTTGCATCTCAGTCACAAGAACCCTCTGGCGATCAGATGGGCGTGTTCTCACATAGATCAGCTCACCGCAATGAGGGCACTTCTTCTTCCTTCCCGCCTTCTGCTTAAGGTCGTGCTCGCAGTATGGATAAATTGACTCAGTTTTTCCAACAGGCGATAATTCCGGTCTCTCTCGATGCCTGAACATACCCCCGCCTCCCGAATGCCAATTATCCTTTCTTTGCAAGATCCTGTTCGGCCTTTGCGATCTCAGCGAGACTGATTGAGGGATCCTTCTGGTATAGCTTCATGAACAGGACTGGGTTGCTTAGTAGAAGTCCAATCAAATGTTCTCTCTTGAGACCGCGATTGCTATGTCCCAGATCCCTTCTGAGGGCCAAGAAGAAATCCACCATCTTCATCATAGTCTCAGCCCCCGGATTCCCTGCCTGCGTCTTCAGAACATCTTGCCACTCCATATACGCCTTGAGCCCTCCAGGTCCTGACCAGAGGACCAGTTGTCGATTGCTCTCTCGGAAGAAATCCACCAGCTTGTCTTCGTCCGCATCTGCATGCCTTGTTCTGCTCTCACCGAAGATCTTGAACAGCTCGGAAAGCAAGCCGTCGTAAAGCTCAACCTTCCGCTCTCTATGTGCAGCCTCCCGATCTCGTCTGCCTTCGAAGCTTCTGGCTACTATGACGGCAATGGTCGAAGAGACGATCGTGAGGGAGCCAGCAACGACGGCAGATGCGATTGCTGGGTTGGCTCTTGCAAGAAGATCAACCAATATACAGATCAGCTTGTACACTCCCCAGCCAAATAGGGCCAGAAACAGCAGACCGATTATTCCCATTACGGATTCCCTGACGCTAGAACGCAATTCTATCTCCCCTTTGTTTCAGGTACTGCAAGATTGCCTCAACAACCATGTAGTTGGTCAAGTGATCCTTCTCCTCCTATTTGATTAACCAGCTTGGCGGTTTCTCCGGTATCTTGTTACGTGGAATGTGAATCAATAACCCTTTAAGAATCTCTTTCTCTGCCATGTGATTTACTCCCTTATCGTTTCCATCTGCTCTAGCATAGCATGTATGGCATTGCCAGTCAATCCTAGAAAGGTCATGTTATGAAGGGATGCTTCCTGCATGGGAGACAAGTACAGAAGGCTTACGTTGCTCATCCATTGAGTTGAACCTCTCCGGGTTGGATTCCCCGCCCCTTGGGGCGTTCTGTTTACAATGCCTCTTGATACCCCGTCCGCTTGCGGCGGGGTAGTTCATTCGGTC
>JALTFO010000144.1 GCA_027007005.1 Candidatus Bipolaricaulota bacterium | reverse complement strand
TGACGGTCTTCCTGGCTGACATGGCCGACTTCGGGGCGATGAACGAGGTCTACAAGGAGCACTTCACAGAACCCTACCCGGCCCGCGCCGCGATCGCGGTGAAGGAGCTTCCAAAGGGAGCCCCGCTTGAGATCGAAGCGATTGCCGTTAAAGAGTGAGGGTATCGGCCGATGGAAGAGGGCTTAAGGGTGATCAGGCCTGAGCTTGCCCCGCCGCTGGATGGAGGATTCTCTCCCGCGGTGTTGACCGATCACGCGTTTCGAAGGGAAGTTGCAAGTTCCGGAAAGTACGTTCCTCTAGTGTTTGCCTTCGAGCGGGAGGATGGATCCGTGTCTCGTTACGACACTGCCGTCTTTCCGGATGATCATCCGCGCGCCAGGGAGAACCTGCAGTACGCCGAGCGGATCTTCAAGTTCCTCCTCTGGCAACGCGGTGGTTGGAGGGCTTATGTGGGGGGACCGCGAAGTATATGTCAGTACATCTCCGAGTGTTACTCGCTTGGAGGAGAGCGCGAGTTCGACTATCGGTTCGTGGAAAAGGTGTACAACAGGCCGCTTGAAATTGTCTGCTGCACAGCGGATGACGTGCCAGCGACAGGCGAGGTCGATAGCTCGCTTGGCCGTAACCTCGACGGATGTCGGATCGGCTTCGATCTCGGCGCCTCCGATATCAAGGTGGCAGCGCTCATCGATGGGGAGGCTGTGTTCAGCGAGGAGATCGTCTGGGAGCCCTCCCTCCAGGTCGATCCCGATTACCACTATGAGATGATCACGTCCGCCCTGAGAAAAGCGGCGGCGAAGCTGCCGCAGGTAGATGCAATCGGTGGGAGTGCGGCTGGGGTCTACGTAGACAACAAAGTGAGAGTGGCCTCCCTCTTTCGCAGCGTTCCCCAGGAGCGCTACGATGAAGTGAGAAACGTCTTCCTGCGGATTAGAGGTGAGATGAACGCTCCACTCGTCATCGTAAACGATGGCGAGGTAGCCGCCCTTGCCGGTTCCATGTCGCTCGGGGTGAGCGGCGTCTTGGGCATCGCTCTTGGTTCCAGCGAGGCCGCCGGTTACGTGAATACGGAGGGGAACATCACCGGCTGGCTGAACGAATTGGCGTTCGCCCCTATAGATTACTCACGCGTTGCCCCAACAGATGAGTGGTCGGGGGATCAGGGGTGCGGTGCCTCTTACCTCTCGCAACAGGGAGTGTTCAGGCTCGCAGAACGAGCGGGGATCGATCTACCTGAAGGCGTGACGAACGCCGAGCGGCTCAAGTATGCCCAGAGCGTACTTGCAACGGGGGATGAGGAAGTCACTAAGATCTGGCAGAGCATCGGCATCTACGTCGGTTACGCCATAGCTCATTACGCCGATTTCTACGATCTCAAACACGTCCTCCTGTTGGGCCGTGTTACCTCCGGTGAGGGAGGGGCACTGATTTTGCGGGAGGCGGAGAGGGTGCTCGTATCTGAGTTTTCAGAGCTTGCATCAAATATAAGGATCCACCTTCCTGACGAGAAAAGCCGGCGTGTTGGCCAAGCCGTCGCAGCAGCTAGTTTACCAGTGATAAACTAGATTTCATAAGGATGTTCGTCAATGACTTGACAAGCAAAGGAACTGGTACTATCATCTATACATTATGACCTCAGCGGGTATGCCGGGAAAACAACTCAATCGTGCCAGCCCTGTACCCCTTTACTACCAGCTTGCGGAGATGTTGCGGGCGAACATAGCCGCCGGTCACTATGATGGTGACGGTCTCTTCCCTTCGGAGAGAGAGCTTGTGGAGCGATATGGGATCAGCAGAATGACCGCACGTCAAGCTCTCTCCGAGCTTGTGCGTGAGGGGCTGATCATCCGCGAACAAGGACGTGGCTCGTCTGTCGTCAAACCGCGCATTCAGGATCAACTTAGACATCTGACTAGCTTTACAGAGGATATGCAGCTGCGAGGCCTTCCCACACGCGCCAAGATAATTGACCTACGTATTGTGACCGATGAATCTGTCGCCTTGAAGATGGATATCGATCCTAGCGAAGAGTTTGTCCGCTTGCAGCGGATACGGTTTGTAAAGGATGAACCG
The DNA here is from genome assembly GCA_027007005.1 of Candidatus Bipolaricaulota bacterium. Classification (GTDB taxonomy): domain Bacteria; phylum Bipolaricaulota; class Bipolaricaulia; order UBA7950; family UBA9294; genus M55B144. The sequence continues at coordinate 251 of JALTFO010000144.1, read as the reverse complement.
ATAGCGCTTCAAACGGCATTTGTTCGACATCATTTTTGCCCGAATTTGGTTGAACAAGGATTCATCAATGAATCTCTTTATAAAACATTAGAAGAGCGCTATGGGTTGCGTCTGGGACGTGCCTTGCAGACGATCGGCGCTAAGTTATCCGATAAGTACGACAAGGATATGTTCGGCGTTGACATCGGGCAAGCGATGCTGAGTTTGGAGCGGCTGACGTATTTAGTAGATGGAGAGCCGATCGAGTATGT
>JALTFO010000143.1 GCA_027007005.1 Candidatus Bipolaricaulota bacterium | reverse complement strand
TATGATAGTGAATTGAAATGACTGTAGGTATGGAATCTACAATAGGGGAGGAATCATGACCGACCGTTTCGCGACCGCATCGATCGATTCGCGGATCGATTCATCGACATCGGGGTTCCGGTCGATGTCCTCCCGGTTACGGCGGCCGAGCTGGAAGCGCGGGCGCGAGATCCGTTCTGGAAGAAGCTTCTATCCGAGCGCGTACGCCTCGCGCAGGCAAAGGGAGCGCTTGAATCTTGGGGACATCTGGGTGTAGAAACAGAACGGCGCGAAACCGTGCAGCTTATTGTGGGGTATCCAGCGGAGGCTTTCTATGCGGTTAGCAGACTGGTTTTCTCAGTTAGCGCGACAGAACAAGGGCAATCGCGTATCGACCCTAACGAGGAAACTGACGAGCAAGAACCAAGTCACCCGATGGGAGACAGTAAAGGACCTCGCTCAACTCGCGGCTGAGCGAAATTCGCCAGCTGATCGCGAAGACATTGTTAAAGCACTCATTGGAGCCCTTGATGACGCTTATTACCTCGTCCGCAAGGAGGCTGCAAGAGCTCTCGGGATCTTACACGCTGAGGCTGCCATCCCTCAACTCATCTCCTTGCTGAAGGACCAAGATTATCGGGTGAGAGCGAGTACAGCTCAGTCTCTCGGGCAACTGCGCGCTTCCAGCGCTTTATCAGGACTATCAGATGGTACACGGGATCCTAACGCCGCCGTGCGGCGCGCATGCGTTAATGCCCTCGGTGAACTTCGAGACACGAGGGCCATCGACACATTGATTGACCGCCTGGGGGACCCGCAATGGGAGGTACGGTTCGACGCCGTAATGGCGCTGGCGAATATAGGTACAGCGTCCGTTCCGCGCTTGCTGGACGTAGCTAGATCGGGAGCAAAAGAGGCACGGGTTGCTGCGTTGAATGCGCTCGAGGAGCTGCCATCCAATAAAGCCCTCGCTGTTTTGCAAGAGGTCTACAATGACGATGACTTTGAAATTCGCCGGGCTGCGGCAGCGGCGTTAAGGGCATTGCAAGAACGAAGTGCCCAAGAGCGGCCCGATTCAAGCACGGACGGGCAAGATAGCAGTAAATAAGGGGAGTACCCGATGGAGAGTTCAAAGGAGCAACCGAAACGGGTTCTCATCGCTGAGGATGACACAGTCGATATGGAGCTGATGACACGCGCGTTCAGCCGTCCATCCGGGTGGGAGGTGAGGTTAGCCCACGATGGAGCGGAAGCACTGGATATTCTTACCCGCTCCCCTGACTCCTGGCGTCCCAATCTGATCATCCTCAATCTGCGCATGCCGAAGATCTGTGGCCACGAGGTCCTAGAAGCAATTAAGCAGCTTCCTGACATCGCGCCGATACCGGTGGTGGTGTGGTCAGTATCGTGTGCTCACAGCGATATCGATCGTGCGTATGAGCTAGGAGCGGCGGCCTACTTTACCAAACCGGTCGACACGCAGGAGCTTCTAGCGCAGGCACGCACGATCCGGAAGTTCTTCGACGGGGCACAGCTGTATCCGTCCGAAGATGCCCTTTAGATACAGAAGTAAGTTGTATGCGCTTGTTTCTGGTAGCAATTAGGGAGTGTTGGTGAACAGCAACGGAGGAGGTAAGGATTCCAAACAAGCTGAAACGGCTATAAAACGAAACCAGTGGTTGTCAATGATACTGGGACAGGAGGAGGTTACTGCTATCAAGTATTTGCTGGATGTACCTCGCAATGGCGATATCAACCGGGATCGAACTCCGGAATGCGCAAACGTTAAAGCTCGTGCGGTTCCTTCAGGGCCATACGGGCTGGGTCTTATCGGCAGTGTTCTCACCGGAGGGGCGAATGTTGGCGTCAGGCTCTGATGATGGCACGGTCCACATTTGGGACATGACTGCACTGGGCGTTCCGCCGGGGAAAGGTGAATAGAGGTGGTCTTCGCGCAATGCGCAAGAAGTTGAAGGGCTGGATCATTGTGCTGTTGATCATTATAGGGACATTGGCTGTAGTGGTCGCATGTGGGGCCACTACGATGACGATGCCGCCAGGGAGCGTCACTCTTGTTCCGGTACAGACGGTTTCGACAACCGTGACCGCGATCGCGCAGCCGGCGAGCTGGGATCCGGCGATCTATCCGGCACTGGTTCGTGTTATTGCCTCACAGGATGACAAGTACGGCCTGTTCGAGCTTGGCGATACTACGAAACTCACCTATGGCCCAGCCGAGCTCGATCCGAGGTCTCTTGCTGTGAGCTGGGACGGGGATCGCACGATCTTGAGCGCCAAGCAGAACGATCACTACAAGTTGATCCTCCTCACGGAAGGCTGCAACAGCGTTGAAAC
>JALTFO010000142.1:2071-2340 GCA_027007005.1 Candidatus Bipolaricaulota bacterium | reverse complement strand
GAGCCTGTTACCGCATCTGGGGGAGATGACAGGGACACTAGCAACACTAGGGAACAAAAAGTGTGACCAGGTAAAGCTGAGCCCCGAGCAACTTAAGCAGATTGTTGTGGGGGACGAAGTTGTCGGGTTAGCACGGGCGTTCTTAAGTTCAGGAGCAGAATCGGTGTTAGGGACGCTATGGTTAGCCAACCCGACGGCTGTTGGGAAGGTATTAGTGGCGATGGGGGAGTATCGCAAGGGAGGGGACACCTGGGCGCAAGCCCTAGCCA
>JALTFO010000142.1:0-2061 GCA_027007005.1 Candidatus Bipolaricaulota bacterium | reverse complement strand
CTGTGGGCACCGTATCAACTGATCGGAAGGTGGAGATGATGACTAGTTTAGGAAGGAAGGTTGTTGCACTGCTGCTACTCTTGCTGGCGGTTGGTTCAGCCTGTTTTGCACAACAGACGATCACCGTACCCGATGACTATCCCACTATCCAAGCCGCGATCGATGCGGCAAATCCTGGCGATACAGTGTACGTCAAAGCCGGACGGTACGCGGAGAACCTCGTCATTGACAAGCCAATCTCCCTTATTGGGGAGGATCGAGTCTCTGTTATTTTGCAGGGCGCCGAGCAGGGTGGAACTGCCATTGCTATAGAGATCAACAGCGGCGAGGTTGTGATTGAGAAGATTTGCGTTGCAGGAGCAGAATGGGGCGTTCTGGCAAAACTTGGAGCTTCGGCTACGCTTTCTATTTCGGACTTTGGTGCGCTTGAAAACCGCGGAGGTATTCAAGCTGTGGGGAATGGTGTGGTGAGGATAAAGCACGGCTATCTGATTGAAAACGAAGTAGTTGGGATAGTGTTGGGAACCCGTTCGGGAAGCATTGAAGATAGTGAGATCGTGTGGGGGAAATTCGGAATTTTGCTTGTAAATGCACCGCAACTGAAGCTGGTTCGCAATATCATTGCCTTAAATAACATCGGAATTATGGCATATACGGTGGAATGCGGCTTCACTGGCGGGAGCAAAGTCTTCACTGGTGGTGTTTCTGGAGAGGACAACATGTTAGCTCCGACTCGACTTTGCTGTCCGGCAGAACTAGTGCCGGAGAACTCCTATGACAAGGAATGGCTAGCAGCAGTGATTGTAGCTACGAACGCCTTTGCAAACGGCCTTACCCTAGAGGAACAAGGGAATATCTCGAAAGCTCTTGCTGCCTATGAGATGGGCATCGATGTCCTTGATAACCATCCGTTCCCAGTACTGCAGGCGCACATGAAGTATTCGGCAGGTGCCCTAATGCTACAATTGGCTCGGTACGAAGAGGCACTTGACAGTCTTACAGCAGCGCAGACCGCTTTCGCTGCACGCGGCATGGCTTCCTACGCTGCGGAAGCTCGCTATAAGATGGGACAGGCCTACTTGGGAGTTGGGTTGCTAGATGACGCGTTGAGCGAGTATCTGGTAGCCAGAGAAACCTTTCATGAACTAGGCAACGATTCCAGGTTTGCGGAGGTCACCAGAAGCATTGGAGTGCTTTATGTCGGATATGGCCAGCATGATGAGGCAATTCAATTCTTTCTCGAAGCACGGAGGATCCTTGTTACACTGGAGCCCCTTCCCCGTAGAGAACTAGCCGATGTTGAATGGTCTTTGGGAATGGCGTACCTGGCGAGCGAGAGGTATGAAAAGGCACTGCTTCATCTTCGTGCGGCGCGTGACACGTTTGCAGATCTCCAAGACAATGATGCTGTGCTTGGTGTGGATCTCGATATTACACTGTCATATGAGATGTTGGGACAGTATGAGATGGCACTTAAGGTATGTGATGATATTGAGGTGGGTTTGGCTGGACTTTCTCCCGACATAGCAGAGAAGTATGTATTGTTCAGGGCAGTCTTAGGAGTTCGGAGAGGGGACTGTCTCGTGGAGCTGGGACGGATAACAGAGGCAGTAGACGCCTATGTTGGGGCGATTGGAGCAGACGAGTCTGTGCGGGGATACCTCAAGTCTGAGGAGCTTAAGACTGCGTGGCAGGAAAAGACACAGGATGTGTACGAACGGTTGATCAAGCTGCTCATCGATCATGGCCACGGGGTTGATGCGTTTCCGTACGCTGAGCGCTGCCGGGCACGCACGTTCCTCGATGCGTTGTACCAAGGGAGCATCGCACCAAATCAGCTCATCAGCCCTGAGGCAGGGATCTCCAGTGGCGCAGTTGATCCAACCGTTATTGATGCTGCGATCAAGGAATCCCAAGGAGAGCTCAAGGCGAACGAAGCGGTGCTGGAGTACTTTGTCACGCAGGATGGGATCTACCTGTGGGTGATCACAGAGGATGGGATCAGCGCTCCCATATTCATCAAGTACTCACGGGATCAGTTGATGCGCGATGTGATTACCC
>JALTFO010000141.1 GCA_027007005.1 Candidatus Bipolaricaulota bacterium | reverse complement strand
CGTAAGGCGTTGACGGCAGTTATGGCGAAGATGGCGAGAGTTTCATATGCAATTGTGAACAAAGGAGTTCCTTATCGAGCATATTTTGAAGCTGCGGTACCCAGTGGATCGATCCCTTTCAGGCAAGCCGTAGAGACCACCAGGATCTCGTAGATAATGTTCGGACCTTCCACTGGGTTCCCAGTCTGTTTGAAGTACAGTAAGGGTCGTCCAGCAGCGAACCCTGTGTCATTATGGTAAGGCGGGGATCACATCACAAGTGGAAGTCCACAGCGGGACCGCGGACAGGAAACATTGTAAGGCTTCGTCACGCAAGACGTGCCAAGGGAGCATTTCTTTCCCAGGGAGGGTTGACTTCGATGTTAGTACGTTATCGAGAAGGAGGGTGATGGCTATGCCTCCTTGCGTCCTGAAGTCGATTTTGCCAGCCAGGGCAGGTCAGTGGACGAGGCACGGGCCAACCTGCAAGAAGCACTGGAGTTGTTCTTCGAGACAGCGTCTCCAGACGAGATTCGTGAGTGATCCCATGGAAGGTCTACGTAACTCAAGTTGAGGTCGGCCTTGGATAAGCTGCAGAGACTATCTGGGGCAGAGGTGTGTAAGATCCTTGAGAAGCACGGATTTGTGGAAGTCCGCAGGCGTGGTAGTCATGTTGTTATGCAGAAGAATGAGGGAGGGAGCACCGTGACCGTGCCAGTGCCCGATCACCAGGACATCAGGATCGGAACGTTGTCCCGATTATCCGGCAGTCAGGGTTAACAAGATCTGAGTTCGAGTGAGCATAGAGGATCGAGCGATGTTTTGCAGAGAACACAAGGTAAGTACCCCCCATACCTAGCAGAAAACGCAACGCTGATGAGCCCTTTGCTGCTGTCCAGTTTAGTGTGCTCTCACGGTCAATACCTGCGACCCAACATCAAACTGCGGTACCTACAATCCCCTTCACCCGGTCAGGGGATAGCGGATAGCTGCTGACATCAGCTTTGAGCGCGTGAGCCACTGCGCGGGAGACAGCGGTATGGGAGGCCATAAGCGGGACCTCTCCAAGGCCCTTCGCTCCGTATGGACCATAAGGGAAGACGGCTTCTACAAAATCAACTTTGGTGTTCGGTGCCACATCTCTGATTGTCGGGATCCGGTAGGTGGTAAACCCACTCGTCAACAGCTTGCCGTCCTTCTGCGGGATCTCCTCCATCAGCGCGAAGCCGAGGCCCTGTGCTATCCCACCCTCCACCTGGCCGGCGGCGAGTTGGCGGTTGACGATTGTACCTGAGTCGTGCACGGCGACAAATTCCTCCACCGAGACCTCGCCAGTCGCCATATCCACCTCCACCTCGGCGATGTGTGTTGCGTAGGCGTAGACCATGTACGCGTTTCCCAGGCCAGTCTCTGCGTCCCAATCAACGGGCGCGGTCACCCCCCAGCCTTCCACCGCCGGATCGAGGTTCTTCAGCCAGAACGTCTGAGCGATCTTTGGCATCTCGGTTGAAATATCCTGCTTGGAAATACCCAAATCAGCAGCAACAGCGTCGATCCGTTCGCGTAGCTTTTTCGCGGCGTCAACCACAGCCAGCCCACTCATCATCGTCCCGCGTGAGGCGACGGTTGGTCCGGAGTCTGGGACGCGCGATGAGTCGACCTGTGCCATGTGTATCCGCTCTACGGGTATGTGCAGCGACTCCGCGGCGATCTGGGTCAGTGCGGTGATCAGCCCCTGCCCCATCTCCACCGTCCCCACGGAGAAGGCGATCGAGCCGTCCGCTTCCAGCTTCATGTACGCCCCTGCTTTATCGAGGAACGGAGCCTTGCCCCCAAGGCCAACGCCGTAGGTGATCGTGGAGATCCCGATCCCGCGCTTGCGATCCTCAGAGGTTTTGTTGAATTCCTCGATCGCGGCAAGACGCTCTTGCCAATGCGCCATCTCTCCCGCCTTGTCTATGGTATCCAGGATACCCACGCTATCTTTAAGTAACTGATTCGTGCTCGTTCTGTCTCCTGCCTTGAGAACGTTGCGACGGCGAATCTCCAAGCGATCGATCCCCAGTTTCTCGGCGAGCTTGTCCATCTGTGACTCGTGGGGGAAGATCACCTGCGGGCTTCCAAATCCGCGGAATGCGCCGCAGGGAACGGTGTTTGTCGCGACGGAATAAGCATCGACCTTTGCGTTTGGAACACGATACGGTCCAGCAATGTGCATTAGGCCGCGCCAAAGGACGGCCGATGATAATGTTTGATACGCGCCAGCGTTATACACAAAGTCGGCCTCGATCGCGGTGATCGTCCCATCCTTCTTAGCGCCAGTCTTGTAGTGAACGACCGATGGATGGCGCTTGCTCGATGTCAGTATGTCCTCGGTGCGATCGTAGATCAGCTTGACCGGCTTGCGTGCCTTCCACGCCATCAGCGCGGCAAGCGATGAGACGAGGGAGGGGACGTCTTCCTTCCCACCAAAAGCACCTCCGGTCGTCGTCTGGATGACGCGCACCTTGGATAACGGAAGCCCAAGCACACGTGCGACTGCCCCTTGCACGTAGAACGGGCACTGCATCGATCCGTAGATGGTCATCGATCCGTTCTCGTCTGGAACAGCGATCGCCCCCTGCGTCTCAAGATAGGCATGCTCTTGATATCCGGTGCGGTACTCGCCTTCAACGATCACGTCCGCTTGCGCAAAGCCATCTTCAACATTTCCTTTGCGCAGGCGCATGTGGTTGAATACGTTCTTTCCTTCTTCAACTACCGCTGGTACCGCGACAACTGGAGCGTCATCAGCAAGGGCAGCGATCGGATCGGAAACGACGGGTAGAGGGTCATAGTCGATATTAGCTTGTTTCGCCGCGCGCTCTGCTGAAGTGCGATCCTTTGCGACAACAAGGGCGATTGGCTCGCCGATGTAACGCACAACCTCTTCAGCCAGTGCTGGCTGATCGTCGTAGATGACGTGCACAACGTTCTCACCCGGGACATCATCCGAGGTGACGATGCAGATGACGTTGGGGTCTTCCTCTACTCGCGAAAGATCTACTTTATTGATGCGAGCGTGTGGTACGCTGCTGCGGATTACACGGCCGTGGAGCATCCCGGTAAAGACGAGATCGCTGACGTACTTGGCCTCGCCGCGCACTTTGTCAATCGCATCGGGGCGAAGGACGGGGGCGCCGATCATATCACTTGCATCTGGGGTCAGACCTTTAGTTTTAGTGTCGTTCATCGTCCCCTCCGTTTCTTTAAATTGGGGGCAGCTTGCCTTGAAGCCCGCTTCAGGCGGAGGCTGCCCCCACTAATATGCGATTTCGGATTCCCTTAAAGCCTTCCTCCCATGGTGAGTGTAAGGATCGCCTTCTGAGTGTGCAAGCGGTTCTCCGCCTGATCGTAGATCCAGGACAGGTCGTTGTCGCACACTTCGGGGTCGGCCTCGTTCCCACGGTCGATCGGCATGCACTGCAGCAGGTGTCCCGGGTTGGTGAGCTTTTTCTGCCGGTCGGCAGTATAGCGCCAGTCCTGATACTTCTGCGCGAGCTTCAGCTCCTCTTCCTTGCCGATGTCGTAGCGTTTTTCAGTGAACCAGTTGCGCGGGAAGACAACCGTCGCGCCATTGAGGGCTTTGTCCATGTCGTGGACAATCTCGAACGATCCACCGGACTTGCTTGCCTCATCGCGACACTGCTGCATCACAACCGGGTCGAGGTCATACTCGGGCGGGTTGGCGACAACGACATCCATCCCGTACATCGACGAGATGAGGGCTGTCCCCTGCACCGAGCAGCGCCCCCGAATCCACGGGGTGTACGCCCAGGTAATGACGATCTTCTTTCCCTTCACGTCACCCTGCAGCTTCTCGTGCATCGTGTAGATGTCGGTGAGCGACTGGCAGGGATGGTTGATATCCGAGGCCATGTTGATGACCGGGACACTGGCGTATTCCTCGAACTTGCGCATAACCTCGTTTCCGTGGCCGTAGTACTTGATCTGGTCGTCCAGCAGGCGGATACCGATTCCATCGCAGAAACGCGACATCGCCCTGGCTGTGTCCTTAACCGTCTCACCGGCACCAGGCTTGTCTTCAAGCGACAGCCGCATCGTGCTTGGGTTAAGAAACTGCGAGTGTCCGCCAAGCTGCGTCATCGCGGTCTCAAAGGACATCCTCGTCCTCGTCGAACCGGCGAAGAAAAGCATGGCAAACGTCTTGTACTCGAGGTACGGATGCGGGCTGCGGCTGTAATACAGTCCCTTCATCTGGTCGGTGAGTTTCATCGCTAGATCGTACTCTTCGCGCGTCCAATCGAGTTCGCCGATCAGACTGCGTCCTTTCAGGTCAAACCAACTCATGTGATCCTCCTTCTAACTACCCCTGGCGCATCGACAGGGCCAGGATGGCCTTCGTGGTGTGCAACCGGTTCTCCGCCTCGTCGTAGACGACGGACATCGGGCCATCGATGATCTCGTCGGTCACCTCGAAGTTGCGGTCGGCGGGCAGGCAGTGCATGAAGATCGCCTGCTTGTTGGCCAGATCGAAGTGTTTTTTGGATATGCGCCAGTCGTCCTTGAACTGCTTGCGGTACTCCTGATCCTCTTCGGGCTTCATCAAGAAGCTACCCCAGCTCTTGGCGTAGATCACGTCAGCGCCCTTGGACGCCTCGAAGACATCGTTCACTACGTTGATCTTCGCTCCGCTCTGCTCGGCGGCCTTGTTGGCGAACGCCATGTAGTCGGGGTCAACGTCGTACTTCTTCGGATAGGCCAGGGTGAGGTTCATCCCGAGGAGCGAGGCGGCGATGGCCATCGTCTGCGGCACACCAGCGGACTTGACTCGCTCGGAGTAGGCCCAGCTCATCACGATCTTCTTCTCGCGCCAGTTCGGCCCGAGTTTTTCGATCATGGTCATGATGTCGGCCATAATCTGGAACGGGTGTTCCTTGTCGTCAAGGGCGTTGAACACCGGAATCTCCGCGGCTTCAGCCATAACATTCAGGATGTCTCGGGCCATGCCATATTTTTCCAGGCCGTACATGCGGATCATGATCCCTTCAACATAGCGGTCGAGAACCTTGGCCGTGTCGATCCACGTCTCGTGGTGAGCAATCTGCATTACCTGCGGGGTGTGGAATTGTGCGTGCCCACCGAGCTGCGTCATCGCGGCCTCAAATGAGGTGCGGGTGCGAGTGGACGGGTTGGCGAAGACCATCGCCAGCGTCTTGTTCTTCAGTAGTTCAGCCTCTTCTCCCATCGCAAGCTTGCGCTTAAGATCGAGGGATACATCGAGGATCGTCTCCAGTTCTTCACGCGAGTAGTCCATCAAGCTGATGAAATCGCGTCCACGTAGCTTCTTTGTTAGCATGTTTCTTCCTCCTAAATTAGTTGCTTGAGTTCTTTGGGTTTATGGGGTTCTTTGGGTTTACGGTTTGCATTCACCATTTACCCTTAACCCGTTACCCATCACCTACTTCGTTATGGTTGTTCCTGCCTTGCCATCTAGCGCATCTACAGCTTTGTCGAGCGATGTGATGACCGCTCGCTCTCCACCGGCTTCGATGAATCTGATTGCCGCGCGCACCTTCGGCTCCATTGAGCCCTTGGCGAAGTGCCCCTCGGCGTGGTACTTCTTCGCCTCTTCGACAGTGATCTGCGAGAGGCCCTTTTCCTGTGGTGTCTTGTAGTTCAGTTTTACCTGATCAACATCAGTGAGAACAAGGAAGATCTTCGCATTAACATCTACCGCAAGCCGTTCGCCAGCGAGATCTTTGTCGATCACCGCATCGACACCGACCAGCTTCTCTCCCTCCTTCACGACGGGGATTCCACCGCCACCAGAGGCAACAACAATCGAGCGAGCCTCGACGAGCTGCCGCACAGCTTCCTTCTCGAAAATCTCGATCGGATCGGGAGATGGGACAACTCGCCGCCAACCGCGGCCAGCGTCTTCCTTGATGTGATACCCCTTCTCCGACTCCAGCTTCTTTGCCTCTTCCTCGGAGTAGAACGGGCCGACCGGCTTCGTTGGGTTTTGGAAAGCCTGGTCTTTCTTGTCGACGACAACTTGTGTCACGACTGTGGCGATCGGGATTTCACCCTTTCCTTTATCCACTAGCAGGTTATGCAGGGTCTGCTGCATCATGTACCCAATCAGTCCCTGGCTCTCCGCTCCACAGACGTAGAGGGGCATCGGAGCAGCGACATCCTTTGCCGTTTCGTTCTGAAGCAGGATGTTTCCCACCTGCGGGCCGTTGCCGTGGGTGATGATAATCTTGTACTTGCCCGACTCGACCATCTGTGCCAGTTGCTGACATGTGGTCTCCACGTTCTTCATCTGCTCAGCGAATGTCCCCCGCTGCCCGGGTTGCAGGATGGCGTTGCCACCCAGCGCGATAACCGTTACCTTCTTCTCGTTAGTCATTACATCACCTTTCCTTGTTATTGTATATTTTACTTATTCTGTTCCACGCTAATCTCATCGTGGTCATGCTTCCGATACCTTGCTCATGAATTTGGCTATCACCTCGAGCGCTTCACGCAGTGACGAAAGCTCCAAGAATTCGTCTGGCTGATGCGCCTGCGCAATGTTCCCTGGCCCATAGATCACAACGGGGACACCGAGCCGCGGGACAATCTCCACCGCGTCGGTCGAGTACGGGGCGATCTCCACCTTCGATAGTTCACCGTCTCCGGCCACAGCAGACAGAAACGCCTGCACATACGGGTTATCCGCATCACTCACGATCGGGTCCTTGTCGGCCAGTATGTTCATTGAGAAATTCGCTCCTTCTTTTGTAGCCTCGTTGGTCCCTAACTCTTTGATCAGTTGAAGGAACATCTCCTTGTTCTCCACCGAGACGGCGCGTATATCGAGCTTAACCTTTGCGGTATCGGGAACGATGTTCACTTGCCAACCTCCGTCAAACTGCCCGATGTTGAGCGACGTTCGTCCCCGTCCAGGATGCTCTGCAAAACCCTTTGCCCGTTCGTTTAGTGCCAAACAGAAGCGCACAGCCGGAAGGATCGCGCTCACGCCCGATGATGGAATCGAGCCGTGCGCCGCACGACCACTGAATGTTGCTTCAACCCACAACTCGCCCTTCTGACCACAGTATGCCTTACCCACGGTTGGCTCAGTGATCAACAAGAACTGCGCATCGTCGATCAGTCCTGATTTGGCCACCGACGCGGCGCCCGTGTAGGCATGCTCCTCATCAGCAGTCAGGGCAAGGACTATGTCCTTCTTGGGCTTTGCTCCACTGCGCGCGACAAGGATGGCGATCTCGATGATCGTTGCCACCCCGCTCTTCATGTCCGCCGATCCTAGGCCCCACATGCGATCACCCTCGATGCGCGGTTCAAACGGAGGAGTAGTCCACTTTTCCTCGTCGGCGTTCACCGTGTCCAGATGTCCGCAGAGTACGATCGCTCCGCTCTCGCGGCCGCGGATGCGAGCGACGACAGAGCTTCGCCCCTTTGCAAGGGGGACAATCGTAGAATCGACCCCGCTCTCGGCAAGCAGGTTCTTTACCACACCAGCAATCTCATCCTCGTTCCCGGGAGGGTTGACGCTGCGGATCGATACAAGCTTCTCTAATATGGCAATGGTTTCACGATAGGCTACATCACCGATAACGAGCATCACATTATCCTCCGTAGTTTTGGATCGAGCCGATCACGAAGCGCGTCCCCCAGCAAATTGAATGACAACACGGCTGTCGCCAGGAAAACCCCAGGGAAGACGATGATCCACGACGCGCGAATGATATACATGCGGCCCTCGTTCATCATCCCTCCCCAACTGGCAATGTACGGTGGGATGCCCACTCCGAGAAAGTTCAATGCTGCTACGTCCATGATGGAGAAAGCAAAGGTGAATGTGGATTGCACGATCACCGGGGAAAGAAGGTTGATGGCGATGTGGCGTATAAGAATCCGCGGCGATGACATCCCGAGAGCACGCGCTGCCTCAACGTATGTGTTCTCCCGTAAGGACAGAGTGGAACTGTAGACAACCCGCACCATCCGCGGAGCCCACACTGTCCCCACGGCGATGATCACGTTGAGTATCCCAGGCTTGCCGAAGATAGCCATCAGCGCCAAGGCAAGGATGATCGCTGGGAACGCCATCATTGCGTCGACCACTCGCATGACGACCATACCGAAGCCGTCGTAGAACCCGGAGAGCATCCCGATCGGGAGTCCCAGCAGAAGCGCAAATCCCGATATCGATAGTCCGAGAAGGAGCGTGACGCGAGTCCCGGAGAGCGCACGACTGAGGATGTCACGGCCAAAGTTGTCGGTTCCCAGCAGATGAGTAGAGTTTGGTCCCTGCAGGCGGTCGGAGAGGTTCAGCTTGTTCGCGCCGTACGGCGAGATACTTGGGCCGAACGCAGCTATGAACAGGAGAGCAACGAGGATTAGGACCGCTGCAAGTGTCGTCTTGCGCTTAGTCGTAAACTTGAGCGTATCATTGATGATCCGCTTAAGAGCAGATGGCTCGCTTGCTCGCACTTCCAAGCTACGATCAGTAGATGGCAATTCTCCTCCTCATATCAGTGGTAGCGAATACGGGGATCTAGCGAGGCGTACGTCAGGTCCGTCGTGAAGTTGATTACCACGTACAGGACCGCCACAACCATCATGATTCCCTGAATAACCGGATAATCACGCTTCAACACCGACTGCACAATCAGGCTCCCCACGCCAGGGAGAGCAAATACGTTCTCCGTTACAACCGCTCCAGAAACCAATGACGCGAATGTGAATGAAATTACCGTAATGATGGGAATCGATGCATTGCGCAGGGCGTGCTTGACGATCACCAGCCGCTCGGCGAGGCCCTTTGCCCTGGCGGTGGTTATGTAGTCAGCTCGCAACACATCAAGCATGCTCGATCGAGCAGTGCGCGCCACAAGAGCAGCATTCACAAACCCAAGCGACAGGGCTGGGAGGATGAGATTCTTTAAGTTAGCTATGTCTCCGGTGTGTAGGACTGACGTGAACCCAGAGCTGGGAAGCAGATGCCACTTTCCGGCGACCACAACCATCAACATTAATCCCAACCAGAAGCTAGGGATTGATGCGCCAGCCAGTGCAACAAGGAGTAGCGCATTATCGGTCAAACTGTTCTGCTTAAGTGAAGATATCACCCCGGCGGGGATCCCTACACCAACCACAACGAGCAGAGCAAGTATGCCCAAAAAGGTACTCGTCTCGGCACGCTGCCCGATTATCTGTAGTACCGGCCGACGATAGAACAGAGACTGGCCGAGGTTTCCGTGCAGAAAGTTGATGAAGTACCTATAGAACTGAACCAGCATCGGCTGATCTAGACCCCAAGTGACGCGAAGCTGCTCGATTTGCTTAGGAGTGGCGTTCGATCCTAGCATGACCGCCGCTGGATCTCCGGGGATGAGCTGCATAAGTATGAACGTAATGGTAATCACCAAAAAAGTACTTATGAGCATGCCCAAGCTACGGCGAATGACAAATGTCAGCATCCTACTGCTCGCCCTCCATCATGACTTTTCAATTGCCGCTGTCCATCGAGTCGCTTCATTTCGTTCGATTTGTGCGCCCACATATTTCGTCAAATAGCCTCCTCAGCCACCGACGTGGCCGAGGAGGCAACTATTCTTAACGAGTTACTTCCGCCATGCATTCCAGAAGTAGGGTGACAGCATAGGCGGGTTGGCCTTTGTGCCATATCCACCACCGATATCCGCGCGGATCAGATGGAGCTGGTATGCATCTCCAAACTTGATCGCCGGGATCTGCTGGTACCAAAGATCCATGATCTCTTCCCACTTCGCATAGCGAGCCTTAAAATCGGTGATCTTGTTCAGCTCGCCCCGTAGCGTCTGAATCTCTGGTGTGTTCCACCAACCCGCGTAGTTCGGGTTGAGCATCAACACAAGCGACGGGTCCGGAGTGGTGCTGTAAAAAGAGAACGCGATCTCCCAAGGCGGGTTATCCGGGTCGCTCTTACTGTTACGCACAGAGAAGAACGTCGCCTTGTCGTAGACCTGAAGATCGACGTTGAAGCCCGCGTTCTTCAACTCGTCTGTTACAACGAGCGCCTGATTGTACTGGGCGGTCATGTCCTGAGCGACGATGATACGGATCGGCTCGTTCTTGTAGCCGGCATCAAGCGCCATCTGCCGCGCCTTGGCGGGGTCATTAGCATTGTACAGGCCAGCTCCCGCGTCCTTCGTGTACCATCTGATACCCGGTGCGAAGTAACTCGGATTCAGGCTCCAGAAGGTCTGATCTCCATATCCAGCTAGCATGATCGCGTTGAAGTCAAGGGCGGTGATGACTGCCTGCTTCAATTCGTAATTATTTGCTAGTAGGCTATTACGGTTGTTGATCAGCGCGATCGGATAGATCGGAGGGTGATTCGTGATGATCGGGACGATGTTTGCGTCTCCCTTCACGTTTGCGTACAGATCGTTTGGAATGTTAGCTACATAGTCGTACGTTCCAGATTGAATACCGACAAGACGAGCGTTGTCTTCCGGAACGAAGAAAAACTGCAGCTTATCGAAATAAGCGACCTTCTTGCCGGCAAAGCCACTTGCAGGCATGGAGGTCGGGACGTAGTCATCAAAGCGTTCCAGCAGAATGTAGTCGCCACCCTTCCAGTCCGCAAACTTGTACGGCCCGGTCCCGATTACATCCTCAGGAGCGAGCGGCTGGTCTCCGGCCTTGTCAACGATCTCCTTTGGATAGATGCTTGGTCCACCGTAAATGTTCGCCAGGTATGTTGTCATCGGGGCGAACGGTTCATCGAGCGTCAGCTTCACCGTGTAGTCGTCCGGGGCGCTCAGGTCGGTGACGTGTGACCAAAGAGCCTTCGAATTCAGTCCGTACTTGCCCCAGCGGTTGAGAGAAGCGACGACGTCGGCAGACGTCATTTCTTTGCCGTTCTGGAATAACACACCGTGCCGGAGGTGGAACGT
This sequence comes from Candidatus Bipolaricaulota bacterium, assembly GCA_027007005.1. Classification (GTDB taxonomy): domain Bacteria; phylum Bipolaricaulota; class Bipolaricaulia; order UBA7950; family UBA9294; genus M55B144. Next base: position 11,300 of record JALTFO010000141.1, on the reverse strand, counting down.
GGCCACGGTGCCTGTGCTATCCAGCTCCCAGCTCTCCGCGAGCATCGGTTGTGGCGTATACGACGCATCAAACGCGAACAACCCTTCCACGATGTGTCGCGCAGGTACGCTTGCTGCAACACCCGTGTTCATCTGCATATCAAGATTCCCTGGTTCCGATGCAAGGGCACAACGAAGCGTTCCGCCATACTGCGGGGCGTCACTAGCAACGGAAACCAAGCCAGTTGCAACGATCGATAAGAACAACATTACAAGTATACTGCCTACGGTCAATCTGTGATTCATAACTGCCTCCTTTTGCTTACTTTGCGTCGGTCCGTACTGATCCTTCCTGTTTCACCTCCTGTTATCTAAAAGTCAACGCAAAGCCATCCTTTATATAACACTGCAGAACTCATGCTTCCCAGATCTCCCTCATCCTGCGCCAGTGATCCTGCACCTTCTCCGCAGCCAGTTGAGGATCGTTATCATCAATAGCATTCAGGATCGCGCAGTGAACATCCACTACCTGTTCTAGGTCCGTTACGTTCTTTAGGTAGTAGTGATGCGTGAACTCACGGTACACCCGCTGATCCATCGTATTGACGAGGGGGATGATCGCTTCGGTGATGAGGGGGCTATGTGTAACCTGAACCAAACCACGATGAAACGCCTTATCAGCCTCGAAATAGGGAGCGAAATCACCTTTTTGTGCTTCTTCGCGCATCCGCCCAAGGATATTCCTAAGAGCAGTGATCTCATCTGGAGAGTGCTTGCGTGCGACGTACGCTGCTACGGGTGGTTCGAGGATGGATCTTGCCTCCATTACTTCTAAACAGCCAGCTTCATTTTCTATAAGGTGCGGCGCATCCTGTTCCTCATCGGCGGAGGGGATCTTAAGTACGTAATTACCGCTTCCGGCGCGCGAGGTGATCATGCCCACTGCCTGCAGCGCAGAGAGTGCTTCCCTGATCGAGGGCCGACTGACCCCCATCTTCTCAGCCAGCTCGAACTCCGAAGGCAACTTGCCGCCGACAGGGAACATACCGCTTTTGATAGCAGAAATGAGCTGCTCGGCAACTATCGCAGAGACCTTACGCGCTCTAACTTTCTCAAAGGGCATCGAGTTGTTCCTCTTCGCTTGATCTGTCATCTTGTCAAGCTGTATGATAGCATTACGAGTGGCCGTTGGCAAGTATCTTTGCTCTCGGTTCTTGAAGCTTAGAAGAGCTTTGTCACGAAAGGAGCGGTATCCTTATCGGTGGATCTCATCGCCTGTATTCTGCAGCCGGTCGGTTCCTGTATGCAGCAGTCTAAGAAACCTGTTGCTCTGCTTGCTCGCTCACTCCGGCCATCATCAGGCCAATCTGTTCGACATTGACGTTCTCCCGCTCGACTATCCCCATGATTCGCCCTTCGTAGATAACAGCGATGCGGTCCGCCAAATTCAAGATCTCATCGAGATCCTCCGAGATAAGAAGAGTTGCCGTCCCAGCAGTCCGTTGCTCGATCAAACGACGATGCACGTATTCCGTCGCGCTAACGTCGAGGCCACGCGTCGGCTGAGCGGCAACGAGAACGCTCGGGTTGCGCGAAAGCTCGCGCGCCAGGATCAGCTTCTGGATGTTTCCACCCGAAAGACTCTTGAGTGGTGTGTGCCTCGACGGGGTTCTTATGTCGAATGCCTTTATCAGTCTATCGCTCTCCGCAGCGATCTTGGCAAAGTTCATGAATACTCCCCGAGCGTAGGGGGGACGATGATGATCCTTGAGGATGAGGTTTTCCTCCACACTGAAGTCGCGCACCGTCCCGTCCACCATGCGTTCCTCGGGGATGTAGGAAAGGCCATGATCGAGCAATTTGCTCGGCAGAGCGCCTGTGACATCCGTCCCATCAAAGGTAACCTGCCCTCCAGTTGAGCGGCGCATTCCAGCGATCACCTCCGCCAGTTCCTTCTGACCGTTTCCCGACACACCTGCCAGGCCGAGGATCTCGCTTCCGCGTACCTCCAGATCTACCCCGCGGAGTGCAGGCAGGCCCGAATCTCCGTTTGCGCTCAATCCATGCACAGCAAGCCGCACATCACCGTAAGTAACCTCCGGGTGGTCGACCTGGAGGATAACCTCCCGTCCGACCATCAGCCGCGCCAAACCCTCTTTTGTCGCCCCAGCAGCCGGCACCGTGCCCACCACGCGACCCCTTCTCAGCACGGTTATACGGTCACTCAACGCCAGGACCTCGTGTAGCTTGTGACTGATAAACACGATCGCGTGTCCTTCGTCGATCATCCTTCGCAACGTCTCCGAGAACTCCTCCACCTCTTGTGGGGTGAGGACAGCGGTTGGCTCATCGAGGATGAGGAGTGATGCGCCGCGGTAGAGGATTTTCAGTATCTCCACCCGTTGCTGTTCCCCCACGGAGAGTTGCCACACCTTCGCTTGTGGGTCTACGTGCAAGCCGTATGTCTTTGTTAGCTCCTTGATCCTCCGAGAGACAACATCGAGGTCGAGAACGACTCGGCGCGAGGACGCAAGGCCTAACGCTACGTTCTCGGCTACGGTGAACGTAGGGACGAGCATGAAGTGCTGGTGCACCATCCCAATTCCGTGCCTGATCGCATCGAGAGGTGAGTGGAAGCGCACGCGCTTTCCGTCGATCGAGATCTCTCCGCTGTCAGGACGGTACATTCCGTACAGGATCTTCATCAGCGTGCTCTTCCCTGCACCATTCTCACCAAGCAGGGTGTGGATTTCTCCAGAGTGCACGTCAAAGTCGACATGATCGCTCGCTAGCACGCCGGGGAATTGTTTTACAATCCCGCGTGCGACAAGCTCCTTTACCTGAACCTGATTAATGGTGGATGTGGGCACGACACGTTCCTTGTTCTTGTGGGCCGAGACAGAACTTTGCCTCGGCCCACAACTCTAATTTAAGTTATTCTCCGACTTTTATGTCTCCATTGATGATCCCATCGATCGTCTTTCCGACTAGGCCCTCAGCGTTCACCGCAATCTTGAGCCCACCGTTCTTGAGCGTGAGGTCATACACCTTTCCGCCCAACGTACCGTTCTGGATCGACGCAATGATCTGGCGCAGAGCCACCGTCCAATCGACAACAACACTGCTCACCACGATCTTGGGGGCGAGTGGAGCTTGATCAACGTCGTATCCAAACCAGATCGCTCCTTCCTTCTTCGCCACGCCGATCGCGCCGATGACCATTTGTGATGTACCAGTGAGGACATCAGCACCAGCCTTGATCATCGTGCGTGCAGTTTCAGCGGCTAGGGAGACATCGCTGTACGATCCCGTCCAGGTGACACTCACCTTGGCATTAGGGTTGGTCGCCATGACCCCTTCCTTAAAGCCTTCCGTGTAGCGCTTGGCATCTCCCGTCTCGATCGGTCCAATTACTCCCATTATCCCGCTTTCCGACAGCTTCGCCGCCAGCACTCCGTTTACGTATCCGCCCTGCTCAGAGTACGGCTGATACGAGAAGATGTTGGTAATCCCCTGATCTGAGAACGTGTTCGCGGTCGAGCCCCAGGCAAAAGAGGTCTTTGGAAAATCGGGTGCGATATCTACAAGCGACCCACCGTATTGCGAACCGTGCGCGATCACCAGATTGTAGCCTTGGCTTGCGTAATCACGTATTGCCACCGCGGCATCGGAGATGACATACATGTTCTCCGAATAGACAAACTGGAAATTGTCCTTGCCCATCTCATTCTGAATCGTCACCAGCGCGTCGTACATGCTCTGGCTCCACGCCGAATCGTTGATCGTACTCGGGGTAACAAACGCAACCTTGAACGGCGCTGCCACTCCGAAGATAGCAATCGACGACACAATAAGTGCAATTAACATGAATCCTGCAAGTACCTTGTTCATTTCTCCCTCCTGTTTATTAGCTAGCTATACTTACTCCCGATGTTTTGCTTCAGCAATCACCTCCTTTAACTTTCTCCTCGCTCAAAGCGTTTGTTCAACGCAGCGGGAGCGTTCACTCGTCGCTTCGCCATCGCCGCAAGGACGAGGATCGTGACGATGTATGGTAACATCAGGGCAACGTCCGATGGAACATTGATCCCGGCAACCTGTAACCAGATCTGAAGAGCGTTTACAGTGCTGAACAGGAGAGCACCGGCAAAGACGAGTACTGGCCGCCACCCGCCAAAGTAGACAAGCGCAACTGCGATGAAGCCCATCCCGTTTGTCAGGTTCTGTTGGAACGTATTGAGGAGGGCGATCGAAAGCGAGGCCCCCGCGACTCCGGAGAGAACGCCTCCAAGAGTTACTGTCATATAGCGCACATGGCTAACGCTCACTCCCAAAGAGTCGGCTGCCTCAGGATTCTGTCCAACCGCACGCACCTTGAGCCCAAACGGGGTCTTGTTGAGAATAAACCAGGCAATCGGTACCAGGGCGAAGGCAACGTATACAAGAATATTATGTTGAAAGAACATCTCCCCAATGACGGGAATACGGGAGAGACCGGGAATCGGAAGATCGGGAAATCCATTGATCGTCTGCACGTTCTTGATTGTTATCCCAAATAGGAACGTGCTGAGGCCCAGCCCGAAAAGGTACAGTCCGATCCCGCTGATCCCCTGCTCGGCTTTGAGAGTAACACTGATGAACGCCATGATCAGGCCAAACACGGCTCCTATTCCAGCAGCGGCGATAAGGCCAAGGGATAGATTGCCAGTTCGTAGGGCAACGAAGAATGCAACGTACGCGCCCATCAGCATCACGCCATCAACTCCCAGATTCAAGACGCCGCTCAGCTGACCGATCGTTTCGCCCACAGAGGCATATAGATACGGCGTAGCAAGGCGAATCCCTGAGCTAAGGATTCCCACGATCATCGCCCAGGTCATGACTCCTCCTTCACATCGACTTCGGCATCCGATTGTGACCTCTTCTTGTCAACACGCCGCATTTGATGACGGCGGAAGTACTCACTTCCCACGACCAGAAGAACAATCAGTCCATTCAGTGCCCCAATCAGGGCGGATGGAACCTGCATCATCCGTTGCATCTTGTTTGCTCCAGTGAGCAGAGCTCCGATGAGGAACGAGGCAGGGATTGTCCCGATGGGATGCAGTTGCCCGAACAGCGCGGCGACGATCCCGTTAAAGCCAGCACTACCAGTGAATCCAAACGCCGATCCGTCGGTAAACATGCGATGGTGCACGCCCAACACCTCCACTGCCCCACCGAGTCCGGCGAACGCACCGGCTAGCACAAGGGAAAGCACAATGTAGCGTTTCGTCCTTACCCCGGCAGCGATGGCCGCACGCAGGTTCTTCCCCACGGTACGGATGCGAAACCCGATGGTCGTTCGCCAGAGGAAGACGTACACCACCACTGCAAGAACTACTGCTATAGCTGCTCCCAAATGGAGGCGCGTTGGGACCAACCGAGGCAGATCGGCTGCGCGCGGCAATCGCGCTGTCTGTGGAGTGAACGACCCCAGCTTAATCTGCAATGGATCCATCATTGGTCCACGTAGTAGGTAGTTCATGCCAAAGACAGCGATGTAGTTGAGCATAATCGTGCTCAGGATTTCATTTACATTAAGGTGGGCCTTCAATACACCGGCGATGCCTCCCCATATCGCTCCGGCGAGCATCCCTGCAGATAGAGCAAGCAAGATGATCAGCCATCCGGGCCAAGTGGGAACTGCCAGGGTAACCGCTGTTGAAGCGATTGCTCCCGTTACGAGTTGCCCCTCTCCGCCGATGTTCAGTACGCCACCGCGGAAGGCAATGCAGATGCCCAGGCCCACGAAGAGGAGAGGAGTTGCCTTAACGATCGTATCGGCAAGAGCGTTCGTACTTCCAAATGCACCGATAAACAGCGCTCTATACGCTTCCCACGGATTCGTCCCCAGAAGGGCGAGCATCACCGCACCCACCAGAAGCGAAACGAGAACGGCAAGTATCGGACTTAGACGCGGCAACAGATCCCACAGATTGCGCTGATTCATCACGCTCCTAAGAAAATTACCGCGAAGAGATCGCTTCCTGCATTCGCTCCCAATGTTCTCTCATCTTCTGCACGGCAACCTCACTATTTTGATCGATGATCGCCTGAATAAGCTCATCATGTAGGACGGCTACATCTTCTAATCCAAACTTATTCTTGAAGTAGTAATCCTGTGTAAACTCACGGTATAGCTTCTGATCCATCGTATTGATCAACGGAATTAGAGCACCAGCTACAAGCGTGTTGTGAGACGCAGTGACAATTGCTAAATGGACTTCCTTGTCCATGGCGAAGTACGGATCGAAGTCTCCCTTCTTTGCTAATTGCCCCAGTTTATCATAGAGAGAACGCAGTTCCTTTACGTCATCTGGCGTTCGCTTTTTGGCAGCCAGTCCAGCGACCGGGGGCTCAAACAGTCCGCGTGCCTCCATTATATCAATGCAGCTTGACTCGTTCTCCAGCACGAGAACAGCCTCTTGTCCGATGGAATCGATGGGGGATGTTCCATTGCGCACGTAATTGCCGCTTCCCGGCTTCGATTCGATTAGGCCAACAGCGGTGAGTGCAGAGAGGGCCTCACGAATCGTTGGGCGACTCACTCCCATATGTTCGGCAAGCTCAAACTCCGATGGCAGCTTGCTCCCTACGGGGAAACTTCCATCCTTGATCGTCTCTATGATCTGCTCGGCAACAATAGTCGCGACCTTCTTTGGACGCACCTTATGAAACTGCACGAAGACCACCCTCTATTGGCTAGGTTGCTATTCAGCCTAGCAACCATCATAGCGATGAGGCGTGGTCTTGTCAATGATGAGGCATGGTCGAGTCAATACGAAGAATTGCATCACGCAAGATGAGCATGAAGGGATGCGGTGAATCTCATGCAAGAAGAGCATAAGATGACACTGGCATAGCGTGTGTGTGGGTCACATCACGTGTCTGTGCTGGCGTGGCAGACGGGCGTTAAATGTTGATCGAGGAAGAGTGCAGGCTAGAGATAACACGGTGTGGGCCTACCCGCACGAGAAACAGCGTTAAGAGAACAACGAAAATAGGGAACTGTCTTTTGTTGTCGTGCAGCAATGTTTCTAGTTGTTCACTTGTCCAGTTGGATGGAAAGTAGGTTCTCTTCGACAGCGGGGTAAAGCTTGTCGATCTCTTTCTGGATCTCGATCGTCTTTGACAGCGCAGTGACGATGTGACAGTAGGTCTTTATCTCATCAAGGCTAAGGTGGCGATCTTTCCGGTCCTTTAGCCACTTGTGGCAGACCTGATACCCGCCGATTTGATACTCCCACACTTCCGGCGGGGCGCCCTCGAAGTACTGATTTTCGTTGATGTAGACGCGCTCGGTCTCAGGAACGTAGCGCAGGCCGTTCTTCCCAGTGTGCACAATCTCATCACCTGAGCCTTCAAACTTGGCGATCGGTGGATCGAGCTCGTCGGAACGGAGGAGATGGAGATCGACGAGTCGTTTGCCAAGCGCGGCGAGCTTCTCGAAGAGCTCGCTATCCTTGGTGAACGGGATCCGCGGGAAGTCTGTGTGAAGAAACTTGGCATATGTCCCACGATAGACATTGGAATAGAGAGTGACATAGACATAATAGAAAACTGCCTTGGGGGAGATCTTCTTGGAATACGCCTTCGTAAGCGTCTCAATAAGCTGAAAACGCAGATTTGGTTGACGTTTACCCCCCATTCTCAAGCTGCTGAAGACGCTGTTGCGAAAGCCCTCTATCTCTACGTATAGGGGAAATACGTATGCTGCTGCATTGGCGGTCTCAAGAATGTGTAAGTCAACAGGCAATTCAGTGACCCATGAATGACAAATCACAGACAGTGCTACCTGCCTATTGGCAACAAGTGCAAGATTTTCTTCTCCAGTAGAGAGATTCCGCATCACCTCTTCGCGGCCACGCTCGATAGCATCGGGATGGTAGAAGAGCCAGCGGACATCAAATGGACGATAGAGATAGGGAACGACTTTCTTTTCCCAGCTCTCATCCTCCTGGATCTTCTTCCTCTTTTCCGAAAGTTTCCAACTATGGGAGTCTTTCAACTTGAACGTCTCGCGGACAAAATCATCGGGCAGGCTGGGATCGAGGAACGTACGAATACGGCGTTTCAGCGTTTTCTTGTTGAAGTCGATGACGAACCTGTCACGTGATGTGACAATGCCCACGCTGTTAACCGGGAAAATATCGGTGACCTTGGCAAACTTTTCGTAGCGTGCAAGGGCTTCCTCATCGCGGGGAATAAACAGATAAAATGCGGAATGTGGATGCATTTCCTCCCAATTGCTGGAAGTCCAATCGTGCACATCAAGCCAGTTATATTTGGCTTGCCTTAGGCCGTAGAGTTCAGCGTGGAAGACGCGGTCTTCATCATCTTCCTTATCAGATCCAACAGAACGTTGCAGACGAGCTGCAACGCTACATTTGACGAAGAACGCGACTGCCACGCCCTGGCGAATGTCGAACACGTTCTCGTCCTTGGAGCCATCCGGACAGCGCTTCTTCTTGAGCGAGTTTCCGTGCAGATCCAAGACATAGATCTCGTCGAACGTGTTCATCAGGTGCTGGCGCATCCCGCGGAAGGTCGGGTTGTCGAGGTAGGAATGGTTGGTGATCATCCCGATCACTCCTTCACCTGCCTGCGCGATCTTCCATTCGGCAAACCGGATGAACTTCACGTAGTCGTCCTGCAGCCATTTTGGGTTCTTCTCTCCAAGAGGCTTTCCATCTACCTGCTTGTAGTCTTCAATCAAATCGCGGATCCACGCGCCCTTGTTTGCAGAATGACCGGAGTACGGCGGATTCCCGAGAATGACGAGGATCGGGGTCTCTTGCTTCACCTTGCCCGCTTCATGCGATTCATGGGCGAGGGATGAGAGCCCAGGGAGCCTCGCCTCGGACAACTCTTCCATCTCCAGTGTGTTGGTAAGGTAGAACTTGACGCGTTCTTCAGGCTTCAGTTTGTAGCCAAGCTCTTCCAGGAAGAAGGACATCTTCAGGTGCCCAACGGCGTATGGGGCCATCATCAACTCGAATGCGTAGAAGTTTTCCAGAACGTGATCGTGCAAGAAGCTCTCACGGCTTCCTTCTCCATACTTTTCGACAAACTCATCCACCGCTACCTGCGCTGCCTTGGCGATAAAAGTCATCGTTCCCGCTGCTGGATCGAGGAGAGTTACACCATCTGCGGCAAGACCATCGGCTTTACCGAACTTCTCCTTCAAGATTGCATGTAGTGAGCGAACGATGTAGGAGACAACCGGCTCCGGCGTGTAATAGACTCCGCGTCGCTCGCGCTCCTTGGGATCATACTTCTTGAGGAACGTCTCGTAGAAGTGGACGATCGGATCGGCTCCTTTACCCTCGTGAAAGAAGCGATGGAGGATCTCTCCCACATCCGCTATAGCCAAAACTTCGACGATGTCATCAACAATCCACTCCAGCGAGGCAGGCGGCTCGCCGAGCGATATGAACCTGAATAGATCGCGCAGAATTCCGATTGTGTGCGGGATAGCGTCGAATGCGGCACGACGGGTGAACTCCCCCTTGCTGCGCACGCGTGCGGCGAACAGGCCATAGGTGATCGTCTGAGCATAGAGGTCTGCAAAGTCCTCCAGCTTGAGCCCTCCAATCAGATACTCCTGGAACGCCTCGTAGAATCCAAGGAGATCTCCCCGACCTTTGCTCTTCTCCTCCTCCAATTCGCGAGTGATTACCTCATCACGCAGGAATCTGGTGCGGAGGGCAAGCTCTGTAGCAAGCGACTCTGCCGAGTAAAGCTTGGGGTGAGAAAATGAGAAGAACTTGGCTATCAGGTCAAGAAACTCCTCCTTGTGCTCAAGGGGTGGAACCCCTCCGAGCTTCGTGGCAACGAACGACCGTGCGATCTGTACTGAATCAACCAGGTCGCCGTTTCGATAGAGGCTAAACTCGGTGAAGTTGGTCAGGATCAGGTTGGGAAACGTGCGGCGATAGCGCTTGAGCTGCTCGCTCTCGGCGATTGTTTGCAGATTCTCTCCGGGACGCTTGGCTTCGATGTAGCCAATGATGTGCTGCTTGCCATCCCAAACGCGGAAGTCAGGATTGCCGCCTTCGGTCTTCTTCGGTTGCGCGGTTACGCGAACATTCGCTTGCCCGCGCTCTTGCGCACAGTCCGTGAACTGCTTAGCAAGCGCCGGATAGAAGCTTTCCTCACGGGCATCGCCCTGGCTTAGAACCGCAAACAGTGTCTTGAGGTATGCGTTCAGCAATCCACCTTTCAGTTTCGCCACATCCCTGCATCTTGTCTTTCCCGCATTTATAACACAATGTGGAGCGAAAGGGAAACCAAGAATGGGATCATCACCCGTTTTGGCTTGCATAGTGCACAGGCTAGGATAAACTTACTTTTTCATACCTGGCAGTCAGTGGTTCACTCGAATTCTTCTGTTTACAGCGAGGTCAAGGCAAGCATTTTTTGGTATGGCAGCGGTTTTTTGGCTGCCTTTGTGTGTTATAGTGTGAGGAGATTTACAAGAGGCTACGGAGGGATCATGGCGGAGACATTCAGTATTGATAAGGTAAGAAATATCGGTGTGATGGCGCACATCGACGCAGGCAAGACTACAGTAACGGAACGAATCCTTTTCTTCACCGGCAAGAGCCACAAGATTGGTGAGGTGCACGACGGTGAAGCGACGATGGATTGGATGGCCCAGGAGCAGGAGCGCGGGATCACAATCACTTCCGCAGCGACGACCGCGGTCTGGAAGGGGCATCGAATCAACATCATCGATACTCCGGGGCATGTCGATTTTACCGCTGAGGTGGAGCGCAGTCTGCGCGTTCTCGATGGCGCTGTCGGCCTGTTCTGCGCCGCAAGCGGGGTGCAGCCACAGTCGGAGACGGTGTGGAGGCAGGCGGAGAAGTATCGTGTGCCAAGAATCGCGTTCATAAATAAGATGGATCGTGTCGGTGCGGATTTCGATGGGGTGGTTGCAGAGATCCACCGTGAGCTTGGAGCTAACGCTGTTCCCGTGGTCATCCCCATTGGTGCAGAGGCGGATTTTCAAGGAGTGATCGACCTTGTCGATATGAAGGCAATCTACTACGACGATGCACCCAAGGGTGCGGTGATTCGCGAGGAAGAGATCCCACAGGAGATGCTCTCTCGCGCTCAGGCAGCACGCGAGCTGATGGTCGAGCGGATCAGCGAGCAGAACGATGCGTTGATGGAGAAATTTCTCAATGAGGAGGCTCCACAACGAGAGGAGATCGTGGCTGCAATCCGCAAGGCGACGATCGAGGGGAGGTTCATCCCCGTTCTTTGCGGGGCGG
>JALTFO010000140.1 GCA_027007005.1 Candidatus Bipolaricaulota bacterium | reverse complement strand
GCCATAGGGAACAATCACGCCTTGCGTTGGCGAATCGATTACGTGAAAGGCTTTTGCTGCAGATTGAAAGGCTTGCCGAAAGAAAATCGCCGGATCTTTTCCGTTGTGAGTTCTTTGGTAATCATTAACCGATTTGGTGTTTAGCGAGAGCAAATTAAACAGGTCATCGTCCCTACCAATGCTCGAATCCTTGCTTACCTTGTAGCGCATCTCGTCGCGGCGATCATGAAAATAGTATTGGTAGTATGCAGACATCGCTTTCAATCCAATACGGCAGTTATCAAATCCGTCGGGGTTATCTCTGAAATCATCCATTATGCGTTCCGTTATTCGCGTTCCGATTTTAATGCCCGTTAGCGGTTCAATATTCTCCTCTCGTGGATTCACAATCCAAACGCTACCAAGGCCATCCTGTCTCCCATTCCGGTTACAACGCCCGGCGGCTTGGGCAATTGAATCCATGCCGGCGAGATAACGAATGACTGCCCCAAAGTCGATATCCACACCTGCTTCAATGAGTTGCGTGCTGACACAAATTATCGGTTCTCTCCTTGCCAGTTTTTCTTTGATTTCATCCAGCACCGTCAAACGATGTACCGGGCACATATTTGTGCTAAGATGGCACAGGAGCACATTTTCTACCTTTTTATCTGCTATGGCGTGATATAGCGCACGAGCTGACTTTTTAGTGTTGGCAACGACCAGCACACTGCCTTTTTCCTGTAAAGCTTGTCCTACAAGGTCTGCTACTTCAGAATTTTCCCACCCGCCCGTTTTACGTTTGTCAAACACCTCGACACGCTTCAATCTCTCATATAGTTCTTTCTCATCTTGAATAATTCGCTGGTTTGATGAAATAGTAAGTGTTCGATACTCTGCACTGATCTTGTCGAGAGGCGGTTGCGTTGCGGTTGAAAGCACGACTGACGCTCCGCAGGTATGCACCAGAAAACGAAGTGCAACATTCAGCATGTGAATGGTTTTTATGGGAACCGTTTGCACTTCGTCCAATATGATAACAGAATTTGCCAATTGGTGCATCCGACGTGCGCCTCTCGTTCCGGCTCCGAAAAGCGCCTCAAGAAATTGCACTTGAGTTGTAAAAACAATGGGAGCGTCCCAATTTTGCGCCAACAGATTTTGACGACGAGTTTCTTCTTCAGGCGTAAGGTTAGAATGGTGTTCCAATACAACTCTATCAAGAAGGCCTCCGTTTTTATCCCTCTCTTCCAAAATCTTTCTAACCTCGTCTGCATTTTGATCAATTATTGAAGTATAGGGAATGATATAAAAGATTCTATCCATTTTGTGAACTTTTGCATGGTTGAGAGCGAATCGTAAACTTGCCAGCGTCTTTCCACCTCCTGTGGGGACGGTCAACTGATATATCCCCTTTGGCTTTTGTGCATACTCGAAGCAAGCTTGAGAAACCTGAGTGCGAAGCTCGTCGACTGGGTTCCTTTCCGGATTATTTGCGAATTCCGTTAATTTTAGATCTAAGCGTGCAATCAATGTGCCCCAGGAAGGATATTGACCGTAGTTTCTGATACGAATGTTCTCTGGAAATTCGAAGTCGGCCGTATCAAGTCGATCTGCGTCAATGAGACTGCTAAACAGAAATCGAATCAGCAGACCTTGTTTAAAGGCCAATGTGTCTTTAGAGTCTGCGCCGTCGGCGAGTTGACGCAATATTGCCAACACACTCTGATCGACGCCATTCGCAAGTAGATAATTAATGTCGTTCTCAATGTTTTGTAAATTGGAAAGAGCCTCAGTTTTATGAGTTTTCTCATCAGACTTTTCGATTCGTTTCTTGAACACATTGGTTCCATCAGGCGCAATACAATCTATCAAGCCAGAATGATGCGAGGCGATACACAAAGACATCACCTGCGCTGCGAGATTTCCCATCGGGGGATGGTGGTTCCACAACTTGCTGAAAATAACCTGCGCTCCTGCGGTTGAGTGATCAATTTTCCCTTTCATGGCTTTGGTATCAACATAAGCATCTCCATCCGGGTCAATCAATCCCTCTCCAGAAAGAAGATAGTTCTGAAATTCCTGGCTGGCTTTCCCAAGATCATGCAGCAAACCAAGTGTCTTGCCTGCATCTTTGAGACCAATCTTGCCCGCAAATTCGCCAGCTAAATTGGACACTGCCGTAAGGTGATCCAAGAGGTATTGGGGTTCTTTGTACTCTTTATCTCTTTCTCTGAAATGGGCGAATAATTGTTTTGTTGGTTCCATTATTTCGTACAACCGCGCTAACTTCCGCGTCTCCCGCTTCAGTTGCTCTCGCAACGTTTCCGGCGCCAGTACTTCTACATCAGCACCCCAGCCGCGGATCCAGG
>JALTFO010000139.1 GCA_027007005.1 Candidatus Bipolaricaulota bacterium | reverse complement strand
CGTAACTGCACAGGTTGAGCGCCGTGTTTGTCCTTTCTTGTCAGAGACTGTGGAAAACGGTAGGATGATTGATGTAGCTGGGAAGAAGAGGTGGGAACGTGATGCGAAGAAGAGTCCTATTTGTTTGTGTGATGCTGCTCACTGTATGGAGTTTTGCCGACGCGACCTTTGCTGGCACGGTATACACGAACGATAGCGGTGTAACGGCACAGGCATTCCGTATTGTCTTCTCCGAACCGGTCACGATCACCAGCTTCGGTGGAGCATTCACAAAACAAGAGCCGGAAGGCAAAGCAAGCGAGTTCGTATTCAGCGGCAGCGAGGCGAAGACATGGGACACCTTCTGGCTCTCCTGGTCACCGAAATCAGCTAGCGTGCTCAAAACAGAATGGCTGGTGGACGTGCCGGGATCGATGAATGTCACAGTCATCTCGCATACGCGTAGTGAGACGTTTGAGGCGAAGCTCGTGGCTGCTGATGGAGACGCGATTCCCTGTACGATCACGCGAACCGTCTCGCAGGAGCAGGTCCCATTTGTCGTGCAGTACCATGTTGGAACACAGAGCGAAAGGCTTAGCTTTCACTGGAAGTGCGAACAGACAGGCAAGACGCAAGAAAGCGGTGATGCTACGTTCTTGCTCTATTCCAATGTAGATTCATACACGTTCACTCTTGTTGCCGACTCACCCCGCGCCCGTAGCTACACTTGGTCAGACTCCAGTATTGATTTGCCCCTTCACAATGAAACAAAGATTAAGCTTGATGCCACGAGGTTTGTCCCTCTTGAAAATATTGAGAGTGTTACCTGGTCTGCCAAGAATGGTGACCCCGCTGATTCAGTCACATTCCCTATCTTGGATAAAGATTCACCTGTGAGCACACTACAGAGTGTTTGGCCTAATGTGCTTGATATCGGGTGCGAGATTAAGACAAGAGATGGCAGGACTCTGGAGAAAGAGGTGGAGGCGCTTATCTATTTCAAAAACGGAACTCCTTTTGAGATACGAAGTGTGGGTGCCCCTTTAAATGGTCCTATAAGCTACAGTCAGCTTGATGAAGTGCTTGATCAGGAATTTCCATTACTGTCCAGCTTGGGTGTGAATTCAATCTCCGCTTACATTTATTGGTGGTTTGGTCCCCCTGACTCTCAGGGGAGGTACACTGTGCATCCAATCTATGAGGAACCAGGGGCAGAATGGCCCTGGGACCCAAGGGGCTTGACAACCCCCCCAGGACTGCTGGAGAGATTCATCTCAAGAGCCAAGGAAGAGGGATTTAAGGTTAACATAGACATGCGGCAGCAGCCATACGAAAATGATAGTCAGCTACAGCAGGATTACTGGGGCAAGTATTACCCGCTTAGGATCACTGATGGCTTTCTTTACGGCAAAGATGGAGAGGGCTATCTGAATATGCTTATGCATTATCTCCCATTCTTTGTTGAATATGATATTGACACCGTCTTTCTGAATGGAGAGTGTGGCGGGATTGAGAACAAGGGAGGCAGGAAGCTGAGGCAGTTCTTCAAGGGAGTTATAGAGAAATACCGGGAGGCGGGTTATACTGGAAAGATATCCTATGCTACTGGTATAACTGCAGGACCTCTTATTTTTGAGTCAGTGAATATGCATCCTTCAAGAACAGGCATACCCTGGGGCGACATGGACTATGTAGCAGTTACCTATTACCCAAAGCTGGCATCTTCTGATGATGCCTCTACCCTTGAAATGACCTCAAATGTGAGGAAGCAAATCAGGGATGTTTTCAGACCTTTCTCTGAAACGTATGGAAAACTCCTTTTTATAGCGGAATCATATTGTTATGCACTGAACGGGTGTGCGGTGGATCCTCTAATCTCCAATATGGATCCAGGCATTGACCTTGAGGAAGCGAGGCGTTACGAGGTCGCTATCCTGAGGGGATTTTCTGAGGTGGGCGATAAGAGCAGTGCCCCCCTAATCAAAGGAATGACAACTGCAGTTTACGGTTCAATACCAGACTCCTGGATGGTTAATCGAAGCCCCTATTGGGGGGTTGTGCAATCATACCTGAACGAATCCAACCACAGGAGGCAGCTTCAACTGACGATCAAGGTCTTCTACTCCAACAAACCGCTTGCCGATCCCTCTGATACGAAGTAGCAGCCAGCCCTAGGCCATACGCGAGACCGCCCACATTAGCCTAGCATTTTCACTATCTGATTGGTGTATGCTACCTCTTGCTTGGCTTGAGTTTGGTAAGTTTCCCTGCTTTCAGATCTTGACTCAGTATCTCGCGCAACCGGAATTTCTGAATCTTACCGGACTGTGTCATCGGAAACTCATCGACAATCTCGACGTAGCGGGGGACCTTGAAG
>JALTFO010000138.1 GCA_027007005.1 Candidatus Bipolaricaulota bacterium | reverse complement strand
GCCTAAACGTGAAGCCATTCTTGAACACGGTTAGGCAAGCATCGACCACATCAGGATCGTACAGCCGGCCCTTGTTCTTCTTGACTTCATCCAATGCAGCGTCCAGTCCAAGTGCCGGACGATATGGGCGGTGTGAGGCCATCGCCTCAACCACATCAGAGACGGCGAGGATGCGGGCCTCAAGGAGGATCTGATCCCCCTTGAGCCCTTTCGGATAGCCTGACCCATCCATCCGCTCATGGTGCTGAAGCACAATATCGGCGATCGGCCACGGGAAGTCGACGTCCTTTAGGATCTCATAGGCTGCTTCTGGGTGGCGCCGAATCAATTCCATTTCCAGATCGCTCAATTTCGACGGCTTTGTAAGGATCTCAGCAGGGATGGCGATCTTTCCGATGTCATGCATCAAGCCCGCTGCGCGCAGTCCCTCGATCCGTCCTTCGCTAATGCCCATATGCCGCGCGATGCCACACGCAAGTTTAGCTACTCTCTCCTGATGTCTGGCGGTGTACGGATCGCGCATCTCAGTCGTCAGGCCGACAACACGAATCGTGTCCTCTAGCGTCTTCTTCAACCCTTCTTGCAGGTGGGCATTCTCTATCGCTACGGCAGCAACATTAGCAAGCCCGCACAGTAGATCGAGGTCCGATTGCCTATACGCGTCTACCCGTAAGCTCTCAACCGCGATCACGCCAGTTACTTCTCCTCTGAGGAGCATAGGAGCGAGGAGCTCTGATCTTGGGACATCTTCTTGCTCAGCGTATGGCACTGTGTCCCTGGTGACTGTCCCATCGCTAGCTATATCATATGACTCCCCGATCTTATCCATCGCATCCAGAATGTCTGGTATGTACATAGACTTCCCAGAGCGAATGACCTGGCTTTGTGTGCCATGACCGGGTTTCTCCAGAACAAGTGGTGGGAGAGTTGCAGGATCCACTACGTGCCCATACTCATCTCGCACATACTCTGCTTTGATGAGCTGCTCATTCTTGTCGTAGGATGAAATGTAGAATGCATCTGTATCTATCAACTCGGCCACGTACTTATAGATGGTGTCGTAGACGTCTTGAAGCGACAGGTAATTGCCCAGTGCAAGCGAGAGCTTGTTCACAGCAACCTGCTGCTGCAAGAGCCGGTGTTCCTCTTCCTGGGCCTCCTTACGCTCAGTGATGTCGCGCCCCACGGACTGAAACTCAATCAGGTTGCCCTGTGCGTCAAAGAGCCCCTGATCGCTCCATTGCATCCAGCGTACTTTCCCGTCTGCCGCAACTTCGCGATGTTCCGTTGTCATAACGGGACTTTCTGGGGTTATAGTCTTCTTCAGACGCTCGACATATGCCCGCATTTGATCACGATCCTCTCGGGTGACGGATTCAATCCAGTTATGTCCGATCAGTTCCTCGCGGGTCTTTCCGTAGTACTCGCAGCAGGCATCGTTTACAAACGTTAGGGTTCCATCGGGAAGCCAGCGGTCGATGTACTCGCTCTGATAATGAACTATTCCGCGATACCGTGCCTCGCTCTCTTGAAGAGACGCTGTTCTCCTTCTGATCTCTCTTCTCAATACGAAGACAACGGCCAAGAAGAGGACTATCGCCGACCCAGACCCCAACATTGCGTCCCTTGCCCATCCCGGGAGTGCTCGCAAAGTTTTCACCTGAGGATTCATACCAAGATGTTCCTCCAGGGCCTGGTAGTAGATAGAATGAGGATCCTGCTTGAGCGCCTTGATCTGCCGGTCTATCGTCTCGCTGAGATATGGTGTGAGCACTCCCTCCATTGGAAATGCAAACTGGACATCGAGAGGTTGAAAAATGATAGCGGTTTCATGAAGGCCGAAGGAGGCACTGTGTGCGGCCCCGAAGTCTTTGTTGGTGACTCCCGCATCAGCCTGGCCGCTCTGAATCAATCGAAAGACATCGAGATAGCTATCTGCCTCGACAAAGATGCAGCTTATGCCGAATTTCCTTGCGAGTTCCCTTATTCCCCCCGGTCCTTCAACATTGACACTCCCTTTCAGAACCGCGACCTTCTTCCCCTCCAGGTCGAGAATCGAATCTACTCTGCTATCTTTTCTGACATACACCTGTGACCAGCTTGACAACACAACTTCACTCGAGAAACGATACTTGTGACTTCTTTCCTCCGTAAGGGCAACGTCTGGCATGACATCGATCTTGCCTTCCCGTAATCGCTCCAGGCATTGATCCCATGTGCCGTGTACCCACTCCACATTCCACCCTTCCTGGGAAGCGATGTAGTTTACCAGATCCGACCAGAAACCGGCAACATCTCCGTTCTCGTCGGTGAATATCTTGGGGGGATTCTCGTAGGAACCAACCCTCACTGTGTTTGGTGTGTCGGCAAGGATGGCAAAAGAGAAGCTAAGACCGAGAAGGAGAAGAAGAATAACAACGATGCTGCCAACAATCAGCAACCTCTTCAACTTCTCGATCGCCTCCTTTTCCTGCGTTATCGCAGGGTTGAAGCTTTACGAGCCAGCACTATCTAGACAAAGTATGCTGCCAGATTGCAGGATTTAGCATCATCTTTTATCCCTTCCGTTTTGCGATGTACATATTCCTGTCCGCTTCAGCAAGGACATACTCGACTGTTTGATCGCTCGAGGGTGACCAGTGCGCGCTTCCGATGGAGAGAGTTACGGGGAATGGGACAATTTCGTTTGTTCGGTTCCGTTCTTCTACCGCTGCCTGGATGCGCTGCATGATCGTCTCTGTCTCTCCATCGGTCTCGATGAGAACAAGCAGGAATTCATCCCCACCGTAGCGGATAACAAGGTCCGTCTCGCGTACCTGCTTAACGAGAAGCTGAGCAACCGCCTGCAAGACCTTATCTCCTGTCTGATGTCCATAAGTATCATTGATGTGCTTGAAGTTATCGATGTCAATCATCAGAAAACCGATCGGATGGTCGTAACGTTTGGACCGTCCAATCTCTTGCTCGATGACCTGATTGAAGTAGCGGCGGTTGTAGACGTTCGTCAATGGGTCACGCATCGCCTGATCGCGAAGCCGCTGTTGTAGCCTGATCCTCTTAATTGCCTGCGATGTGTAGCCTAATAGGAGTTCTAGTAGGTGCACATCTTGTTGGTTGAATGCGTTCTCGTGTGTTGAGACGACCTGGAAGACCCCGATGTCACTGATCGGGGCACTGATTCCAGACCTAAACTCTTCCCTCGTCGGGCGAGCTTCGGGAACTTCACTGAGAGAACCAAAGATCGTTGTTTTCCCTGTCTTGTAGGTCTTTGCCGCTAAGCCACCATCTTCAAGTGGAGTCTCTTGCGTTGCATCCAAGGGAAGGCCCGATGACGATCCCTTCGGGATAAGCTTACCAGCCTGCACAATGTCGAGTGTGCACATCGAAAACGAGAGGATCTTCTCTGCCGCCTCAACAGTTGCGCGATAGACATCGTCTTCTCTGCTAGCTTCCTCGAGTGTTTGAGCAACATCGTGGAGTCGCTCCACTTTGCGCTTGGTTTCTTCGAGCGCTTGCTCTGCCGCCAATCTCTCCGAAATATCGATCGTGATCGACACGAGATAGGGCACGCCATTATGAGTGAAGCCCGCTCCATGGATCTCTACATCAAACGCTTCTCCGCTCTTCTTGATGTTCACGGAGTTGGCGACAAAACGCTTCTTCTCTTCGACGTTCTTTCTGAAGTTGGTAAACCCGTGGAAGTAGTCTGGGTGAATTAGCTTCTCCGCGGAGAGACCGATCATCTCTTCCCTTTCATACCCGTACATCTTGCATGCAGCAGTGTTAGCGTACGTAGTCACTCCATCTGAGGTGAAGATCAATATGGCATCGGTTGTAGCGTCAAATACCGTGCGGAACCGTTCTTCGCTAGCCCGCAACGCGTCCGCTGCTCTTCTACGTTCGATCGCTAGCCCGATCTGATCGGCAACAAGTTCCAGGAGAGCTCTGTCATCCTCACGGTACACGACTCCATCATCATAGCTTTGCACGGCCATTGCTCCAATGACCCCCCCATGGGCGTGTACCGGCACACCCAACCAACTCTTGGCCTGGTGTCCGACCGGCCTTAACCCGTGAGCGTTGGTCCACTTCTTCTTCTTATCCGGATTGAGTAATAGCGACTCGTTCTCCTTGATAACGTAGGCAGTGAGCGACTTGCCGCTCAGGAAAGACATGTACTTATCGTACTCGTCCACCATGTAGGGCATTGTAATCTGATCGCTCTCTTTGTCGTAGAGGGCTATGCGGAAGTTCGTCGTGTCGATCACCGGTGCCAGGATACGATGGATTTCTGGGAAGAGATGCTCAAGGCTCTCCACATCGTTGGCTGCCTCTGAGATCTGATGTAACGCTTCCTGCACTTTCTCCTCATGCACCCTTGCGCTGATGTCGCGGAGGGTGATTAGAAGGCGCTCTTCTCCGTCCATCTCAACCGTTGTGCCTCGGATCTCTACGGGGACCAGCGTTCCGTCCTTGCGCTTATTGACCGTTTCCAGCGGAGCATCCTCGAATTTCATACGAGCGATCTGCTGCGGCCCATAGGCAGGGGCATTCTCGGGCAACAGGGCAGGAACTGTAAGCGCCAGCAATTCATCGCGTGTGTACCTGAGAAGCCTGCAGGCGCTGTCGTTTACGTCTAAGATCTTCCCGTCCATCGTCTCCAGAAACAAGGCATCGCTAAGCTCCTCGAACAGGCTGCGATACTTGTTCTCGCTTGCTTGTAACGTTTCTGTCTTGCGAGCGATCTGGCGCTTCAGCAATGCAGTCCACAGCATGAATCCCAGCCCAGAAATGGCCAGAAACAACAAAATGCCAACTATCAGCCATTGAGTGAGGCGGCTCACATGCGATCCGTTCTTGAGATTGACCCACTTATCTAGAATTACGTTTTTTTCGCTCTGTGGAATATGTTCAAGGGCTTTGTCTATAATCGCGTTGAGCTGCGGCCAGTCGTTGCGCGAGGCAAACGACAAGCGCGTGAAGTACCCGCTTTCTCCAGCAACGCGCAGGTTTGTGATTCCTTGTTGTTGGATGTAGTAGATCGCTACCGGGAGGGTCGCCACCATTGCGTCCGCCATTCCAAGCGAGACTTTGTGCAGGCCGGTCGGTGTGTTCGGGACAAGGTCAAGGCTGATCTCTGGGTGATCACGGGAGATGAACTCCTGCCACAGGTACCCCCGGACGATTGCCACACGCATCCCCGCTAGATCAGCCAGGGTAAGATTGTTTCTCACCTCTTCCCTGGTGATGATTACACCGGGCAGGGTGAGCAATGAATTGGAAAACAAGAGATACTTGGAGCGCTCTTCGGTCTGGGCTGCCGCGGGAAGCGCGTCGATCTCGTGGTTCTCGACCTTCTGCAGCGCCTCATTCCAGGTATTGGTGTGGATGACTTTGAACTTTAGACCGGTCTCTTGTGCGATGAGATTCAGGTAGTCGGCAGCGAGCCCGCGGTATTCTCCTTTCTTGCCGAAGTACTCGATGGGCGGAAAAGCTGGATCGGGGGCAACGGTGATCACTGGGTGGGCAGAGATCCAGTCATGATCCGCTTGGGAGAGCCAATCCTTAGAGTTTGCAAAGGCAGTCTGGTGAGCAGTTGCAAGCGATAAGAAGAAGATACTGACAAGCAGAGCAAAGACAAAACCACCCTGCTTACGGTTTCCCCACAGCATTCCTTCCCTATGTAGCACTTGTACACCTCTCATCCTGATAAGCGCAGAGTCTATCCGCTAGTCTCATACCACCGACAAGTATCACCTGTGTCACCCAGCATACGAAACGCACTTGTCCCCTGCAACTGCCGCAATTGCGTGAACACAAAGAGCAGGTGAGAAACCCCATGTGCCACGCAGAGATGAAAACCGCTCAGGCATTAAAGTAATGGGTGATGAGACAGAGGCAACACATGATTGCTACATCCGGTGGAGACCTTTTTGGTTCTTGCTGGTCTTCGCGGTTAGTCCCTCTGTAATCATTCCTGTGCGAAGTAGCATTAGTGATGCTCAGTCAAAAAGATGGGTCCTTATTCATCATGTGTTCCGTGGCTCGGGGGCTCTGCCATCAGGTTGACTTCTAGTCACGTACAGCGCACAGTTTGATCCTACGAACTTCATCCATTAGATGACGGAGGGACAGTGAGCTACAAAATACTCATCCTTATCGGCGTTGTTGCGGCACTGGTTGGCCTTTTCTTCATGCTTCCGAGCAAACAGCCCACTCCGCTAGTGATCAGCTCAGATTGGGCAGTGCACGCAACATCGCCCGAGGTAATCGGCGGGTACGGTGACAACCTCTGCTACGATGGGAAAGGGGTGCAGACTCTATCTGGTACCCTCAACCTCACGATCTCAAAAGACGGAACGGGATCGATCGATGCCTCCATCTCTACCAGAAAGACTGCTGGCTCGCTTCATCCCGCATCGAGCGGTGAGCTTACCGGTACGATTAGGATTGTTTCTCGGATTGATCCTTCCTCAGAAGTGAGAGAGGATGTTGATATCAATGGGGATATTACGGGTGGAGATCCTAACCTTCCACAGACGCATGCGCTGCTCGCTGGGAAGAGCACGTTTGACGTCTATAATAATGGAGGTTTGGTTTATAGAAATTTGCACGGTGAGTGGTCGGTTGCTAACGCGGTGCGGCAGAGCGACGGCTCAATCCGGCAGAGCGGGCTCTTGTACAGTCCGTTGCTGCGGGACAAGGCTGGTTTCTCGGACCTGAAGCGCACGGAGTTTACGCTCCTTCTGCATTCCGATGTGCCGGATGGGAGCAATAAACCGCCGTATTCCATCGCGTTGCACTTGGTCTTCTCCGATGTAACGATCGAGAAGCAACCGCCGAGTGTTGGAAAGTAATCGATTACTCGACGGAATTTTCGTCCGTCTTCTCAGTCCCCTCCAAGGCCGTGTCGAGTTCGACCTGCGTCTGCGTGACATCAAGAGGAGTAGATTCGCCCTTCTTGCCGGAGAAGATCGAGGAGATGCCTTTTCGTGCCTCGAAGAACTGCGCCACGTCCTTGCCCTTCACCGTAAGGGTGGAGAGGACGAGCTGGTCGCCTGCGCGAACAAGCTCCCCTCCCTGAGGGATCTTAAGACGCTCACCACTACTAAAGAGCCCAACTATCAGACAATCGTGTGGATAGCGACGATCTTTGGTTATCTCCTGGATGGTCTTGCCCACAACATGTGACTTTTCCTGAATGGTGACGCGGATAATTGAGCCTGCTCCGCCTGCAAAGCTTGCAATCTCGTAGATCTCAGGTCGCTCGATCTCCAACACTAACTGATCGAGGAACAGACCGACGACGTCAATCACCGTGGTCACACCTGCCTGCTTGTAGGCGTGTGAGTACTTGGGGTTAGCCATGCGGGTGATGATGCGCTTTGCGCCCGCGCTCTTCGCTAGCAGGCAGAACGCTAAGTTGTCCGCGCTCTGGCGCATCATCCCCACCGCAACGTCCGCGCGATTAATCTCAGCCTCTTCCAACGTCGCGACATCCGTTGCATTTCCAGCGATAGCGGAGACACCCAGCTTGGCGCTCACCATCTCGCACACGTCACGGCTCAGATCGATTGCGACGACATCGTGACGATCTGCTGCGAGCCTAGCGATCAACCGCCTTCCGGCCATTCCTGCTCCAGCAATGACTACACGCATATTCCCTCCTAACGCCACACCCGGCGGGAGAATATTAGAAGAAGCGGAAGAAGCTCGAGCCTCCCCGCGACCATCGCCAGGATGTAGAATACTTTTACTGCTGCGTTCATACTAACATACGCCGCCGGATCGATGTAGCTAGGCCCAATGTTTCCCAATGCTGAGATCATCCCCGAGAATGACTCCAGCGGTCCGAACCCTGCTAGCAGACCTGTAATCAAGCTTCCTACTGCGGCTATTGCCACCCATGCAAAGAAGATAGCTGCTGTGCGGTGGATCTCGCGGTCGCGGATCACTTCTCCATCGACGACAAAGGGTACGACCTCATGAGATGGGCGGGAGACGAGGCGCAGTTGGTGACGCATCAGTTTTCCCAACACCCCGATTCGCCACACCTTCACTCCGCCGGAGGTCGAACCGACGCACCCGCCGATGAACATCAGGATGAGAAATACCTGCTTTGCTGCCGGACCGAAGAAATTCCCTGCGATGTTCTTGGTCGCAAATCCAGTACTTGAGGCGATTGACACTACTTGAAACAGCGAGGCCCGGATCCGCTCGCCAAGCGGTGCGTGCATTCCGCCTCCGAATGCAACAATCAGGGTTGCCCCAACGATAAGTGACACCCATAGGCGAAGTTCCATGTTCACGCGTAACGCTGCGAAGCGACGGCGGATTAGGTTCCAATGGACGAGGAAGCTCGTTCCCCCAAGGAACATGAACAGGATCAGGGTGTAGTCGATGGCAACATAGTGATACCCACTTTGGTGGAAGTAAGCGATGCTCGCATCGTGTGAGGAGAACCCACCGGTGGAGACCGTGGTCAGCGCGTGGACGACGGCGTCGAACGGCGACATCCCCTCGATCCACAGCGCGAGGCCGCACAGAATCGTAAGCGCCATATAGATTGCCCACAGGATCTGCAGTGAGCTGAACATCCCGGGAGAGAAACGTTTTGTTGTCGCCTTGTGTGATTCGGTTTGCAGCAGGTTGTGCGAGATTCCACTGCGTAGCGCAATCGCAAGGAAGAGGGTGAAGATTCCCAGTCCGCCGATCCACTGGGTTAGCGCATGCCAGAACAGGATACTGTGCGGAAGGCCGTCGAGGCCAACAAACAAGGTTGTTCCCGTTGTTGTAAATCCACTTACCGTCTCGAAGAACGCATCGAGATAAGTAATCTTCAGTGCCAGCCAGTATGGGACAGCACCGATCAACGACAGCCCGAACCAACCGAGGGCCCCGATCGCCATCGCCGTCCCCTCATTCAGTGGAGAGGACTTAAACAGCGCTACCAGGAAGAGGCCGACGAGAAGCGCGATTACCGCGGGAATAGCGTAGATGCGCACCGGGAAAGTGACCGTCTCTGCGTACACAGCGCTGATGATTAGTGGGACGGCCTGTAGAAAGGCGAAGGCGATGAGCAGGATGCCAAAATAGTGAAGTACTGTATGTAAGTTGCGCATCTGGCCTCCCAGAGAATGGCAGCACCATCTTACAGGGAGTGAGCTCAATTCGAAAGAATTGCTGCCGTGAGCAGGCGATTGTCACATAGTCCCACGTTACAGAAGGTGACCCGCGTCGCTTTCTCAGGTGATTCTGGCGGCCACAATCCATCTAGGCAGCCTTTACATTCTTCTCACTATCAGTAACCGCCTTTCTACCAACTGGTAGTAGTGAAAAGGGGGCTGAGTCTGGCTCCCTTTTCCGATTGAACTTCTGGGGTCAGACCTTCATTCTTAGGATTTTTAGCCTCTGGTTTGTTTACAATTCTCGCATGTTAGGTCAGCTATTCATTAAAATCCTAAGAATGAAGGTCTGACCCCAAATCGTCTTCGGATGAGGCTAGCAGTCGCGGGGTCTTATCGAGTGGCGTGATTTCTGGAAGGTCTTTGCTCGCTGCGTTCAGGTCTTTGAACTTGCGCGCCGATGGCAGGAGTCTGCTTTCAAGGGATCCGACTGCCTTGTCGTAGGCGTCGACCGCCTGGCCGAGGCCCTTTCCCGTCTTCTGGAACAGTTCTAGGAATCTGATGATGCGCTCGTAGAGTTCCTTTCCCTGCTGCGCGATCTCGCGGGCGTTTTCGGTGATCTGCTGTTGTTGCCAGCCGTAGGCTACTGAACGCAATAGGGCGAGGAGGAGGACAGGGCCAGCGACGAAGACGTGCCGTTCGATGGCGAATTCCAGCAAGGTCGGGTCTTGCGAGAACGCGGCAGAGAGGCTCGCTTCACTGGGGATGAACATCACCACCATCTCCGGAGCGCGCTCGAATTGATTCCAGTAGGCCTTCTTCGCCAGATCTTGAACGCGGCTCTTCATCGCCTGTACGTGTGCGGTGAGCAGCCTGCGCTGCTCGTCGCCTTCGGCGTTGAGCGCGTCGAAGTAGGATGCCATCGGGGCCTTCGCGTCCACAGGGAGGAAGCCATTGTTTGGAAGGTGAACGATCACGTCGGGTCGGCCCTCGTCGGTTGACACCTGTTCATCAAAGTCGATGTGATCGTTCATCCCAGCTAGCTCCATCACTCGCCGCAGCTGCAGCTCGCCCCAGCGGCCACGCACGGTCGATGACTTAAGCGCCTGCTCCAGCTTGATAGTTGAGTCCCGCAGTTGCGTCTGATCCGCTCCGAGCTGTTGCAGGTGCTTTTCGAGGCTCTTGTACGCACCGGCGCGTTTCTCTTCCAGCGCCCGCACCTGCACATCCATCTTCTCTAGCGTCTTTCCCAGCGGTTCGACGAGGTTCTTGAGCTGTTCCTTGTGCGTCCCCCAGTCCCCGCGTACCTGCGTCAAGAGGGCGCTTAGTTGTTCGTGTGCCTGCTTGAGGAAGCGATCGGAGTTTGTCTCCAATGCCTTGCCGGCCAGAGAGTCGAACGCCTCGCGCAGTTGCTTCTCCGCAGCCTCTACCCACTCTGACTTTTCCGCGTTTAACTGTTTCAGGGTAAGGAGCTCCTGTTCTCTTCCGCTGAGCTGCACCTGTAGCGATGATATGCGCTCGCTTGCGCGCAGCCGCGCCACGAGGAAGCCAACGATCGCGCCGACGATGATCCCAACTATTAAAGCAAGCCACTGCATTTCGATCACTCCCTCATCTATCTTACCACATGCGAGCGATCGACGGGGAACTCCGCGTGATCTAAGATGGAGAATTTCTGGATCACCCGTTGCACGAACTTGCTGCGCACGAACAGGACAGGGATAGTTTCTGATCGTAGTAGCGCTCGCAGGGCGGTGGCATGTCCTTTGTCGTCGAGCTCGAGGCGTCCTACCTCATCGAGGAGAACAACCTGTGCGGCAACAGCAGCGCTCTCGATCGCTTTACGGACGAAGTCGAGAGCATTCTGCAATAGGTAGAACTTTCCGACGCGAACCCCAGGTGGATTCATAGTGGCGAGCAGCCGTTCTCCGCCAGTGTCGATATCGCGCACGCGGTAGCCGATCGTATCATTCCCGCTTAGGATGCGCGGGCTGATGATTCCCCCTACCTTGATGTTGCTTTCCCGAAGTGCGATCACGAGCCGTTCGCCGAAGCGCGTCTTCCCCTCTCCGATAGCGCCATGGATGATGATGCATCCGTGCTTGTGCTGACCGAGTTGCTCACTGATAGCCATTGTGACCTTAGCAAGGGTGTCTTCTGATTCGTCCATGTTGGACTCAGATTATCCTTCAATCAGGGGAGGAACAAGTAAGCGCCTACCTCAGCATCTGATTTGTGGCTTTGGGATGCTGAGCCAATCTGCGATTGGCCAAGAACTGCTGGTAGAAGGTTCACAGCATGACGAGCAATACTACGGCGTCTCAGTCTGTTGCGCTTGGAGCCTTCTGTTTGGTACCATTCCGGCGCAATCACTGTCTAACATAGGGGGGAATATGATCAACCGACGTTTCACACGTATCGAAACAGAGCTTCCCGGCCCAAGGTCGGCCGCTGTCTTTGCTGAGAAGGAGAAGTATGTCGCTGCTCCAATTGCTACCTATGCTCCATTCATCATCAAGGAGAGCCAGGGAGCGATCATCGAGGATCTTGATGGCAACCGTTTCGTCGACTTCTCCGGTGGCTGGGGCTGTCTGAATGTCGGTCAGCGCCATGAACGTGTTGTGGCCGCATTGAAGGATCAGATAGATCACTTCCTGCATACCGACTTTACCGCTGTTCCCTACGCACCCCTAGCCGAGCTGGCACGTCTTCTCTGCAAGCACGTTCCCGGGGCCGGTCCGTACAAGGCGGCATTCTTCAACAGCGGTGCCGAGGCGGTGGAGAATGCAGTCAAGATAGCGCGGGCCTACACCAAACGCGACGCTGTTCTTGTCTTCGAGAACGCCTTCCACGGGCGGACACTCCTCACGATGACGATGACGCACAAGGCGATGCCGTACAAGGCAGGATTTGGACCTTTCGCTAGCGATGTCTATCGCCTCCCCTATCCCTACACCTACCGTAAGAACATCTCAGCAAGTGACATAGAGCAAGCGCTCCTAGGGCTTGTTGATCCCTCCGATGTGGCGGTGATGGTCGTCGAGCCGGTGATCGGTGAGGGCGGGTTCCTCGTGCCTCCAGCCTGGTTCCTGCCAGCGATGCGCGATCTGGCGGATAAGTACGGGTTTGTCCTCGCTGTGGATGAGGTGCAGTCTGGAATCGGCCGCACGGGCAAGTTCTTCGCCTACGAGCACTTCGGGATCGAGCCAGATCTGATCTGCGTTGCCAAATCGCTCGCTGCCGGTCTTCCCTTGTCGGGCGTCGTGGGAAAGGCAGAGATCATGGATGCTCCCGTGTCGAGCGGGATCGGTGGAACATATGCTGGAAACCCGCTTGCCTGTCGCGCTGGAATTGAGGTCATCAAGGCAATCGACGAGGAGAACCTGCTGGCGCGGGCAGACCACGTTGGTGAGCGGATTAAGGCGCGGTTCAACGCGATGAAAGCACGGTTTGACATCGTGGGTGATGTGCGTGGGCTGGGGGCAATGGTCGCAATGGAGCTTGTAAAGGATCGCTCGACGAAAGAACCAGCCGGTGAGATCACCTCGCAGATTGCCCAGGCTGCGCTGCGTGATGGGGCGATCTTCCCCACCGCGGGGTTACGCGGGAATGTTCTCCGAGTGCTTGTGTCACTGGTAATCACCGATGAGCAAATCGATGAAGGGATGGATATCCTGGAAGCAGCGTTTAAGAAGGTACTTAGCTAAGCGGCTTGCGTTGTACTTTGTCGAGAGTGGTGGAATCCGATCGCTGCGATGGCAGCAATAGCAGCGATCGCTCCCCACAGTATGAGCGGTTCGTTCCCAAAGTAATCGAGGAGCCAGCCGCCGATGAATGGCCCTGCTGACCATCCAAATGCCTCGGCGAGGCCGAAGAAGCCCATGTAGCGACCCATCTTTCCCTCTGTCGCGCTGTTGGCAACGGCAGTCGTTGCGCTTGGGGAGAACGTAACTTCCCCAAGCGTAATCAAGACCATTGACCCCAGCAAGAAATAAAAGGATGGCGCAAGGCCAACTGTGAAGTACCCAGCTCCGAACAGGACCGCGCCCAGGGTGAGGGCCTTGCGCGTTCCGATCTTCCCTCCGAGGAGGGCGGCTGGCCATTGGAAGAGGACAACGATAATCCCGTTTAGGGTATAGAGAAAACCGAGCTGCACATCCGAAATCCCGACGAAGGCCGTGGCAAAGACGGAGAGCGTGCTGGCAAACTGCCCCATCACCAAGAACAGCAGGAAGCTGAATCCACAGAACACGAGGAACCGCCTGTCGCGCCCGACGTCGAGAACCTTTGACAGTTCGAATCGCTCGGTGGCAAGCCTGTGGCTTGACTCCTCAATGAACAGGAGGACAAGTAGCGTGCCAACAAGGCTGGCAGCGGCGGTGACGAGGAATAGCGACCAGTATGAGATGATGATCAAGAAACCACCGATTGCTGGGCCAATCGCCCAACCGGCGTTTCCCCCAATGCGCAGGATTCCAAATGCCTCTACGCGTC
Organism: Candidatus Bipolaricaulota bacterium; assembly: GCA_027007005.1. Taxonomy (GTDB): domain Bacteria; phylum Bipolaricaulota; class Bipolaricaulia; order UBA7950; family UBA9294; genus M55B144. The sequence goes on along the minus strand of JALTFO010000138.1, from coordinate 8,792 downwards.
GCTCCTGCGGTACTATGTCGGCTACCATCGCGCTGATCCCGGGCTGCATCACCGCTCCCAGGAATCTGATCGCTAGGAATGTGAGGGCAACAGCGACGTACGAGGTGCGGATGTAGATCACGTAAGACATCAACAGAAAGAAGAGTGTGCGTACTCCCAGCGTCACAGCAATCAAAGGCTTGCGGCCGATTCTATCAGCGATTTCACCACCGATGATCCGCCCTGCGGAGCTGATGAGGGCCGAGAAAAGCATGATCGTCCCCACAGCCTTCATCGATAGTCCAAGTTCGCGGTAGAGATAGATGCTGACAAACGGCATTGCGGCGCCGAAACCGATAGAGACGATCATGCGCACGGCAAACAGCGTCCACAAGCGGCGATCGTAGCGATCGCGCAGCGTCCTTATCCGTTCGAGGACAGCATGTGGGGAGATCAACTCTGTCACCCACTCACCAGACGTGCAAGGAGGACGAGGAGCGGCGCAGCGGCTAACGCTGGAAGCAGGTTTCCAGCTCGCAAGTCGCGTAACTCAAGAAGCTTCAACGACAGAACGATCAGAATCACCCCGCCCACCGCGTCGAGTTCAGCCAGGAATGGAGATTGAGCAAGGGCAGTTGCGCTAATTGAAGAGGTGAACAGATGTGCGATGAGGCTGATCCCTCCCTGGTAGATGAGGACAACGAAGACCGAGAGAACCACACCTGGACCAAGGCCGGCAACCAGGAAGATCGAAGATATCCCGTCCATCACCGCCTTCAAGCCGAGAAGCTGCCAATCTCCGTACAGCCCATCGCGCAACGCACCGAGGATCGACATTGGTCCAACGCAGAACAGCAGGCTGGCACTTACAAACCCCTGTGGCAGCGAGCCGCGCGATGCCAGAGCAGGAAAGTGCTTCTGCAATTGCTCGCCGAGCGATGCTAGGCGAGCCTCAATCTTTGCTGCGGTACCGAGCGCGCCGCCCACTAGAAGCGAGATCAACATGATGAGAACGTTTTGCGTTTCCAACGAAAGCTTGATTCCCACAACGAGTGTCACCAGCCCGATCGTCGAGGTGGCAAACTTGGCCATCCGTTTAGAGATGCGTGCCCCGCCGGCGATCCCAATCATGCTGCCGAGAATAATCGTTCCTATGTTGATCCACGTGCCGATCATGCCGCAGATCCTATCCCAACCATCCTCAGTGGGCAACTGGAACGGGAAGATCGACCCTTGCGGATCCGTGCTTCATCCTCTTGCCTCGTGTTATCGGATTACGAGCCAAGTACCAAGAAACAGAATCATTATCCCGATGACGCGGGAGGGGTCGAGAGGATGGTGTGTCGCTCCGAGGAGGCCGAAGTTGTCGATGATCGCACCGATAATCAACTGGGAGACGATGGTGACAGTAAGAGTCGTGGCCAGACCGAGGCGTGGGACGGCATAGCTAATTGAGGCAACGATCGCCACCCCGATAAATCCCGCACACAGGGCGTACCATGGCACGCTGCGCCAGGAGGCGATGTTCCCTCCGCCTATGGCTAACAGGAGCGTACCAGCGAGCAGGAGCCCACCAAGGTGAACGATGAATACGCTCTCTATGATCCCTAGCTTCTCACCAATCACACCTGAAAACAGGGATTGGAAGCTGATGGCCGCCCCGCCACCTACGGCGATCATTATTACCAGAAGCATTGCATTCATTCGGTCCTCCCTATTGGTGTTAACGAAGCTACTTGCAGCGATCTCTCAAGTCGCTATGCGCGTCGATCATGCTTGATATCCTAGCGGGCGACACAGGCGATAACAACAACAACATCACTTCCTTTCGTCTCAAAACGGCGTGCTCTTGTGCTCATTCGTCGTAAGCCAGCTAGCCCTTGTGCTGTACCTCTGATGCGCTCTCTTTGTTGTCTTATCGTGGTTTGGCCGGTACAGTCAGTCTAAGAATAAGGAGGACTTTATGAATGCAGTGTGTATTCTCGTCGAAGAGGGATACGAGGAGTTTGAGTTGTGGGTCCCTTACTACCGCTTCCTTGAGGCGGGACTGGTTGTGGAGATCGTGGGGAAGCAGTCAGGGCATGTCTACGCAGGTAAGCACGGGATCACAGTGACCGCCACACGCTCGTTCTCCGACGTTGATCTGAAGAACGTGCGTGCGGTCGTTATACCAGGAGGATTGGCTCCCGATAAGCTGCGGCTGCATGAAGAGGCGCTGGACCTCATCCGCCGGGCAGACGAAAGTGGCATTATTGTCGCCGCGATCTGTCACGCCGGATCCGTCCTCATCTCCGCCGGCATCGTCTCCGGTAGGCGTCTCACCTCCTACCGCTCGATCCGCGACGATCTCCTCGCCGCAAACGCCGAGTGGGTAGATGAGCCGGTCGTCGTCGACGGCAATCTGATCACATCGCGCACACCACGCGATCTTCCTCAGTTCCTCCCAGCGATCCTCGACGCAATCTCTCCGTCTGGAGCTTGATCAAATCACCCTAAATGCTGGGGATCAGAATCGGTTGCAGGATTGGTCCGATTGGTGTCAAGTTGAGTATCGTGATCGACTTGGTCGTAGAAGCTGGTGCTCCATCATTGTCGATCACCGTCAGGATGATGGTGAACTTCCCGGAAGTAGTATATGTGTGAGAGGGCGTCACTCCCGTTGCCGTGTCGCCGTCACCGAAAATCCAGTTGTAGGAGGCGATCGTCCCGTCTGTGTCGCTCGACGCACTGGCGTCAAAGTCAATCGTAATTGGAGGGTAGGCGAAGACTGTATTCAATAATGGATCGGTGGTGAAACTAGCCGTGGGAATGAAGTTTCCGATAGCGTTTACAGTGATCGTGTGAGTGACCGTGTCCTGCGCACCGCCGTTGTCGGTAACGGTGAGGATTGCCGCATACGAGCCGGCTGACAGATAGGTATGCGTCACAGCGACACCGTGCTCGTGAGCGGTACCATCGCCGAAGTCCCAATCATAGGTAGCTATCGTCCCATCGGAGTCCTCCGACGTGGCAGCGTTGAATATCACGGTCAACGGCGGAGTGCCGTCCTCTGGCGTGGCTGTAAACGCGGCTGTCGGGGAAGCGTTCGCCGGTGCGGTCACCGTGATCGTCTGTGATGCTGTTGACATCAACCCGCCATTGTCGATCACTGTGAGGATTACAGTGAATGTTCCTGCATTTGCGTAGATATGGGAACCGCTCACGCCAGAACCGTTCTGGCCATCTCCGAAGTTCCAAGTGTATGATGCGATCGTGCCGTCAGGATCGCTCGAACCAGATGCATCGAACGACACCCCAAGCGGAGCCTGGCCGCTCGTTGGATCGGCAGTGAAGCTCGCCGTCGGCGCAACGTTCTGCGTCATACACCCTGTCAGAAGGGCAATTGCGCCGACGAGAAGAATCCCAAGAAAGGCGTGTTTTCTCTTCATTACTATCACCTCTCCCCATCATAGCACGGATAGTGCGTAATGACAATTCCTGGCCTCAGCCCTATACTTATGTGCGAAATGAGCGATGACCTCCTCTCCGATCTGAACGAGCAGCAACGCGCCGCCGTCACCCACGGCGAGGGGCCGCTTTTGGTTCTGGCCGGCGTTGGAACGGGAAAGACGACGGTGATCACGCGGCGCATCGCTTGGCTGATCGCCGAGAAGCGCGCCAAGCCGGCGGAGATCCTTGCTCTTACGTTCACTGAGCGGGCGGCAGCGGAGATGGAGGAGCGCGTCGATCTCCTCGTCCCCTACGGCTACATCGAGGCGAAGATCGGCACCTTCCACTCGTTCTGCGACTCCATCTTGCGCGAGAACGCGATCTTGCTCGGTCTCTCGCCCGACTATCAGATCCTCACCGAGGCCGAGCAGGTGATCTTTCTCAAGGACCATTTGTTCGAGCTACCGCTTAAACGCTTCCGACCGCTGGGTAACCCGGTGAAACACCTATCGGCGATCCTCAAGCTCTTTTCGCGCGCCAAGGACGAGGACGTTACCTCCGAGGAGTATCTCACCTATGCCGAGAAGCTTGCATCGGAGGTCGATGAGGATCTGGACGATGAAGAGATTATGCTACGGCGCGAGGAGATCGCCGATCAGACCGAGCTTGCTCAGACGTATGCAGCGTATCAACGTCTGATGGCGGAGAACGGCTTCGTCGACTTCGGCGATCTGATCACGCTGACGTTGAAGCTACTGCGTGAGCACCCGCTCGTGTGCAAGCGCTACCAAGACCGGTTCCGTTACATCCTCGTCGATGAGTTTCAGGACACAAACTACGCCCAGTTCGAGCTATTGAAGCTCCTCGCGGGGGACCGCAACCTGACCGTGTGCGGAGACGATGACCAATCAATCTACAAGTTCCGTGGTGCGGCGATCAGCAACATCCTCGGGTTTCGCAGCGAGTATTCAGACTCAGACTTGATCGTTCTTGTGGAGAACTACCGCTCCACCCAGCAGATCCTCGACTCGGCCTATCGCCTGATCCAGTACAACAACCCCGATCGGCTGGAGGTGCGCGAAGGGATCGAGAAGCGCCTGCACGCCGTGGCCGGAGATGGGATGCCGGTAGGGCAGCAGCACTTTCAGGAGATCGACGACGAGTGCGACTTCGTCGCCGAAGCGGTCGCGAGCGGTGTAAAGTCTGGGCGAGCGTATCGCGACTACGCAATCCTCGTGCGCAGCAACGCTCAGGCCGACAGTTTCCTGCAGGCGCTGAACCTGCTGCACATCCCGTGGCACTTTTCTGGGAGCCGCGGCCTGTACGATCGAGAAGAGATCAAAACGCTCATCGCCTTCCTGCGCATCCTCTCTGACCCGCGTGATAACATGTCCTTCCACTACGTGGCCAGCTCCTCGTTCTACAACGTCCCTGCCGAAGACTTGGCCTTTGCCACGAGCTACTCGCGCCGGAGGAACAAGAGCCTGTTTGAGGTGTTCCGCGTGGCAGCGAAGAGCGATGAGTTCCTCGGCCTCTCGGCAGAGGGGCGGGAAGCAATGACTAGCTTGGCCGACGACCTGGCGACGATGCTCTCCCTAGCGGCGCAGGAGAAGACCGGCGAAGTCCTCTATCACTACCTGACCGAGCGCACAGGAACGATAGAGTCACTCTCCAATTCAGAGGACCCGCAGGACGCGCTCAAGGTGCAAAACATCGCCAAGTTCTTCTCCATCATCGAGCGCTTCTCGCGCGTGGCCAAGTACGACCGCGTCCCCTGGTTCATCGACTACCTCGACTCCCTTATTGATGCTGGTGACAACCCACCCGTCGGCGAGGCGGACTGGGACGAGGATGCCGTGAACGTCCTCACCATCCATCAAGCCAAGGGGCTGGAGTTTCCCGTTGTCTTCCTCGTCGGCCTGGTGTCGGGGCGCTTCCCATCGGCCCATCGCCGCGATGCGATCCCGCTCCCCGACGGGCTGATCAAGGACATCCTCCCCGGAGCGGAGTCCGATTTCCACAAGCAGGAGGAGCGGCGCCTGTTCTACGTGGGGATGACCCGAGCTAAGGAGGAGCTGTACCTGACGAGCGCCAAGGACTACGGCGGCAAGCGCCCGCGCAAGCCGAGCCAGTTCGTCTCCGAAGCGCTCGACCTCGCACCAGCGGATCTCAACGTAGTAAAGAGCTCGCCGATGGCCTCCATCAATAGGCGCGGAAAGCAGCCGGTGGAAGTCGAAGAGAAGACATCGAATGGCGACGACCTCGTCCTCATCCCACGCGGTGAAGAGATGCTCGTGTTGAGCAACAAGAAGATCGACGACTACCTCACCTGCCCGCTAAAGTACCGCTACATCCACATCCTCAAGGTCCCGATTCGCCAGCATCACTCTGTCATCTACGGAAGTGCAATTCACCAAGCGATCAAGCGCTATAACACCGCGCGGCACGTGGGGGAGGAGATCTCGCTTGCCGAGGTGCAAGAAGCGTTTCGCAAGGCGTGGCAAACGGAGGGATTCCTTACCCGCGAGCACGAAGAGCTGCGCTACCAGGAGGGATTGCAGGCGCTCGCCGAGTTCTACGCACACGCCCAGGCAGAGGAATCGACCCCAACCTACATCGAGCAGCACTTCTCGTTTGTCGATGGCGGGGTGAAGGTCGTGGGAGTATTCGATCGCATCGACATTCCAGACGTCGATAGTCCGCAAGACGGGCTAATCATCGACTACAAGACATCGCAGGTGAAGAACCAACAAGACGCGGACAAGAAAACAAAAGCAAGCCGGCAACTGGCGATCTACGCTCTGGCTTATGAGCACCTGTTTAAGGCACTCCCCGCGGCGCTTGAACTGCGCTTCCTCACGCCGAAGCTGTTTATCGGAAGGGTTGCCCCGACCGAGAAGGCGCTGGACAAAGCGCGTGCGGAGATCGAGAAAGCAGCAGGTGGAATCCGCGCCGAGCGCTTCCCTGCCGAACCGAGCTACTTTGCCTGCACCTACTGTCCCTACCGCACCATCTGCCCGGCTAAGAAATAGCTGACTATTCTTGAGGTTCGGCACTTGTAGAGTCAACGACCAGTTGTTGTCCTCTCAACCGGTGACTCCTTCATACTTGCACGGATTCAGGATCACCCTTGCTGCCATTGACAGAAGCACAATTGCATGTAGTATTTCGCTTGGGTGCATTAACGAATGGATAACAACAACATGCGCAGTCCGCTTGATGAGAGGATCGCCGAGATCGGCCAGGCCCTTGCCCATCCGTATCGGATTCAGATTCTGCGACTCCTTTCCAAGGGAGAGCTCTGCGGTTGCGAGATAGCACCACATTTTCAGCTTGATCAGTCCGGGATATCGCGGCACTTGAATGCGCTCCGCCGAGCTAGATTGATCATACCGCGCCGTGACGGAGTGCGTGTCTATTGGCATATATCATCTCCCAAAGTTGCCGATCTGCTGCATCTCTTGGAAGCTGAAATGAAGGGGGAACAATGAATGAAGATCTCAATAATCCAGCAGTAGAAGTGAATGATTCCGTAAATCCGGTCCGCAATTTCAGCCCGGCATGGTTCGCAGTGATAATGGGGACCGGAATCTTGGTCACGACAAGTATTTCCTACGCAACCTATATCCCTGCCTTGCGTGAGGTAGGGCAGGTATTGTTCTACATCAATGCAGTCTTGTTCGCTTTCTTTCTCACCCCTTGGATCCTGCGTTGGTTGTTCTATCGAAAGGAGGCGCTGCAGGATCTAAACCACCCGATCAACGCCAACTTCTACCCCACTTTCCCCGCGGCAATTGTCATTCTCGGTTCGAACTTCATGCTGATCGATAAGATGTTCACCGTTGGCCTGTGGATGTGGGTAGTGGGAAGCGCTATCACGGTTGTCTTTTCCTTCCTGGTTCCCTACATCACGTTTAAGGGAGAGCACGTCACCCTCGATCACATCAGCCCGGCCATGTTCATCCCGCCGGTGGCGCTACTCGTCGTGCCCATCGTAGGTAGCTCTCTCATTGGTCATTTCAGCGGATGGGCCGATGAGTGGATCATCTTCGCCAACTACTTCGGGCTGGGAGCCGGTTTCTTCATCTACCTAGCGCTTCTTGCAGTGTCCATGTATCGGTTCATCATCCACCATCCTCTGCCAAACGTCCTCGCCCCCACGATCTGGATCAACCTCGGGCCGATTGGCGCAACAATCATCGCCCTGTACAACCTGGCCCCTCACGGGGCAGGCGCCGCGAATCAGTCGCCGACCTACTTGTTCGGGTTTCTATTGTGGGGATTCGGAATCTGGTGGGTGGGGATGGCAATCATGTTGACCATCCATTACATCCGACGGCTGAAGCTCCCCTACGCCATGTCCTGGTGGGCGTTTACGTTTCCTTTGGGTGCATATGTTGCGGCTAGCCACGCGGTTGGACAGGTCTTCTCGCCGCTCGTCGATTACATTGGGCTGTCACTCTATTTCCTTCTGTTTGCACTGTGGACCATTACGCTTGTGAATACCGTCGTACACGCTGCCAAGGGCGACCTGTTTCGAGCCGGGTAGGAAGCCTATGCATGGTTGACGTTACATCGGTTGGGGAGTAAACTTCGCGTGCATTGTTGCAAAGATATGCAATAATGCAAAACCGAAATATGGGCGGGCGTAGATGCTGACATACACTGTTTCATTGACGAAACTCACCGACACCAGCGGGAAAGCACAGGCTACAGGCAAAGCAGAGGAAGTTAAGCTTGACATCTCCCGTGATGTAAGTCCTGACTTGCTTAACCCTGCCGAGTTACTCCTGGCCGCATTTGGGGGGTGCCTGCTGAAGAACATCAGCAAGCTTGCTCCAAAGATGCACCTGATGATCGATGCCGCACGTGTACAAGTAACGGGTATGCGGCAGGACAGCCCACCGCGCATCGCATCCATCAGCTATCAGCTTGTCCTGACAACGCAGGAGCCGAAGGAAAAGATAGAGCGGTTAGTTAACTACCTGCACGACTACGGCACAGTGTACAATACGCTAATCCCCGTGCTAAGTGTTACTGAGGTAGTTATGATCCAACGGGCAAGCGGTCTGGTTGAACGGTTGAACGCAACCACTGCCAAGTAACTAGTGTATTATATAAAAGGAGAAGATCGATGTTTGTAAGAAAACCAGTAGAGGAAATCGCCACTGAACCGGCGCGCAAGACGGTGAGGATGCAGCACGAGAAATTCGGTCGTACGACTGGGATAAACGGGTGCTTCGGAAGCTCCAATCTTGGGCAGATGACGGGATTTATCCCCCGGGCGCTGGTGAAGGAGATCCCGAACGCATTCATGCGTTGCCCCCTTGCCCTGTGGCCGGAGGTTGAGGGGTCTACACAGGTACTGCTGCACGATGACTACC
>JALTFO010000137.1 GCA_027007005.1 Candidatus Bipolaricaulota bacterium | reverse complement strand
GAACCGTTCCAAAGCTCAGCTGGCTACATTATTCCCAGTCCGGGATACCTACGTTTGCTGCGCCGTTTAGCTGATAAGTACGGTATTCTACTGATCGTCGACGAGATTCAGTCTGGGCTTGGCCGAACAGGCAAGCTGTGGGCCACTGATTGGGAAGAAGTGCAGGTCGATATGCTTCTCACGTCCAAAGCGCTGGGGGGAGGGCTGCCACTCTCTGCTGTTGTTGCTAGAGCAGAGATATTGGAGAGCTGGGGGCCAGGAGCACATGTCTCCACTCAGGCAGGCAATGTGTTGGCCTGCGCTGCTGGCAATAAAGTGCTAGAGATTGTTTCTCAAGACAGCTTCCTGGCCGCGGTACGAGAACGAGGAGAATACTTCGTTCATGCGCTAGAGGCGCTACAGACTCGTCATCACCTCATTGGGCACATTAATTCTCGGGGAATCTATATCGGTTTAGAACTCGTCCGCGACCGCGAGACCAGGGAACCTGCGTCGGAGGAAGCAGCCTTCATCCGCGATGAGTGTGTAAGAGAAGGAATGGTCTTTGAGAAAGGAGGCTATTTCCACAACCGATTTCAGTTGATTCCGCCACTGACCATACGGAAGAGCACGATTGATCGTGCAATTGAGATCTTTGATCGAGCATTTACCGCTGCAGAAAAGCACTTTGGGGCCCCATAGAGCATATGCTTCGGTTGCCAGTGGCTGGGGCACACGTTCCAGCCACGCTCACGTTGGCTAAGGGAAATGGAAAATAAAGGACAGAATATGAAAAACGTAGCCTTGATTTCTACTAAGGACAGGTCTCTATTTAAGCATAAATATCATGCATGCACAATTAGGCTAGTAGTGATCATGAAATGATGGATACATCCACTCCCAGAAATCGAGGGACAACGATTGCTGTACTTGGGAGCATCAACATGGACCTCGTCAGCGAAGTGGCGCACTTGCCGCACCCGGGAGAGACTGTACTCGGTCGAAGATTCAATCGCTATCCCGGAGGCAAGGGAGCGAACCAGGCAGTGGGTGCGGCTCGCTTGGGTGTCCCTACCGCCATGTTCGGAAAGGTAGGCACTGACTCTCTTGGGGACGAACTCCTGGATAAGCTTGCCGAGAATGGAATAGACATTTCCAAGGTGGAGAGAGAAAGTGGTTGCTCTTCTGGGATTGCCAGTATATTGGTGAGCGAGAAAGGAGAGAATGTCATTGCCTGCGTTCCAGGAGCAAACGGCCGAGTGGATGTCTCGTACGTGGACGATGTTCTTTCCGTAATTGTCCAGGCGAAGGTACTCTTGTTGCAGCTGGAAATCCCGCTAACAACAATCGACTATCTGCTGCGCCAACTGCCAGCGGGGCGGCCCATGGTTATCCTTGACCCTGCGCCAGCGCAAGACCTCTCGTCTCTGTTTTTGGAGCGAATCGATATACTAACTCCAAATAACGGAGAATTATTTGACTTAACCGGAGAAAGCGAAGTTAAGGTGGCTGCACGCCGACTGCTTGACCGCGGGGTGAAGCATGTTGCTTGTAAGTGCGGAGATCAGGGATCGTACGTGATCGACCACGAGCACACATACCGCTCTTCCCCTTTCTTGGTCGATGCGATAGACACAACCGCGGCTGGGGACGCGTTCAATGGTGCATTGGCCGTTGCTCTTGCCGAGGGGAAACCGTTGAAAGAGGCGATTTGCTGGGCAAATGCCGCTGGTGCTCTGGCGGCCACCAAGAAGGGAGCGCAGCCTTCTCTTCCATCGCGTGAGGAAGTGGAGCGCTTGATGAAGTACGGGTCTGATCCTTGTGGTCGCACCTGGACACGCGATGATCTACACAGGTAGCTACGTTGCATGAGTACAGGCTGCAAGAGTGAAAAACGGTAGGGGGCGATTTTAGTTGGAAGTGCGCGAGATGAAGAGATTGAGTGAACTGAAAGAGGAGATACGCGCGGCGTACGACCGCGAAGCGCTCGATGTCTTGGTTAGGGATGTGCAGCTTGTCAACGTATACAGCGGCGAGATCACGCCGGCGAACATCGGGGTCAAGAACGGCCGCGTGGTCACGATCTCATCTACGCTGCCAAAGAGTGCCCCTGCGAAGGTGATCGACGGTGAGCACAGCTACGCGATTCCCGGATTGATCGATGCACACGTGCACATCGAGACGACCCTCCTTACTCCACCGGCCCTCGCTGAGGTGATCGTGCCGCGCGGGACGACGACCATGCTCATCGACCCGATGGAGATCAGCAACGTCGCGGGTCTGGATGGGCTCCTCGCTTTCATCGAGGGGATCGATCGCCTTCCCTACCGCATCTTCATCGAGGTCTCTTCGCGCGTGCCGACGGCTCCAGGATTGGAGACAACGGGTGGCGCGCTCGGGGTGGTG
>JALTFO010000136.1 GCA_027007005.1 Candidatus Bipolaricaulota bacterium | reverse complement strand
CAGCGGACATTATCCGCAGGTATATCAAGTATCACCGAGAGCGGGAGCGATCACCGAAGCAGCTAGAGCTTTTCTGATAGAGGCTGTTGCCTTTAGAAGCCCCGCCTTGTAGGCCGGGAGCTTCACTCGTTCAAGGACTACGAGCGGGAAGCAAGCAAGATCGCGCTGGTCATTGATCAGCGTCTCCAGTCTGAGGATAGGAGGTTGCTTGATGTTGCCTGTGGTACGGGCAGGCACATCGAGTATCTGAAGGATCAATTCGACGTTGAGGGGCTCGACATCTCACGTGATATGCTCGATATTGCGCGCGTGCGAAACCCTCATGTGGTGTTTCATCAGGCGGACATGACAGACTTCGATCTTGGTAAGAGGTTCGACGTTGTCACCTGTCTGTTCAGTGCAATAGGGTATGCCAAGACGTACGAGCTTGCCGCAAGTGCGATCGCCTGTATGAGCAGGCACCTTGTCGTGGGCGGTCTCCTCATTGTCGAGCCGTGGTTGCCGCCTGAGGCGTGGCATGCTGGTACGGTGCATGCGATGCTCATCGATGAGCCGAATCTAAAGATCGCACGTGTCAATACGAGCTTCGTGAAGGGACGGATCTCGTACTTTGACCTGCACCACTTGATAGGAACTTCAGAGGGGACAACGCACGTCGTCGAGCACCACGAGCTGGGGCTGTTCACGATTCAGGAGATGAAACAAATGTTCGTAGATGCTGGTCTGTCCGTCACGTATGATCCGGAGGGTCTGACCGGCCGTGGCCTGTACGTGGGAGAAAAGGCGGCATGAGCGGCAACAAGCGCAGTATCGACGTGCGTGCGTTCAATAGGGAGACGTGGAACAAGAACGTGGAAAACGGCAACCCTTGGACGATTCCTGTCAGTGCGGATGTGATCGCCGCCGCCCGGCGAGGCGAGTGGGAGATCATTCTCACCCCAACGAAGCCTGTGCCAAAGGATTGGTTCCCTGAGTTGTTGGGGTGTGACGTCCTATGTCTCGCATCAGGCGGTGGGCAGCAGGGGCCGATCCTCGCTGCTGCTGGAGCGAACGTGACGGTGTACGATAACTCGCCAAAGCAGCTCGCGCAGGATCGGGCGGTCGCCGAGCGAGAGCACCTGAAGATTCTCACAGTTGAGGGAGACATGCGTGATCTTTCGGTGTTTGCCGATGAGGCCTTCGATCTAATAGCTCATCCAGTTTCAAATTGCTTCGTTCCCGATGTTCGACCAGTGTGGCGTGAGGCGTATCGCGTGCTGCGTCATGGCGGGGCACTCATCTCGGGATTTGATAACCCAATTTCGTACCTGTTTGATCCGGCAAAGGAGGAGGAAGGGATTCTGCAGGTGCGCTTCTCCCTTCCGTATTCCGAGCTTTCGAGCATCAGTGAGGAGGAGCGGGCGATGCATTACGGGAAGCACGCTCCGCTGGAGTTTGGGCATACCTTGCAGGATCAGATCGGTGGTCAGATCGACGCCGGTTTCGTCATTACGGGGTTTTACGAGGACACGTTCCCCGGCGAGCTGATATCCAAGTACTGTGACTCGTTTATCGCCACGCGGGCTGTGAAGCAGTAACGAGTAACTGGGTGACGAGTGATGGGTGATGAGAAAAGGATTAAGGGGTAAGGATTAGGAGAGGCGGCGAGTGAGAGAAGCCTTGAGGCGCGGGACGAAAGAGAATGAACTTACTCACCACGAATGACACGAAGAGATAGAAACAAGAGCACTGGCAAGTTGTATGCCGGTATGCGCATCTGGTATACTGCGGTTGACGGAATGAGGATCGCATCGTTCTTACGGTGTGATAGGACTCAAGTAGTGCCAGCAAGGCATGCCCATAAGGAGGTGGCAACTATGACAAATGATGTAACCAAAGAAGAGCGTTGTGGTTTCCTCCTTTTGGGTGCGCGAAGCTGAGCCGGCCGCTATCTAAGTCGCAACTTCGTAGATTTCACCAAGTACTACGACAGACGTAGTCTGCATATCTTTGCTCTCAAAGGAGCAGTCACACGCCAAGCAACCACAGTCGAGCTAGATTACGAATAGCAGTATTGTCATATCGAATATAACACAAGGAGTAATGATGAATATTACTATACCTGACGGTTTCATTGCGCGCCCGGCAGTTATGGGCGATCTGAAGAAGGCCGTAGACCTGTTTAACGCATGCTCATTGGATCTTCTTGGGGTACGACAGCATGATCTTCAGGAGCAAGAGGTTGACTGGAAGACACCGATGTTCAACTTGGAGACGGACAGCTGCGCTGTTTTCACTCTCGATGGGGATCTCGTTGGCTATGCCGACGTATGGGATGGTGATGAACCGCATATCCAGGCTTACAGCTGGGCCAGGGTGCATCCGGATTACCGCGGCCGTGGGATCGGTACAGCTTTGCTTGAGTGGCAGGAAGAGCGTTCCAGAGAGGCGATCGCCAAAGCTCCACCGGAGGCGAAAGTTTGTCTTGGGCAGGTAGTGGATTCCAGGGACGCAAGCGCCAAGGCCCTGCTGGAAGCACATGGCTACGAAGTTGTTCGTCACTTCTGGCGTATGGAGGCCATCATTGATGCGCAGTTGCCCGCTGTACAGTGGCCGGAGGAAATATCGGTACGTACGTTCGACCCTGAGAGCGACATCCTCTTGGTAGTAAACGCTGTACGCGATGAGTTCAAGGATCACTGGGGATTCTTCGATACCCCGCTTGAGGAGGATCTGAAGCAATGGAATCACTGGATCACCGAGGATAAGAACTTCGATCCGACGCTGTGGTTCCTGGCGATGGACGGCGAGGAAATCGCTGGCACAGCTTTGTGTTGGCCCAAGAACACGGAAGATCCGGAGATGGGCTGGGTGAATATCCTCGGTGTAGGGCAGCCGTGGCGGCGGCGAGGGCTGGCGACAGCACTCTTGCACAACGCCTTCGCTGAGTTTGCGGGGCGCGGGAAGAGCAAGGTTAGTTTGCGAGTGGATGCGACGAGCCTCACTGGGGCGAATCGCGTCTACGAGCGGGCAGGGATGTATCCCACACGGCAGAAAGACGCCTACGAGAAGGAGCTTCGTCCTGGTGTAGATCTTCGGCGCCAGAAGCTATGAGCGTTCTCCTGCTTTATCAATGGTTCGTGGAATGAGCGTTGAAACGTACACACCGGCCCAAGCGTATCTTATAGTGAGGTGATCGACATGAAGATTCGTATTCTGTCAACAATTCTGATCATTGCTTTCACCCTTGGCCTTGCCGGGTACGCGGAAGGGTTCCCGCTTGGACTACTGCCAGCCCCACCGGCGAATGGGGAGCCGATAAGCGTCTTTGTATGGACCGATACGTCGGTCGTCAGTGTTGGGGAGCAGCTTGTGATCCATCTCCAGATCTCTCGCCCGGGGTTTGTATATCTGTTCGATCTTCAGCCGGACGGGATCGTTCGGTTGATCTTTCCCAACGCATTCTCCCCGAACAACTACGTCACTTCCTCCTCCTATGACCTCCCCGATGGACCGTACAACCTGACGGTAACACCGCCGGCCGGGATCGAGGAGTTCCTTGTCTTTGCCTGTGATGCGCCCCTGCCGATCCCCGTTGGCTCAGCTCAGGATCCCTTCCCAATCTATGCTATGGACCCTACAGAGGCGATCAATCAACTCGTGGCCCTGTTTGGATCGCTGGAACAGGTCCCCACGTGGGGGATGGGATGGCACGCGATCCAGATCGTCGGTGGAGAGGTGGCAAAGCCCGAGAACGAGGAGGTCACGCTCCCCGCACCTCCCCCACAGCCGCCGTTCAACGGCAGGCCCGCCCATGCGTGGTACCTGAAAGGGGGTAGTTGGCAAGCGGGAATCCCCGAGTCCGGTTGGTACTGGTACTTTGACATCAATGCACGCTGGCACCTGTGCTTGGTGGTGGAGTAGGTGGGAGTGTCAGCGTTGTCTGCCTTGTTCGTGGAAGCGCTACTTGATACACTGCCACCAGTTAAGGAGGATGAATGAAAGAGATTCCTGAAGATCTGGTTACTGTACTCGAGGCAGGAAACGAGGGAATGGTTGCCGTTGCTAAGTCGATACTGGAGTCAGCAGATATCCCGTTCTATGTGAACGGGGAGGAGCTGCAAGAGCTGTCTGGTATTGCATTGGATTTCAGCTTCGTCGCGATTCAGGTTCCATCGAAGCACGCCAAAGAGGCACGTAAGCTGCTTGAGCATCTGCACGAGTGATTAGCTTGGGTGACCACGAAGGGCTGTCTGTGATAGAGTAATGGGTTAAGGATTATGAATTATGGGATAGAGTGTATGATGCAGCTGTCCCGGTTTTTTGTAGCGTTGGATCTCGTGGCGAACGTGGCAGACCTGTCTGCGTGCTGATACGCACAGGTAGACAAGTTGCCACGCTACAAAGGCGAAGATGTTGCTTGCGTAGCGTTGGGTCGCGCGCCCAACGTTGCGCTTATGATCTTGTGTTGTGGACTGTCTCAACGTGACAGACAAGCTGCCACGCTGAGAAGAGTGCTAGCCCCGTGCAAAGGCGATGAGATGGAACAAATCAGACCAATGCTTCAGGCTGACCGCTGATAGCCGATGGCTCTCATCACTAATTACCCATTACTGTTTGCTGCTTCTTCCTACAACCCCAGCGATTGCAGGTAGGTACGCGACTCGGTGAATGCTGCAAGCAGGTCTCCATGTGTCTGTAGTTCGAGGACTGCTGGCCCGTGATATTGGATTGCTTTCAACGTGTCAGCTAGATTCTGCCAGTCGATCGATCCTTCTCGAAGTGGCAGATGTTCGTCTTCATCGCCGAAGTTATCGTGCAGGTGTAAGTGAATTAGCTGTCCCTTATATCGTTCTATGTAGTTGCGAATCGGCTCCCTGCCCGCATCTTGCGAGATGTACGCGTGCCCGACATCGATACAGATCCCGAGGTTTGTCTTCTCGGGATCGTCTCCGATCTCATCGAGGGCAAGATCTAGAGCCCACATTGTGTTAGGTGTGTTCTCCAACAAGAGGCGCACGCCTTGTTCGCGCGCCTCGGTCGCCAGCCGCTTGATCCCGGGAAAATCTGGACGGGAAGCAGAATCATAAAGGCCGATGCTACTTGGGTGAAGGACAAGGGCACTGGCGCCGATCAACGCGCACAATCCGACCTCATCGCTCAGTCCATGAGGATTCCACTGCCAGTTCTCCGGCCGAGTGTGCACGGAGACGTGAGATGCTCCAGCACAGGCGGCCTTGAGCTCTTGAGCAAGGTCGGGGCTGACCCAAGGCTCTTCCCATCCACGGTTTGTCCACACTTCAACACCGAACCCGAGAGAAGTGAGTTCGCCAATGGCTTCAGCAATCGTCGGCCACTCTTCGGGTTCGCGGTTGTAGAAGAAGCCCCACGTGCTCCCGGCCAGGGAAAGGTTGTTTGTGGTCATGCTTGCTGTCAGATCACCTCTGTCTTCTCAGTGAACTTGATTCCCATCGATTCTAGCTCTGCTAGAACCGGCTCGTAGATCTCCGGTAGCACCGGTACCTGTACCCCGGTTAGGTTGATCTTCCCCTCCAGGATGAGGCGCGTTGCAATCGCCGCGGGGAGGCCTACTGTACGCGACATCGAGGTGTCGCCGTGCGGGATCCCGTAGTCGATCATCGTCGATGTTGTCTTCTCAGTACGATCGGGGTACTTGGCGATGAACTCGTGCTGCATGACGAGCATGTCCCTCTCTCCAGGAGCGTACTGCATCTTCTCGAGCATCCGCCCGGCGAGGACATCGAGAGGTGACTTTGCTCCGGCGGGAACAGGGTCGTCTCCGAGCAGGCCGAGCCACTCCAGGTTGGAGATGACGAACGAATCCTCATCAATTTGGAGGAACGCAGCCAGATCAGACTTCAAATTCCCACTTGAATTGATCATCTTGCCCGTGAACTGCGCTAAGGTGAGGCCAGCGATGTCATTGCGCTCTGTCTCATCGAGTAGACCAAGTTCGGCAATCTTCTTCAGTGTCTCGCACCACCCAGGATAGCGGAGCGTACCACGGAACATGGTCTTCACCCCATGGACCGAGTAGGTATCGATATAGGGAATGCTGTCGCGGTTTGGGTAGCCTTCTAAAGTTCCAAACCCCTCAATCTCCACCGGCCAGTGGTTGGCGAACAGTTCCTCTCCTGGGATGTCGACGATCTTTCCATCCTTCAAATAGCGTGCCGGGTTCTTGCCGGCGAGAACGACGCCGCGTGGGCTCCAGGAGAACTTGTAGCCAAAGGGGTTGTCGTTTGCCTCCGGGGCGGGGAGGCCGCCGCAGTAGGAGGAGAAGCTCTCCAGTTCTCCGCCGCTGTTTCTGATGTGGTCAATGACCTTCATCGCCGACATGTGATCGATCCCTGGATCGACGCCGATCTCGTTTAGCAGGATCACGCCCGCCTTCTTTGCCCCTTCATCGAGGGCACGCATCTCATCTTTGACATACGATGCGGTGACCATCTGTTTCTTATGCTTCACGCAGAGCCGCGCGACGAGCGGATGATAGATGTAAGGAAGGAGGCTGATCGACAGGTCCGCCTGCGAGATCAGATCCTCAAGTGATGCTTCATCGTTCACATCGACGCGTTTAGCGATCCCATTTGCGGCATCACCAACTAGAACCTGCGCCTTCTCTACCGTACGGCTGGCGACGGTAACTTCGAGCCCATCTTGTTTCAGGAGATAATGCACCAATGGACCGGAGACGAGGCCGGCACCGAGAACGAGTACTTTCTTCACTTTTGGTCTCCTTTGGGCGATCTGCCCACACATTTTATAGGTACTGCTCTATGTAGCGATAGTCGGGTGTCAACTCGCCGCGGTGGACGATCACCGCCCGCTTGATCTCGGCGGGAAGATCCAAATCATCGAAGCTGACATCATAGTCGGCAGAGGCAATCGCCGGTACGTACTTTTTCAACACCCCACTGAAATAGGTGGACGACTCGCGCGGAAGCTCTGTGGGGAGGATCTCGACAGACATGATCACGGGCCCATTCCCCTCCACTCCGTCGATCGGTCGATCCGTCGTTGGATCATAGACAAAGACCGGATTATCAGGCTCAGTCGCCTTCACTGTGCACTCGATAGCCCCCTCGATGTCGCAAGTGATGTCCCCGATCACCTTTAACCGCGGCTGAGATCCTGCATACATCTCCCGCGCTTTCACCTTGGAGAGTAGCCGTGGATAGCGCGGCTCCCAGTAGAGGCAGTTCATCAGCACATCAAGGTAGGGCAGATGGCGATCAAAGACACCGCGGAATCGTGCTGGCTGATGGTAGTATTCCTGCAGGTCAAACGGGTGGGAACTATCGAGTGGCTCGGCCATATCCTGTTCCTTGAACACAACCTTGAAGAGAGCTTTGTTCGCTTTGGGATGCGATGCTTCCAGATTTGGCAGATCGCTTGGAGAGATCTCCTCCACCGGGAAGAGACCGAGGATCTCCTGCGCACCGCGAGAGACGTTCCCGTAACCGGCAAAGCCAATCACAAGTGGCGTAATCTCCCTAGGAAGACCATCTACGGCGATCCGCTCTCCGAGCTTCTTGAGCTCATCCTTTGCCGATTGCAGATCTGGATAGTCAAAGGCACGCTTGACCTGAGTGAACGGGTTGTCGGTCCCTTGTGCTACCAACCTGCGGCCGAGGGCCCACAGTGTATCGATCATCCCGGCCAGGCCGGCGAAGTTTCCGAAGAAGATCAATCTTCGACCTTTTTCGTCGGTGATCTTCTCGTAGTCAATCAGCGTGCAGGAGAGGTCGAGCATCTTCTGCAGCATGGGCATGTTGTACGATTGCCCCTTGATCGTGTGAGAGAAGAAGATGTACGTCTTATCCTGTTCGAGGATCGGGATGGGAACCTCTTTGATCCCGATGATGATTGGGCAGGAGGAGAGGTCTTCCACCACTTTGATCCCCACATCTTCGTAGTCCGCTGCTGTGAATACCCTTTTGTCCGATGACTGCGCGACGATGTCAAGACCGTGTTCGCTGACAAGATCACGTGCGTC
>JALTFO010000135.1 GCA_027007005.1 Candidatus Bipolaricaulota bacterium | reverse complement strand
CCGGCAAGCGGAGAAGGGGAAGCAGAGTGAATCAGTTTAAGGTTGCAACCGATCCGGCAGGGCTGAACCAGGCCCTGTTTGAGATCACCCACGGCCTGTACGTCCTTACCGCCGTCACCGACGGAAAGATGAACGGCCAGTGCCTCGATGCGGCGATGCAGGTGACGAATACCCCGCCGCGGATTGCGATCGGGGTGGGAAAGAAATCCCTCACCCACGCGATGATCGCCGCGACCGGGAAGTTCGCCTTGAACGCCCTCGATCGGACCGACCCGAGGTGTCCGGACGTGATCCGGCACTTCGGGTTCCAGTCCGGTCATGACGTGGACAAGTTTGCCACGTTCCCGCATGAGGCGGGCGATAACGGCTGCCCGCTTCTCCCGGATGCGAAGGCGTTCTGGGAATGTACCGTCATTCCGGAGCTCACCGTTGACCTCGGTACACACACCCTGTTCGTAGCCGCGGTCGACCGGGCCGGAACGCGGGCGGACGGCGAACCCCTTACCTATAACGAGTACAGAAAAACGATGCGAAAAAGGAGGTAGTGATGGATAAATGGGTATGCACAGTGTGCGGCTATGTTTACGATCCGGAGAAGGGCGACCCCACGCAGGGGGTTGCCCCAGGCACCCCGTTCGAGGAATTGCCCGAGGATTGGGTGTGTCCCGATTGCGGCGTGGGAAAGGATATGTTCGAAAAACAGGATTAGAAACAACACGATCAATTAGCTCGTTCTCTGGATTGACAAAAGGCTATTTGTCGATACAATAAATGGATAAAAAGATCATTTTATCTGGAGGTAGTGATGGTCTATTCGCTGACGACGAAGTACGCAGTAATCGCCCTGGTCGAGCTGGCCGGGCGGAATGGTCCGACTCCGGTACGGGAAATCGCGCAGGCGCGGGATATTCCGCCGTACTTCCTCGCCAAGCTTGTCCCTCCCCTCGTGCGTGCCGGCATCCTCCGCTCAACGCGCGGGAAAAACGGCGGCGTGGAATTTGCTCGCGACCCAAGTGAGGTCTCTCTCGCTGATATAGTACGCGTAATCGAAGGTGAAGAATACTTCAAAGAATGCGTGTTTGAGCTGTTTCCATGCGAGGGGGATCCGAATTGCCCGCTTCACGACGTGTGGGACCCGGTACGCGATGAGATCACGCGGTTTCTGACAGAGACGACGATCAAGTACGTGGCCGACAAACTGGCTACTGTCAAGGAGACATGATGAGCGAACTGATATTGACACAGGGGAAAGAGGTGTTGCGGAACATCCATATCCGGCGATGGGAAAAGCGGCCCCTCAACAATGCTCAGAAGGAGGAACAATGGCAGAAAAACTGAAGATGTTTTGCTATCAGTGCTCGCAGACCGTGGGCGGAACCGGATGCACGGTGCAGGGAGTGTGCGGCAAGACCGCAACTGTGGCTCGGCTGCAGGATAACCTGCTTCTCGCCACCAAGGGGATGGCGGCGTATCTCTACCATGCCCGCGAGCTCGGCTACACTGATCCGGAGATCGACGCGTTCCTCGAACGCGCGTTCTACGCCACGTTCACCAACGTCAATTTCGACGCCGAGGACTTCGTGGCGCTTGCAGTCGAGGCCGGGGAGATGAACCTGCGCACGATGCGCCTGCTGAAGAAGGCGCACATCGATACGTTCGGCGAACCAGAACCGACACAGGTCTTCACTGGAACAAAGAAGGGCCACGCGATTATCGCCACCGGCCATGGCTTGAAGGCGCTGCACGAGCTTCTGAAACAGACGGAAGGCACCGGGATCAACGTCTACACCCATTCCGAACTTCTTCCAGCACACGGTTATCCCGGCCTGAAGAAATATCCACACCTGGTCGGCAACCTGGGCAAGGCGTGGTTCGACCAAAAGAAACTGTTCGCGGAAATTCCGGCGGCGATCCTGGGAACGTCAAACTGCGTCCTGATCCCAAAGGATGACTACAAGGACCGCATGTTCACCACCGGACCAGCCAAGCTTCCTGGAGTGAAGCATATCCCGGGCTATGACTATTCCGCGGTTATCGAGAAAGCGCTGGCGCTCCCCGAGCTTTCCGACCGACCGGGCGAGGTGACTCTCACCACCGGATTCTCCCTCAAGTCGGTCCTCCCGCTCTCGGGCAAGATAAAAGAACTGGTTGAAGCCGGAAAGATCCGGCATTTCTTCCTCGTCGGCGGGTGCGATGCGCCGCTGCGCAAATCGACCTACTATCGTGAGTTTGTGCATAATCTACCAGAAGACACGATCGTGTTAACGCTTGCCTGCGGCAAATTCCGGTTCAACGACCTTGCCCTCGGGGACATCGACGGGATCCCGCGGCTGATCGACCTTGGCCAGTGCAACGACTCGATCGTGGCAATCGACCTCGCTCAGGAATT
>JALTFO010000134.1 GCA_027007005.1 Candidatus Bipolaricaulota bacterium | reverse complement strand
TTCCCGGCCCGCGGCCAACCGCTCTCGGATGATCTCCCGCTCGAACTCTGCAAACGCGGAGAGAACGTGGAACAGGAGCCGGCCGTTCGGGGTGCTCGTGTCGATCGAGTCCCCGATGCTAATAAAATTCACGTTCCAGCGGTGAAGCTGATCGATGGAGGTGACGAGATCCTTCACCGACCGGCCCCACCGGTCGAGCTTCGTCACCACCACCGCCTCCGCCTCTCCCGCCTCAAGCCGGCGCATAAGCTCCTCCCACTCCGGCCGGTGGGAAAGAGCCGACACCCCGGCGTCCGAGAAGAGATGAACGAGCTCGTACCGCCGGCTTTCACAGTACCGGCGGATCATGTCCTTCTGTTGTTCCAAGGAGCCGGATTTGACTTGTTCCTCAGTGCTCACTCTTGCGTAGCCGAAGACTTTCATGATTCGTCGTCCCTTACTTCATTTAGGATAGGGTCAGGATCCTTCCATTCCACGCCATCCGAGGAAACCATGAGCTCCCCATGCGGAGTCCTAACCGAGTACGTGATTCCGTTCCAATCAATTACGTACTTTTTGGGGTCAGTATCCTCCAGGTCTATCCCAAGAGCCTGGAAGAATTCCTTCGCGACGTCCCTATAGATCTGATGCCAATCCCAGAAATCCTCCGGGGCATCGTTCACTTCCTCCCAGTAGCACTTCCGGGCGCAGTCAAGCGCATACTCGATATTCATTCTGTCACCTCCCGTGCGGCCTTTCGGACCCGCTCAAGATCCTTTTCATCGAGGGTCTTGAGCAGATCACGAACCCCGCCCTCCGCATAGGGAAAGCGAACTCCGTCTTTCTCGGTCACTTTCAGCGCACGAGACGAAACATATATTCGTCCTTCGCGCACGGCATCAAGGAATACTTCTACCGGATCTTCCACGCATGTGGCATGGACCCAACGCCCATGCCACCGCGTGACTTCATCTCCTACATGAATAGGCCTTCCGCATAGAGGGCAGCTACCTTCATATTTTGCTTTCATTTTCTCCTCCTTTTTGTCTCCTGTCAATAAGATTATACGCTATTCACTGCCTGTTGTCAAGGGTATACAAGGACAAAAACTGTTAGGTTATTGACAAGGAAGGGAAAAAGAAACGGGGTGACTGATCAATCACCCCTGTCCTGTGGAGCGTCGCGGGAGCCGTTTAAGAGTGTCAACTACCCCCGACAATCACACCGGCCGACCCGCTGGAGGCCATTTACGGGCCTCTCATTAGATCGATCCGTCTAGACCCACCCTTCCACCCGTTTTTCATGTATTCAGGGAGCGCATTCGTCTCGTAAGCGTCCCGCCTCATCCTATCACTGATTGATTCTCTCTTTTCTTGACCTGGTAATCTTTCCACAATTTATATGCACCCAATGCTAATACAATCCCACCGACGATATAAACCCAAGTCGATACGGTGGCTGTGTGTTTCGAACTAACTCTGGTCTGTCCTCTAGTTTTAGGGACTTTGGCTCTCTGCATTTTTGCAGTAGCCCTTAATGGGTAATTATAAATTGCTAATTCAGTGCGTTCCACTAAGTGCCATCCTTGTATCCATCTTTTGGACCCGATATCGTTTAATTTTTAGACCTGTCCTCTTAAACAAACGAGCAGCCTCACCTGGAGCGCTAATTAGTACTTTGCCTTTTAAATTCCGAATTAATCGTGTTAATTCATCCCAGTTAATTCCACCGTACCATTCAGCACCTAGTCTTTTCCCTTCATCACTGCCGTAAGGAGGATCGAGGTAAAAGAATGTATTTGGCGAATCGTATCGGCGCAGTATCTTTTTGTAATCTTCGTTGAGGATTTTTACTCCGCGAAGTCGCCTTTGATAGTCAGCCAAACGGCCGAGCGTCCCAGTGTTTGATTCTGGTCGTAATGCTCGACTTGGCTGGAAGTTTTTACGGTTCCCGCGCCAACTAAATTGTTGGAGCATAAAGAAACGATAAAACCTTTCACGATCATTCCTAGGGCGCATCCATTTTGCCCGCTCGAAATCTTCACGCGTGACACGGCGAAACTGCATTTGTAGCCATTTAGTGTCTTTCGCTCCCCACTTCTGTATATAACGATAGAAGAAAGCTATTTCGGGATCTTTATCATTCAAGATCTCAATTGGCGAACGCGGTTTTCGCCAGAATACCGAAGCAGCCCCGGCGAACGGTTCAACATAGATTCGATGTGGAGGAATCATCTTTACCAGGCTGCCAGCTTGGAAATGTTTGCCTCCTGGCATAGCAAATGGTGTCTTCATTGTTAATAATCATTTTTTCAGGAACTGCCAAAGCAGAATCGCTCCCAGTCCGATCACGAGCCAACGGGTGAGCCCGAAGCCTTGCCCGGGAGTGTGGCCGGGAATGAGCGGTTTCTTTGCTGTAGCTGTTCCAC
>JALTFO010000133.1 GCA_027007005.1 Candidatus Bipolaricaulota bacterium | reverse complement strand
TGCCCTACTGAGGGGGTAAGAACCCGCTACGACTTCTCGATTGAGGAGTCACGATGAATGGAGAAGAAGGGAGGGGAAAAGACCCGCCCGCGTTATACATGCAGCACCCTTTGTTGGACAGGCTCAAGAACGGTGGTAATGTCAGATTCCAGCGAGGATTTGCTACGCTGCTGCAGGACGGCGATCACTTGGCGATCCTCCCCCCGGTAGGTGGTGGTTAGGATTGATGTGGCTTATGCCCTTTGTGGTGAGCACTGTTCTTGTTTATGGTAGGTTCTACCTCTAGGGGCGAGGGGCTCAGTTTAGTGAGCCCCTCTGTGCTGGCGTAGTGGGCTGCTTTTCAAGGAGGTCTAGCGTTTCTTCCTGTTGGCCCGATTGAATACTATCGCCTGGCTATGTAGATTCTGTGAACGGCCTGCGGGTTTTCTGTGCGGAGCCACGACGTTGGGCGCTATCATAAAGCTTGTCTAGCCCTTTAGTTTCTCCTTCTTATTGTTGAGTTTATCCGAGAAACGAGTGGAGTCAATGATAAATCGAGTATGTGTTCCCTCGGCAACCTTTTCAATCTCATCGTGTGCCTCAACGTCAAAGTGCAGGGAACGTCCATCGATCTTCGTCAGAACTGCCCGCACGGTGACCTTCATCCCAAGCGGAGTAGCAGCGATATGGCGGATGCAGACCTCTGTGCCAACGGTCTGCTCGCCACTCGAGAGACTGGGATCGACCATCATCCGGCAGCACTCCTCGCAGAAACCAACGAGGACCGGTGTCGCCAGAACGTTAGCCAAACCGCTGCCGAAGCTGCTTGCCAGGTCCTTCTGCCCAACAATCCACGTCATCTCGTTTGCCAAACCTTCTACAAACATTGGTCTCCTCTTATTCTTGGACGCTGTCGTCATCTTGTTATGATCATCTATCCGCAGTTCTCAACATGATATCCAGAATGTCACGCAGCATCGTCGCTGCCGACGGGAGCGGCGTCTCTTCTTTGATCGTTGCCGTGATTATGCCGTAGATATCGGTATAGTAGGTAATTCCCATTTCCTTTGGTCCTAGTTGTCCGAGCGGGTGGTCGGAGGGCAACGTGCGTGGGGCGGCGATGAGGGAGTACCCAGAACCCGTGCGGGTAGCACTCGCAAAGAGACGCATGCGATGCCCTCGTTCGAACTCGGAACGTATCTTCTCCACTGACAGACCGCTGATGCCACTGCGCTTGACATCTTCCAACTTTGCAGGATACGAAAGAACAGAATTTGCTACGATCACCAGTTTTGCGACTGCATCCCAACCATCCAGGTCCCAGGCTGGATCGGCCTCCAGCACTCCTTCGCGTTTTGCTAGCGCGAGCGCGTCATCCCACGTGATACCACTACCAACTAGATCGAGTATGAACCCGGTAACGAGGTTGGGGACCATTTCAACGCGATCTATCATCGCCCCGCGCAGGTCGCGAGTGCCTATGTACAGGGCAGGAAGGCCACCAGCAACCGTCCCACCGAAACGTAGTGAGACATTATTCTTCGCGGCAAGGCGGGTGAGTTCCTGGTAAAACAGGACGATGGGCCCCTTGTTTGGCGTTACGACATGCATCCCTCTCTTTAGCGCTTCGCGGATGCAGGAGATACCAGGCTCCGCCCCATCGGCGAGGTTAACCGGCGTTGCATCGCACCATATATCGGCATCCACCTGGTGTGCAAGGTTGAGAGAACTCATCTTGGGCCGCCCTACTCCGGGGTAGGAGGCGACCGTCCCCGCCGACTGTTTTGTCTTCAGGACTAAGCTAGGATCGAGGCCGCTTGCGTCGTAGGCTGCTCCGCGCGAATCCGCCGCAGCGACGAGGAGCAGATCAAGCGCGTAACGCTCTTGGAGGTACACCTTCTTATCGGCAAGGAGGCGTACAAATCGGCGGCCGAGGTTTCCCAGGCCCGATATGGCGATACGCACTCTTTGTACGATCATTTTCTGCTCCTAGGGTTGAGTTATCTGACGCTATTTCTCAAGATTCCGATCCCCTCGATCTCGATCTCGACAACGTCCCCCGGAACAAGAGGTCCAACCCCAGCTGGTGTTCCAGTGGCAATTACGTCACCAGGTTCTAGGGTCATGTATGATGATATCTCCTCGATAAGAACGGGAATGGGGAAGATGAAGTCGCGTGTGTTTCCATCCTGACGCATCTCTTCATTGACCCGCGACATAATGTGGAACGGACCCTCGATCTCATCCTTCGTAACGATCATCGGGCCTAACGGGGCGGACGTGTCGAACCCTTTGGCGCGAACCCAGTTCTTGTCCCACTTCTGAGCCTCGCGGTCGGAGACATCGTTCATGCAGGTGTAACCGAGAACGACGCTCATCGCCTCTTGCGCTGGCACGTTGCGGCAACGCTCGCCGATGACGACGGCAAGCTCGGCCTCGTGATGGATGAGGTTGCTCTTTGGAAGGACGATCTCATCGTTTGGCCCGATCACTGCTGATGGCGGCTTGAAGAATAGGAGTGGGCGCTCCGGTACCTCGTTACCAAGCTCCACGGCGTGCGCTGCGTAGTTTCGTCCAACGCAGACGATCTTCGTCGGCGTGCACGGCGCGAGCAGATGTGCACGCTCTACATGCACACTTCCGGATTTCGAAACAATAAGCTCTCCTTCCAGCCTTCCGGATACCGGCAAACCAGACTCGGGATCGCTAAAACGAACCAACCGCATGGTCCCTCCTTTTGCAACCAGGATGATAACACTCGCAAGTCTCCTTATAGACGGACGATTGTCCGATCGAACCAGGTCCGATTTCCTTTGGTTGCTCGTACTTCAAAATTACACTCCAAGTACTATGAGAACCAAAACATCAGTACAGATTGCTTTTATCGTCTGGGGTGGCCTTATTGGATACCTTGTTGGGATCTTCGCCATCAAGGGATTGTGAAGATCCCGGTCCAGTATCTTTCCCCGATTGAACATAGTGTGCGAAGAAGGCAAGAAGAGTTCCGAGGAATAGGCCAAGAACGCCCGCAACTGCTAGATTCATTTTCTTGTTTGGAGCAATTGAACGGGAAGGGACCAACGGAGCCTCTACGGTCCTAATCGGGTCGGGTGTCTCGACCTGAGCAATCTTGGCTTGCTGTAGCTTGTTTGACAAGCTGGTGTAGGTGCCATCTAGGACCTTGATGTCTCGGTTCATCTTGTCCAACTGAGCTTGAATAGCTACTAGCTGCCCTTGCTTTTCTTCGAATGCCTTCCTTGTTTGGTCTGCCTTAGATTGGAGATACTCGACTGATGCCTGCAATCCTTTGACAGTTGCTTCAGTATCAGAAACTTCTTGTTGCAGGTTTACGTATGTATCGTTCAGTACTTGATCTTGTATACTCAGAGAAGGAAGGGAATCGATCTTCTGTGATGAAACCCCTGCAGCGAGGAAATTCCATAGTGCCTGCCTTGATAGTCCGCGCGCGACTGTAAAGTGTTCCGGCTGCGTTGAAAGCGCTTCTTTCAAAGAAGACAAGCGCGCTTGTTGATCCGTAAGTTGTAGCATTTCGTCTGGCAGCTGCTGCAAGTACGATGTGTATTCATCTTGCAGAGCAGTCACAGTTGCTTGCATCACAGGTTCTGGATTCTTCTGTTGATAGAGTGTTAGATCGTTCTCCTTTGCCAGCAAGCTTTTCTCTACCTCATCGAAGCTCTGTTTGATATAGTCATAGGACTGAGCAGTCCGGCTCAGGAAGAGCTGCGAGTTCCTCTCTGTGAACTTCTTCGCCCAGGCCTGAGCTAGAAGCGGAAGCTTCTCTGGATCAGTTCCAGAAACCGTCATTGTCAGATAAAGCGGGAAGCGTCCAGGAAAGTCTTTTGCGGCTGTTTGCTCCACATCTATCTTTATATGACTGCGCAGGCTATCTACAGTAGCCCCTCCTCCTTTAGGATAGACCTGGTTGATGACGTCTTGCAAAAGGTCGCCTGTAAGGGCCAAACGCTTATACGTCTCGGGGGAGAACACAGTACCCGTGACCTCACCTCCTACTTCCGTGCTTAGTGGAGGGAGGAGCAATAGACTCGTTTGGGTTTGGTATTGCTTGGGAGTAGAGTATGAAAGGGCAAGCGCTGTGGCTACAGCGACAAGGAAAGTGAAAATGATGATCCACTTTCCTTCCCACAACACATGCAAGTAGTCTCTCAGATCGACCTCGTATTCGTCATTATCTTGCATTTTCCTCCTCCGTTGATGTAATGCAATTTTCATCAAGACCATAGGATACAGTTCTTAGATTGACATGACAAGAGGCAGAGGTTTCCTTCCGAAGAGCACGTTTGCTTGTGTCAGCTGCAACTTGAGCCTATCATGGAATCCTGGGAAGAAGAGATCATAGCGTACCCTCGTTGCGGATAAACCACTGAAACATAATCCAAATACTATGATCCCCAAGAGAGTGAAGCACTGTTTAGCGGTGTATCCGACCATCTATGAAAGAGAATCTAGAAAAGAAGGTGAAGTGACAGTTCAGCAGGTCTATTGCACGGCGATGTTTGATCGTGACTTGACCGATCCAGCGCCAGTGGATAGGCTGTGACATCATGAACAGACCAACTACCTTTGCCGTTGCGACGGTCGCCCTTGGAATCGATCGGCTTCTCAAGTGGTGGGTAGGAGGGCACCTTGTGTTGCATGAGTCGCGGCCCCTGATTGGTCAGACAATTCGTCTGACGCGTGTGCATAATATCGGGGGAGCGCTTGGAATATTCCCCGGAAGCGGGGCACTTTTTCTGGCGGTGTCGGGGGCTGTCTCATTGTGGATTATCGTCTTTCTGTTGCGCCACAAACATCAAAGCGCCCTCATGGGGACGGGATTGGCACTTCTCCTTGGCGGCGCGTTGGGGAATCTGATCGACAGGATTTCATACGGCTATGTCCTGGATTTCCTTGAGATCAGAGGGCTGTTTGTCAATAATTTCGCAGATGTTTGCGTCAGCGTAGGAACTATACTAGTCTTCATTCATGTGCTCTTCGGGGGTGGAAAAGATCGAATTACGAGGTAAGTTGATTGTGTTTGAGGGCCTTGATTTCACAGGTAAATCAACCCAAGTAGAGATCCTTGCCAAGCGTCTGCGTGAAGCAGGACTTCCGGTTACGACAACGCGTGAGCCGGGGGGGACGAAACTGGGCGAGACGGTACGCAAGGTGATCCTATCCAAGGAGCATATGGAGCTCCTCCCTCTGTCCGAGCTTTCGCTCTTCATCACTTGTCGTGCTCAGCTCTCCGCGGAGGTGATCGAGCCAGCGCTGGCGGCTGAACATGTTGTTGTGTCGAGCAGGTATCGGTTATCGAGCCTTGCTTACCAAGGATATGGCCGCGGACTTGATCTTCGATTGATCCAACAGCTAAACGAGATCGCAACATCCGGCAGGCAGGCTGATGTGACGTTCCTCCTTGACCTGTGTGCGGAGAAGGCACTGGAACGAAGAGGGGAGGAGCGCGATCGGATCGAGCAGGAAGATCTCGCATTTTACCGTCGGGTGCGAACGGGCTACCTGGATCTGACGGGCGAGGACCCGAGCGTTCATATTCTCGATGCCACGGCGCCCATAGATGAAATTGCTCGCGAGGTTCTGCGCCTTGTGGGCCTACAGTCTTTGGGAATAGGCGACGATGGTGTATGATTGAGGTTATCACGAACGCCGCGAAAGGGGGATAACGATGGACTTCGTAAGTATGAAAGATGAGTTGGTCTTTGGCGTGAAATTGGCAAGTTATGCGTTGGGCACGCGAAGCAGCATGCCGATTCTCTCCGGATTGAAGATGGAGATTTCCGGAGCTAGCCTTCGTCTCTACGCCACCGATTTGGAACGGTCAGTCCATTGTGAGATTCCGATCGAGAACAAGGCAGAAGATGAGGCAGTAGTGCTGAATGGTGCTGTTCTCTCCCAGATTGCCAATCACCTTCCTCAAGATGACCGCATTACGATGAAGACAGGTGAGGGTGATGGCACGCTGGTCAAGTTGCGATGTGGGGAGGCATTGTTCGACCTTCCCACCTTACCGGTGGAGGACTATCCGGAGATCGCTCCGCTTCCTGATGAACGCGTTGGTAAGGTAAGCGTGGAGAAGTTCCATCGCGGCCTGGAACAGACGGCGTTTGCCTCGCTTAAGGTAAATGAGACGACGCGCCTCAGTCTAACCGGTGTAAATATCGTTGTCGGCAAAGGGGAGATGAAGATGATCGCCACTAACGGGTATCGCCTGGCGGTGAAGACTCTTCCTATGGAGGAGATTGTCGAGGAAAACGAGTTCCTAATCGAGGCGGGCGTGCTGAGCGACCTCGACCGGGTTCTATCGCAGATCAACGCTCCCAGCGTGGATATCTACCGTGGCGACGGGCAGATCTTCTTCCATGCGAGCGGAGTGACTTTCACTGCAAAGACAATCGCCGAGGAGTTTCCCGATTTCGACCGCGTCATTCCCAAGGATAATTCGATCGACCTCACGTTCAACCGCCAAGCGCTGCTAGCAAGCCTGCAGCGGATCGAGATTACCGCCGCTGAGGAGTCGGGCGCGGTAACGTTCCGCGTAACGAATGAAGAGAGCGCCGCCAGGATCAACTCCTCATCTAAGGACAAGGGAGAGGCGGAAGAGCGGGTACGTTTGGCGAAGGTCCCCTCGGATGCAATCGAGATATCATTCAAAGCCGAGTACCTGATTGACGCATTGAAGCGGATGGATTCAGAGCAGATCGCGATATGGCTTGCAACATCAGAGAAGGCAGGCCTGATAGAACCTACTGGCGATGGGATATCACCACAAGATGAAGGCTTCCTGTACGTGTGCATGCCCGTCCGACTGGGCGGATAGCCGCTCAGCGTTGTGTAGATTCTTGCCAGGGTTTGTAAGAGGAGCGGACTCACGCGAGTGCAGCGCGGATCTCCTCTTTACCTTTCTCAAGTGCTTCGTTGAGGGAGTCTGTTCTTAGGCCTCCGCCTTGCGCAAAGGAGCTATTTCCTCCCCCTCCACCACCAAACTGAGAAGTGAGTGCACGCACGATCGCTCCGGCGTTAACTGGCAAGCCCTCGCTTGCCTTGCACACAGCGATCCCTTTTTCGCCTACCTGCGTGAGTAATAGGATCACGGCCGGTTGAGACTTCTCTTCAATAAGATCCGCGAGCTCTTTGAGCTGTGTCCCGTCCGTGCTTACTTGTGCTGCGAAGACGCTTACACCTTTGACCTTCTCCACGTGTGTGAGCAGATCGTCGCGCATCTGGGTGAGCGATGCCGTGCTTAGTGTGGCAAGTTCATTTTCAAGTGATGCTTTTTCTTCCTGCAGGCGATTGAGCCCAGAAAGCGGATCATCGCCGATCTTGCTCTCGAGTAGGGTGAGGAGCTGATTGCGTTTACGCATCCAGGCGAGTGTGCCGTCTCCGGTGAGGGCGCGGATGCGGCGTGACCCGGCTGCGACGCTCTCCTCGGAGATGATCTTGATCAGACCGATCTCGCCGGTTCTGGAAACGTGAGTTCCACCGCAAAGCTCACGACTAAAATCATCTATTGAGACGACACGGATCACATCCTTGCCACGGTACTCTTCCTCAAAGTGAGCCATGGCACCAGTCCTCTTGGCTTCGGCGAGGGACATTTCATCGGTGATTACGGGAACGTCCTGTAACACCACTGAGTTTGCCAGATCTTCTATCCTGATTAACTCATCCTCGGTGACGCGCTCGAAGTGAGAGAAGTCAAACCTCAACTCGCTATCTCCAACGTAGGAGCCAGCCTGAATGACGTGTTCACCCAATACTTTGCGCAGTGCAGCGTGCAACAGGTGCGTTGCAGTGTGGTTACGGGCAATGCGCTTGCGTCTTACAGCATCTACTGTGAGACGGCACTTGTCGCCAATCGTGAAGGCTCCACGCTCAACCTTCAGTTGGTGGAGAAAGACAGCTGAGGTTGTCTTCTTGGTATTGACGATCTTCCCTTGTCCGGGTTGAGTAAGGTTCTCGATTGTTCCAGTATCTGCTATCTGCCCGCCCGATTCCGCGTAAAACGGCGTGCGGTCGAAGGCGACTCTCAACGTGCCGTCCTCTTGTTGCAGGCTATCGACGATCGTTCCTTCGGCGCTTGCGAGCTTGTAGCCGAGGAACTCTGTTGGCGCTACGTCAATTGTGGCTCTTGCTTTTCCGTGTGCCTTACCGCCGAGGCTCTTGCGAGATCGCGATCTCTGTTGGTTCATTGCATTGTGAAACCCCTCAGTGTCAAGGTCAATGTCATGTTCAGAGAGAATTTCTTCCGTCATCTCCATCGGGAAGCCGTAGGTATCGTATAGCTCAAATGCTACCTCGCCGGGGAGCGTACGCTCGCCCTCATCAGCTAGCCTTATAAGAATGCGATCCAGGCGAGCCTCTCCCGCGCGCAGTGTCTTGCGGAACGTCTCCTCTTCGTGGGAGATAACCCGTTGCGCCAGCGCGCGTGCGGTCACAATCTCCGGGTAGACGGCCCCCAGTGTGTCGATCACCGGGTCAACGATAGTGGAGAGGGTGCCGCGCGGCATGCCGAGTTTTTCGCTTGAGCGGATCGCTCTTCTGAGGATGCGGCGTAGAACGTATCCCTGTTTTTCGTTTGACGGAAGAACGCCATCGGCGATGAGAAAGAGGATTCCCTTAATGTGATCGGCCACGATATTCCTGTTCAGCGTGTCGGAGCTGGTGATCCTTCGGGGCATTGCCGCCTGAATTGCCTCCATTGTCGGCAAGAATAGGTTGATGTCATAATCGGTCTTTGCCCCTTGTAGCACGGCTGCTGTTCTCTCAAGTCCCATCCCGGTATCGATGTTTCTCTTCTTTAAGGGAAGGAGTGAGCCATCTTCCTGAGCATCGTACTGCATGAACACGAGATTCCAGATCTCGGAGAACCTATCGCAATCGCAGGCGACGCCTCGACAGTCCGGGCCGCATGCCCTATCCTCGCCAGCATCGAAGAAAATCTCCGTATCTGGTCCACACGGGCCGCTATTTCCTACCGGTCCCCACCAGTTGTGTTCCTTCCCTAACTTGGCGATTCGTTCTTTGGGAATGCCGATTTCATCTTTCCAGATTGTGAATGCCTCGTCGTCCTCCTCATATACGGAGACCCATAGACGCTCAGCGGGGATATCAAGTTCGCTCGTGAGGAACTCCCAGGCGAACTCGATCGCCTGCTCCTTGAAGTAATCGCCGAAGGAGAAGTTCCCCAGCATCTCGAAGAACGTGTGGTGATACGCGGTTCTGCCTACGTTTTCGATGTCCGTCGTGCGGAAGCACTTTTGGCACGTCGTCACGCGCGGGTAGGTCGGTGCCATCCGCCCCCAGAAGATGTCCTTGAACTGCACCATCCCCGCTGCGGTGAATAGGAGCGTAGGATCGTTTGGTACAAGGGACGCGCTTGGAAGGTGATGATGGTTGTGTTCGATAAAGTACTCGATATATCGTTTGCGAAGTTCGTGAGCTTGCACAGTATCCCCCTTGACGATTGAGTGCGATTCTAATTGTACTGTCCTGATAAGTCAAAATGGGCCCTGGATGGACATCTTCTGCTTGTAATCCTCTTTGTACATCGCTATTATGTTCGAAAATCGGTTGAGGCAAAATCAGATCAAGACTAGCTTTTATGAGAAAGGACTGATATGGGAGGTATAAGTCGGTATGCGATGCAGCGTTTGCTGCTAACAATCCCGATGCTGCTCATTCTCCTTACGCTTGTTTTCCTTATCCTGAGAGTGATGCCTGGTGGCCCAGCGGAGGCTCTGCTGGGAGGCCGAAACGTCTCGAAAGAACAGATGGCGGCAGTTACCCACAAGTATGGCCTCGATCTACCACTCTATGTCCAGTATGGTAAATACTTGAGCGGGATCGGGCGTGGGAATTTCGGCAAGTCTACGCTCACAGGAAAACCAGTCTTAACGGAACTCTTCACCCGCTTTCCTGCGACATTGGAGCTTGCGTTCTTTGGGATGTTATTCGCGCTTATTTTTGGGTTTGGCAGCGGTTTGATTGCTGCGGTCCGCGTTGATCGTCCGATTGATCATACGGTGCGGATCTTTCACATCGGATCGTTCGCGATGCCTCTCTTCTGGTTGGGGTTAATGTTGCAGGTGTTCTTCGCTGTGAAGCTAGGGTGGCTTCCCGCGGCAACTCGCATTGGAGGGAGGATAGCATTTACCTTTCACTCGACAACCGGATTTTACCTTCTTGATTCTATATTGAGTGGGAATGGAAAGGTGATCGCTGATGTGGCGAAGCACCTGATCCTCCCATCGATTACATTGGGCTTTGCTCAGGCCGGATTCTTGGGCCGTATGACGCGAGCCAGTATGCTTGAGGTGCTTGATGCTGACTATATCAGGACGGCGCGTGCGAAAGGGCTCGAAGAAAAGACGGTGGTGATGGTGCATGCGCTACGCAATGCTTTGATCCCGATCGTTACGGTATTCGGTCTGCAATTTGCTATCTTGATGGGGGGGGCGGTCCTGACGGAGACGGTCTTTTCCTGGCCGGGGGTGGCGCAGTTTCTCCTGCGCTCGATCGAGGCGAGGGATTTTCCCGCTATTCAGGGAAGTGTGATTTTCATCGCTTTATTTATCTCAGTTATCAATTTAACTGTTGATTTATTATATTCCGTAATCGATCCACAGGTAAGGTATTGACATGGCTGAAGATATACCGCGCAACTTTCTCTTTGTCCGGGTACTTGAGTGGGTGTTTCGAAAGCTAGTCCATGGGCGGCATGCCCTGCGCCACCAGACGATTCTCAAGATTGGACTGGTGGTTGTTTCGATTTTCATCCTCGTCACGTTACTTGCCCAGTACTCCTGGTTTACCCCGTACGATCCCGTGTATTATAGAGGTGCGCCACGGTTACAGGGACCATCAATTCATCACTGGATGGGAACTGATCAACTGCAACGCGATGAGTTCAGTCGGATATTGGCAGGGGGAAAGGCCTCGATTATAGTAGCTTTTGGAGCGGTCGCACTAAGCATGATGATTGGATCCCTCCTCGGTTGGATTTCAGGCTTCGCCGGTGGCTTCCTCGACCGTTCACTATCGCTGACGATGGATGCGATCTACTCTTTTCCATCGTTGATCTTGGCAATAGTGCTTGTGGCAATGTTCAAGGCAGGAATTGGGCCGATGATCTTCTCCGTAGGATTTGTCTACATTCCAACTTACTTCCGAGTTACACGAGCAGAGGTACTTCAAGTGCGCGAAGCAACTTATGTTGAAGCAGTGCGTGCTGTGGGAGCGAGCAATGTCCGGATTATCCTGCGCCACGTCGCGCCGAACACGGTGAACGCGATAATGGCTGTTGCCTCATTCAACCTGGCTGACGCTATCCTAACTGTGGCGGCCCTGTCATTCCTGGGGTTTGGCCTACCGCCACCAGCACCAGATTGGGGATTTGACATTCAGAACGGTCAGAAATTTCTCCAATCCGGATCGTGGTGGCTCATCACTTTCCCTGGCCTAATGATCATCTCCCTATCGTTGGGGTTCGGTTTGGTTGGAGAGGGAATAAGCGATCTGGTGAATCCTAAACGCAAGCGAAGGTAAGCTTGACTTTGCGGGATGCTAGTGCTAGAGTGGCAATGGATGATTTCAGATTGTACAGGGAGGTGGTAAACGGCTAGGACTAATCGGCTAAAGAAGGAGAAAGTGTCACTGTCAAGAAAAGGAGGCAAGAGTATGAAGAAGTTTGTAGTGGTTCTTTTGGTAATTGGTGTACTGGCAGTTGTTCCGCTTATCGTTGCAGCCGCGGAACCGCTGATCATTGGGACGACCGACCGAGTCGATGAACTCTCGTTTGCAAATAGTTATGACTTTTTTAGCTGGCATGTGCTTCGAAGTACGACAGGAGCGTTGACAAAGCTCGATCCCGCGACCATGAACATAGCGGGAGATCTTGCTAAGTCTTGGGATATCTCTTCTGACGGATTGGTCTACACGTTCCACCTGCGCCCGAATCTGACCTTCTGGGACGGAGCAGCGTGCGACGCTGCCGCTGTCAAGTGGTCACTTGATCGCACGATGCGGTTGGATGGGCCGAAAGGCGGCGTAATGCTGATCAAACCGTACATCAAGCAGATTGATGTTGTCGATCCAATGACGGTGAAGATCACCCTGACCCAGCCGGATGCTGTATTCCTGCTTCGCATGTCGAGCCAGATTGGTGCATCCTTGATTTATTCTCCAAAGACTACCCCCAAGGATGACTTCGCTAACGGTGTGTATGCTGGTACCGGCCCTTATAAGCTCGTAAAGTACACGGCAGATCAGTCTGTGGAGTACGAAGCATACGCTGGCTACTACGGCACCGCACCGAAGTCGGAGCGTGTGATCGAGAAGTTCTACTCCAATGCATCGGCGCTACGCGCCGCGATAGAGGCTGGAGACATCGATGTTGCTTTCCGAAGCCTTAATCCGCAGGACATCCTGGACATGGAGAAAGAAAGCGGCCTCAACATTAAGATCTACTCTCCGAGTAACGGCATTCGCTACATGTTGTTCAACGTCAGCAAGCCTCCGTTTGACAACCCACTAGTTCGCCAGGCGATTGCTTATGCAGTCGACCGGAATGCGATCTGCCAGCAAGTGTTTAGCGGGATCAACACCCCGATCTACACGATGGTCCCGGATGTCGACCCACCATTCTTTGGTGCTGATCCAGTCTTCCCGAAGCGTGACTTGGACAAGGCAAAGGCGCTGCTGAAGAAAGCAGGCTATGATGAAAACAATCCTCTCGTAGTCAATCTGTGGTACACCCCGAAGCACTACGGGAGCACAGAGGCTGATGTAGCTACAGTTATCAGCGGTAGCTTGGAGGAAACTGGCGTGATCAAGGTTAGCCTGCAGTCAATGGAACTTGGCGCATACTTTGATGCCATGGCCAAGGGGCAGTTTGGCATGTTCCTCCTCGGTTGGTACGCGGACTATCTGGAACCGTCTAACTACCTGGCGCCGTGGACGACCGAGTCGCCGGAGACCTTAGGAACGTTCTTCAACAAGGATCCTAACTACCAGGCGTACAAGGACATCCTCGAGGTGGCAACGAGCACGGTTGACACTACCAAGCGAGCGAAGCTGTATCAAGCAATCCAGATACTGAGCGCTCAGGATGTGCCTTGGATTCCGTTGTGGGCAATTAACGTCCAGATGGCGGTTGCCACCTTGCCGAACGTTTACGGCGCGAAGGCGGACATCTCCATGGATATCCACATCGACCAGATCTATAAGAAGTAATACCGATTTAGGATTTTCGGGGGCCGAGTGATCGGCCCCCGTTTTTATTGGTAGACAGATGCCCTTTTCCACTAGTCCAGTGAAGCCTTATACTAGCAAATGATGAAGATAGCTTAGAAAAGAGCGCGAGCGTGAAGTGTAACCTATTTGAGAGGGAGTACGAACTGAGTGGGTCGTTTCAGAGTGTTAGTTCCTTCAACATGGGCTACCTGAGGAGGGGGAACGGTGTACAGGAATTGGCAATCGCGGGTGGAACAAGAACGCACTCATACTAAGAAGATCGGGCGGCGCGCGGTCTTTGGGCTCATCATTGCGGTATTCCTCCTTCTCGTCTCAATCTACGCGATCAGGTTCGTCACAATCTCACGGCTGCAGCAACAAGTGGCAACCCTCACCGTGAAAGAACAGGGTGCACTCGACGAGCAAGTAGCGCTGCGTGCCCGGCTCGCCAAGAAGGATGACCCTCATGCGATCGAAGACGTTGCGCGTGAGAAGCTCGGGCTGATGAAACCAGGAGAGCAACTAATCATCTTTGTCAAAGGAGACTGAAGTTGGCGGTTAAGTTTGTTCATCTCCACACGCACTCGGAGTACAGCATTCTTGACTCTTCCTGCAAGATCAAGGGATTACTCGATCGGGCAGAGGAGTATGACATGGATGCCCTTGCCTTGACGGATCATGGTGTGATGGGCGGGGCTGTCAAGTTCTACCGTGAGGCAAAACGACGCGGGATTAAACCGATCATCGGCTGCGAGATCTACCTCGCTCCCGGTGACAGGCACGAAAGGAAGGCCCGAAACGGAGACAAGTATTTCCATCTTGTGCTCCTCGCGGAGAATGAACGTGGCTACTCAAATCTAGTCTCAATTGTCAGCTTAGCCCAGACGGAGGGCTTCTACTACAAGCCTCGCGCTGACAAGGAGCTGCTGCGCCAGTATCATGAAGGGCTAATCGCTCTCTCTGCCTGCCAGAGCGGTGAGATCCCGCGGTTGCTCATTTCAGGGCGAGAGGATGCTGCACGCAATGCTGCCTCAGACTACGCCGATATTTTCGGCCCGGGGAATTTCTACATCGAGCTGCAGGATCACGGCACGGAGACGGACAAGCGGCTTCGCGGAGAACTTGTTGCGCTTGCGCGCGATCTCGATCTTCCGCTTGTAGCGACGAATGACACGCACTATCTGACGCCCGAGGACAGCTTGGCGCACGAGGTCTTGCTCAACATTCGCGCTAACAAGAAGATCGACGATGATGACCGCATGAAGTTCGACGGGGACGGTTACCACTTCCGCTCAGCGGCGGAGATGGAGGAGCTATTCGCAGATCTACCCGAGGCGATGGATAACACGCGTGTTATTGCCGATCGCTGCAATGTGGAGATTGAATTTGGCCACACAGTGATACCACCGTTTCCGCTACCAGAGGGGGGGGACGCGGATTCATACCTGCGCAAGCTTGCCTACGATGGTGCGCGTGAAAGGTACGATGAGATTACGCCCGCGGTCGAAGAACGGTTAGAGTACGAGCTATCTGTCATCGAGCGGATGAAGTATGCCACTTACTTCCTCATTGTGTGGGATTTCGTCCGCTTCTCCAGAGAGCAGCATATCCCGGTTGGGCCGGGGCGAGGGTCAGCGGCGGGGAGTCTTGTCTCCTATTGTATTGGGATCACGCGTGTCGATCCGTTGCGCTACAAATTGATCTTCGAGCGCTTCCTTAACCCCGAACGCGTGAGCATGCCCGATTTCGATATCGACTTCTGCGTCAAGGGGCGCGATAAGGTGATCGCCTACGTGCAGGATAAGTACGGCCGCGATCGTACAGCACAGATCGCCACATACGACCGGATGGCAGCGCGCAGCGTCGTGCGGGATGTAGGAAGAGTTCTCGGCGCGTCGTACGGCACCACTGACCACCTGGCTAAGCTCATACCTTATGGCCTCACCCTGCGTGTCGCCGTCGAGCAGGTGGCCGAGCTGCATGAGTTATACGAGAGTGACCCAGAAGTCAAGAAGATCGTCGACATTGGCCTGCGCCTGGAAGGCCTGACGCGCAACACGTCCACGCACGCTGCCGGCGTTGTCGTTGCCGCGCGTCCGCTGCAGGAGATCGTACCGCTTCTGCGCCTAGGCGAGGGAGAAATTGTCACTCAATATGACATGACCGACGTCGAGGCGGTTGGGCTGTTGAAGTTTGACTTCCTCGGCCTGCGCAACCTCACGCTTCTTGATGAGGCCTGCGCATCGTTGCGCACACACGCTGGGATTGATGTCGATCTGGACAAGGTTCCACTCGATGACGAAAAGACCTTCGAGATGATCCGCGCCGGCGAAACGGCGGGGATCTTCCAGCTAGAAGGATCAGGGATGACCTCCCTGATCCGGAGAGTCGAACCGGATCGCTTCGAGGACCTTATTGCACTCCTTGCCCTCTACCGCCCCGGGCCGCTGGAGAGTGGGATGACGGACGACTACGTGGAGCGCCGCCATGGCCGCCAGAAGATCACCTACCCGCATCCGAGCCTGAGCGAGGTTTTAGGCGAGACCTACGGCTTGCCGATCTATCAAGATCAGATAATGCTCATGGCGCAGAAACTGGCTGGTTTCTCTCTTGCTGAGGCCGACATCCTGCGCAAGGCGATGGGGAAGAAGAACAAGGCAATGATGGCCAGCATGCGCGAGAAGTTCATGGCTGGATGCAAGGAAAACGGTATCTCCGATCACGTTGCTAAGCAGAGCTTCGACGACATGGAGAAGTTTTCGCGTTACGGGTTCAATAAATCGCACACCACGGCCTATGCCTTCATCTCGTACTGGACTGCGTATCTGAAGGCGAATTACCCGACGCACTTCATGGCAAGCTTGTTAGCGAGCGTGCAGGGAGATCTGGATAAGGTTGCATCCTACATCGGCCAGTGCCGCCGGATGGGAATCGAAGTCCTTCCGCCGGACATCAACGAGAGCGAGGCAAGTTTCACCCCGACGACCGATTCCAGAATCCGCTTCGGCCTGGCAGCGATCAAACACGTCGGAAAGGGGGCGATTGAAGCGGTCCTTACTGTGCGCGAGGACGGCTTCACATCCTTCTTCGACATGTGTCGGCGCGTAGAAGGCGTCGATCGAGATACACTGGAGGCGCTGATCAAAGCGGGAGCGTTCGACAGCACGGGGGTATCGCGCCGTGGACTGCTGATGCACGTTTCTCAGGGGATCGAGATGATGCAGATCGCTCGCCATGAGAGGCAGAGCGGACAGCAATCATTCTTCGACGGGCCGGAGACAGCAGTCGTCGATCCAATCGCCTCCGAAGAGGAGTTCCCACAGAGTGAACTACTGGAGTTTGAGAAGGAACTCCTTGGCCTGTACATCAGCGCCGATCCGCTCGATCAATATCGCGACGTCATCTCCCTTTATTGTCGACCGCTCGCGGATATCGGTGGTATGCACGAGGCTGATGGTGCGATCATCGGGGGGCGCATCACGGCGATGCGTCGGATCGCGACGAAGAAAGGGGATCAGATGGCATTTGTCACTGTGAGTGATGGTGACGCCGAGGCGGAAGTCACCATCTTTCCGCGCGTGCTTGAGGCAGCCTCATCGGCGATCGATGTTGACAAATTCACGGCACTGCGCGTCAGTGCGGGACGAAGAAACGGCGAGATTAACCTTGTTGCAGAAGAGGTTCTACCGTTAGAGTCGTTAAAAAAAAGGTTCAGTCTATCGGTGAACGTGACCCTCGCTGAAGAAGAGATCGATCCAGATCGCCTTGCGCAGCTTAAGGTATTCCTGGAGGAACACCCAGGCGATGCTCCGCTTGTTCTCAGTGTGGATGCTGAAGATGGTCGCTTCCTAGTGCGCGCTGGAGAGGGATTCCGTGTGTCTCCAAGTGTTGAGTTGCGGCGTGGCCTGGAGGCGATCGTCGGCTCCGGTCGTGTACGCGTTGCTGCTGGCAACAATGGCCAGGATTAGGCAGGCAATCCGCTGGCTTTACCCCGGAATGAGGGTGAAGCGGTGGGCACTTCTTGCAACGATATCGATGTTTCTTGTTAGCTTTGGTATCCTGGAGACCGTCGGAAGAATACGTGTGGGACAGATCTACGACCTCATCCCCAATAGCCCGCAATTGCGTCTTCTGATCATTATTGCAGCGTTTGTCCTTGGTGCAGGAGGATTCCTGTTCGCCCTGTTTCGTCTTGTGCGCTCAGTGGCACGCGGTATTGCTCCTGGACGCGAGGAGGAACCCTCGCAGATTATCTACCGCACGCGTGTCCTGCAGCGCGGGCCACACGTAGTGGCAATCGGTGGAGGGACGGGACTATCCACCCTACTGCGGGGGATGAAGGAGGAGACGTCGAACATCACCGCGATCGTCACGGTTATGGACGATGGTGGTAGCTCGGGCAGACTCCGGGCGGACCTCGATGTTCTCCCCCCCGGCGATATTCGCAACTGTATCCTTGCTTTGGCTGAGGACGAGGAGCGTATGGCGCACCTCTTCCAGCACCGTTTCTGGGGAAAGCATGAGCTTGCCGGCCATTCTCTGGGAAACATACTCCTTGTCGGTTTGGAACAGGCAACCGGGGGATTTGATCGAGCGATCGAAGAGATGAGCTACATCCTTAACGTGCGAGGAGAAGTTCTGCCAGCGACGCTCGAAAAGACGCAGCTCCGTGCGGAGATGGAGGATGGCAACTGGGTGCAGGGAGAGAGCCACATCACAGCCGATCCGCGCAGGATAAGGCGTATTGAGCTTCTAAAGAAAAGCGTTGCACCGTACTACCGCGTGCTGAAAGCGCTTGAAGACGCTGACCTGATTCTACTCGGTCCGGGAAGCCTGTATACGAGCATCATCCCTAATCTTCTTGTAGATGGTGTCGCTGCGGCTCTAGCTTCATCAGCAGCGGAGAAGATCCTGATTGGCAACCTGATGACCCAGCCGGGGGAGACAGATGGACTATCGCTCCTTGATCATCTGGACATTCTTTCAGCCTATGTTGACTTAACAGCGTTTGATAAGGTACTTGTAAATGATGCTCTACCGCCAGACGAATTTATCACAAGCTATCGTGAGGAAGCATCAGAGCCCGTGATAAACGACCTTGCGTCGGAGAATAAATACCAGATAGAAGTCGTGAGCGCCGATCTGCTCGGTTTTGCCGAGTTATCGGGTAAGCAAACGGTGAAGCACGACCCGCGCAAACTGGCACGGGCAATCGTCCATAACTCGCGCGCGTTCTCGCGGCATTGAAGCAGTAGTCAGCTTCCAGCTATCAGCGAACAGCCTTCAGCCAAGAGCTTTGCAGAGAACCGCATTTTGTTACCTCGCTGACTGCCTCTCACCATTTACCATTCACTATTCACTATTCACTACTCACCATTCACCGCTTCTTATCCTTTGATCACGATCATCGGAACGAGCCTCGCGACTGGTACGTTGATCTCAGACACGGTTGCCGCCTCCACCACTGCCTCCACATCTTTGTATGCTCCCGGAGCCTCCTCGGCGATCCCGCGTGTGCTGTGGGCACGAAGAATGATCCCGCGTGCTAATAGATCACTCTTGACGTCCTCTCCCCAGTATTTCTTCGCTGCTTTCTTACGCGACAGGGCTCGCCCTGCGCCGTGGATGCCGCTTCCAAACGTCTTTTCCATTCCGAGATCTGTCCCGTGCATCACGTAGGACGCAGTCCCCATCGTTCCTCCCACGAGCGTGGGATGACCAAAGTTGCGGTATGCGGCAGGAGACTCTTCGCGGCCGGGGCCAAAGGCACGCGTCGAACCCTTGCGATGGACGAGTAAACGCCGAGTCTTCCCGTTGATTGTGTGTTCCTCAAACTTGGCGTTGTTGTGGCCAATGTCGTAGACCGTGCGTACGCTTGTTGGTGACATGCCGTAGATACGGTGCAAGACCGAACGAACCAGGTGTGCAATCACCTGGCGATTGGCAAATGCACAGTTGGCGCCACAGGCGATCGCTCTCAAGTAACGCTCTCCTTCCGGGCTGGCGATTGGAGCGCAGACCAATTCCTGCTCGCGCACCAAGATATCGTACTTCTTGCTTGCCTTCTCCATCACCTTTAGGTAGTCCTGCCCAATCTGATGCCCAAGGGCGCGCGACCCAGTGTGGATCGAGATGACGATTTGTCCTCTGCTAAGACCATAAGCCGCGGCTGCCTCTGGATCGAGGATCTTCTCCACCTCTTGTACCTCCAGATAGTGATTGCCCGAACCGAGTGTCCCCACCTGCCTGAACTGGCGCTGTTTGGCGACCGTGCTCACAGAACCAGGGTCGGCGCCCTCGATCCGCCCGTTTTCCTCTATGAACTCTATGTCCTCTGCAACTCCATACCCACGTTCGATCACATATGCCGCCCCTTCTCTTAGCAGCTCATCGATCTCGCTCATTGGCAGGCGTAAGTTTCCCTCTGAACCGATCCCTGCGGGGACGGTGTCATAGAGATCTTTTGCTACATCGTTGGCGCGCGATGTA
This sequence comes from Candidatus Bipolaricaulota bacterium, assembly GCA_027007005.1. Lineage (GTDB taxonomy): Bacteria > Bipolaricaulota > Bipolaricaulia > UBA7950 > UBA9294 > M55B144. The sequence continues at coordinate 3,179 of JALTFO010000133.1, read as the reverse complement.
AGGGCAGCGCGATCGAGTGGCGTAGCGAGAAGTCGCACTCCGCAGTTGATGTCAAACCCAACGCCCCCGACTACAACAACGCCATCTTTGGCATCGAACGCAGCCACTCCGCCGATCGGGAATCCGTACCCGGGATGAACATCTGGCAGAGCGATGGCCTCGCCAACAATTCCTGGAAGGCAAGCTACATCGTGCAACTGTCGTAGCGCATTCCACTCCTTCTTTTCCGCTGTATCCTGTCGAAGCTGATTTATGGTTAACTCATCGGCGATCACCCGCGCTGGCACGAGCATCTCCCCGCTTTTAGGGAGTATCCACTCAGCCTCAGATACTCGCTCCAGTCTTAACCTTTCAGCCATCTTTCCTCCCTACACGTCGACGACACACTGGGTGATAAAACGGTCGTCCTCCTCCCACACGCGCAACCCAGCGTAGGTTATTCCCTTCACTTCAGTTCTCGGCTCATGGCGCGACGCGTCAAAAAGCTCTCCACGTGCGGATCCTACGAGTATGATCCCATCACTCTGGTGCTCAATCGATACGGAAAACTGCGAGAAGACAAGTCCCGTGAGATCTCTTTTGGTAAGCAATCCTGACAGCCATTCAACGAGAAGAAGATCGAGAGTCTTCGCGCAGACACTAATCTTCACCTCGCGTTGCGGTTCAATCAAGTCCACATTGATCATCAGGCTAAACAGCGCTACCGCCGCCTGGCAGAACGCCTCGTTCAGCGTTTCCCCGCTTGCGCGGATTTCTGCGTCCGCGACGTTATCGACGTATTCAAACAGCATTTTCCTTCCTGTCCCCGGCATGAATGCCCCCGGCAAATGGAACTGTGAACAGAGGCGAATAGATCGCGCCCCGCGGGGTCAAACGGCTCTCCATCAACACAAGGCGATCGGCGCGCAGGGTCCATGCTGGTTGATCAACCTGCTCTATCCCCTTCGATAGTGGCACACGAACGCGCCCCTTGAAGCGAGCGATCGTTATGTGAGCAATCGACTCCACTCGTCCGGCGGGAAAACCTAGTGCCGAAAGGTTCGAATTGAGGTCAGAGAGTAGATTGCGAAACGGTGCCGGCGCTTTCCCTCCTACCCACAGCACCCGTGGACTATCAAGGTTCGGAAAGCCACCTATTCGATCGACTGAAATGTCAAAGGAGGGGATCTGACCGGTAACCTCCCGGCATGCCTCCTTCAGATCGATGGTGAGCATCGGATCGATCTCACCCAAGAAGCGAACTGTAACGTGGTAATTCTCCGGTTGTACCCATGAGGCGTGTGCGTCGACCCGCTTGCGCAGATCTTCTGCTACAGATGAGATGAGATTACGCAAATCGTTCTGGATGGGAATACAGAGAAACGTCCGCATGCGCTCACCTCCACATGCGATCATACCACAAACACTCATCGCCAGTCAGCAGAAACTGGACACAGGGAAGATCAGCTCTTGCTTTCAGTCGGTTTGCGATTGAACGTTGCGCCTGTGCATGGTCTCATCGAAAGAAATCGACAGACGCTTCTGTGGACAGCCAGCTCAGGCCAAGGGATCCTCTAACACCCGCAGAGGCTTGCTTACCGTTGCTCCCTTCCGGGCCTGGCGGGGTTCACAGGCATGCGCCGCAGAGGGCTCAACCCTCATCACCGCTTATCCAAGGCAGACCCTGCTTCATTCCCCCTCGGAGAACCCTTCGATTCCACTGTAGCGGGTTGTGGATATAGGGGACCGCTAGCCCCCCACCTAGCACAGGCGTTGGCGGAGGGGGCGGGATTTGAACCCGCGGTACCAAGAAGGTACACCAGTTCTCCAAACTGGCGGATTCGGCCGCTCTCCCACCCCTCCGGATTATGTGCTGATTCTAGGGATACATTGGGCAGATTTCAACTGATCTTTCCACAAAGCGAAGAACCGGGCTATTACAAGTTACTCGCTATCTCTTTTCGAAAGCAGTGCACCCCGCATTCTCTGTAGACCCTCCGTCAGGTTCGATCGCGGTGTGGCGAAGTTCAGGCGCACAAATCCCTCTCCCCCGGGCCCGAAGCGACCGCCATCGTTCAGTCCAACTCGTGCCTCGCGCAGGAAGAACTTGTGAGGGCTCTCAGCAAGATGCATATCGCGGCAATCAAGCCACGCCAGGTACGTCCCCTCGACTGGGCCCATGCTTACTTCCGGAAGTTCGTTTGCTACAAACTGCATCAAGTAATTACGGTTCCTTTCCAAGTATGAGAGTACCCTGTTCAGCCACTCTTCTCCTTGAGTGTAGGCGGCCTCAGTGATGACATAGCTCATAATCCCCACGTGTTGGACGAGCCCGCGACGGGCTTCCTCGAGCTGTTGTCGAATCTTGGGATTGGGAACTACTGCGACGGCGCAACTGATCCCTGCCACGTTGAAGGATTTATTCGGTGCTATCAGAGTAATCGTCCGAGCCGCGATCTCGGGATCTATGCTTGCGATTGGAATGTGGGTGCGCCCGTCGTAGACGAAGTCAGCATGGATCTCATCGGAGCAGATGAACAGATCGTGGCGCAGACAAATCTGTCCAAGCTTTTCCAGTTCCTCACGAGTGAAGGCACGTCCCACAGGGTTGTGTGGATTGCAAAGGATGAAAGTCGAGCAGTTATCGCTTGCTGCTCGCTCTACGTCATCAAAGTCGATCTCGTAGTGCCCGCCTCTTTCATGCATTAGCTCAGAAGGTCGCGGTTCTAGCCCTGCGTGCTGCGGGACATCGAGGATAGGAAAGTAGATCGGTGGCTGGTAGAGAAGGCCAGTGTCAGGCCTCCCAACAGCCTGCACCGCCAGATTGAACCCCACAGCAACGTTTGGCAGGAAGACGAGAGCCTCCGGGAAAATTCTCCAGTTGTAGTGACGCGCAATCCAGTCGACAACTACACTACGCAGATGTGGCGGTTCCTGTGGATAGCCGAATATCCCTTGCCTAACGCGTTGCGCCAACGCTTCGATGATCACCTTAGGGGAGCGAAAATCCATATCCGCAACCCACATCGGTATCACATCGGAATCGAAGAAGTTCCATTTTATGCTATCGGTCCCCCGTCGTTCGATAACTCGGTCGAAAACGCTGTCAAATTTGGTCATGGTCTGCGATCACTTTCCTGGTATGAAGATAACCCCGTGAGCTGTGCCCTGGTGCTCATTATCATGGACAGATCGTGCGT
>JALTFO010000132.1 GCA_027007005.1 Candidatus Bipolaricaulota bacterium | reverse complement strand
GCTTGCGCTACCTCAACATTTTTTAAAAATAAAGAATCACGGTCGCAAGCTGTTGATAGAGAAGACCACTCGATATGCTATGTGGAGATTGCGTCAGTACACCGATAATCCAGATGTGATACGGGCAGCGGCTAAGACAATCAGGCGCAAGCTGAAGACTGGCAAGATCTTCCCTGGCCCTGAAGTGAATGACTTTATCAGGGCGATATGCCAAGACGATTACGATGGCAAATCAACCGCGATGATCTACAGGATGGTTGGCCAAATAACGCTTATCAACCAATATGCGGTTAACTTGCTACGAGAAATGGATTTTGAGTACAGTTAAGCCGTCAAATATCAACCAACGCCCCATACGCCCGATTATATCTACACTTCCAGCCCAATCAATTCTAGGCCCCCTTAAGTCCATCCTGCGCCCAGCAAGCATGATTGACAAGACACCATCAGTATTATTCTTGTAATGATAGTGGTTCCCTTGCAATTTAGACACCGATCGGTTATAATACAGCTATCAAAGGAGGTTGATATGAAGATCACGCTGACAGACAAACCCAAATGCCTAACTAAGGTTGTAGATGACATCCCTTGCGGCACCGTATTCAGCGGTTCGATCTTCGCAGCCCCAAGCACGTATCTCAGATTCTTCAATGGATGCGTTGATCTCATGAATCCAGATGTAGCTTGGACGTTCAAGGATCATCCCGGAAGAACGGTCGAGAACTACGAGAAACTTGATGCGGAAATAAGAACAAGGAGGGCGCGATGCGGGTAATAATCGACGCGGCGGTATTCAGCATTGTCTGTAGTGTATTCTTAGGCTTCTTCATGCCGCTGCCCAACATTATTGTACCAGCAGTTATGATGGGCGTTATAGCGGCGGTTATGAAGGGCTGGCTCGAATATAAGATTTAACGAGAGCGCACTTTTGACCTCCTTGCTGGGGCCGTTGCTTAATAGCGCGGCCCCTTGCGCTTGATGCCGAGACAGTGTATACTTGATGAAATAAAGCCTACGGAGGAGTTATGAAACAACAGAAGAAGATACGGAAACGATGCAGCGTGTGTGGAACACCCTTGGTATCGGCGGTTGAGCTAGAATATGGATTATGCGTGAAGCATTTGCATTCAGTTGAAGATTCACCCCGCAAGGCACCGAAAAGGCCAAAAGCAGACAAAAGTAAGAAACCATCAAGCATACGCAATAACAAGAAAGCCGACGATCTTAGCGTAGACGCTACTACATCAAGCATACACGAGTCAAATAACGTGTCTTGCTGTACCAGAATCACCGAGAAAGCGTCCGATTTCCTGGAGGAATATGCCCGTAAGAACGGAATAACGCTGTCTGAACTCATCCGGGGCGTACTATTAGAGTGGATGGAGGCAATGAAATGAACGCATTCAGGAGATGGAATAAGTCGATGAGGGATATGCGAAACGCCCTTCAGAACACAAGAATCGAGTTCGTGGGGTCAAACACGGAGAAGCTGAGCACTAGAATACCAGTTACGCTATTAAGAGCCGTTGAATCACGCCTAGAATCGCTCGATATGACCCCATCAGCGTACATACGCAGCCTTATTGAGAAGGACGTTTCTGCTCTTTAAGTCCCTTCTTGGCTAGATACCTTAACTTCCGCTTAGCCAGTATCTCCGCCCTATTCTCCACATACCAATCATGCGCTTCCTTTAACAACCTGTCTCTATGCCGCTGATAATGCCGCTTTTGTGCTTCAGTCCGTTTCATTACTACCTCCATTGAACAATGCGCTGAATAGCTTCATTCTATCGCCTTCATCTAAAACATCGAACGCATTTATGTTGACGTTAAGCGACTTTTCCTCAACCTGTACGCGCTTTGGCTCTTCTTTTAGGACACCCAATTTAGTCAAATTCTTCACCTGTTGGGCAGTAATCGCCATCGTTTCTTTGAGATAATCCTTCAGGAAGCCGTATAGCAACGGCACCACGGGATCAGTCCAATCTATCTCGCCCTCCTTACCTTTATGCCGATTCATTTCATCCCAAATTGACTTTGTGGCCTCGCGTATTCGGTTCTGAGTAATATCACCAGTGACTTTTGTCTCCGCCATAATTGAATCAACATCTGCTAGTTTAGCGGCTTCTGCTATCCATTTATCGCGATGAGTCCAGTCCCAATGCACTAATTCGGTACTGCAATTGAACTCTTCTGCTAGTACGGGATAGATCTCAGTTGTAGGACGGTAGCCAGCAAATCGCATCTGCAACTGCTTAACTCTACGCGCTTTTGTGACTTCTCTATCGGTTCTTATTCGCTTGGTAACAATATTTTTCTTATCATCTTCTCGCATCATCATATCATGATCTTGTGAGGTGACGACTATATCTGCATTTCCGGCACTATCCACATCATCATAGCTATTAACATCACTATCTT
>JALTFO010000131.1 GCA_027007005.1 Candidatus Bipolaricaulota bacterium | reverse complement strand
CCCACGAGTATCTACGATGAAATTCGCTCCCGGAAGGTTTTCATCCGGCCCGGAATGGATTCGTGGGAGGAATTTATCGAAGGAATCCCTAAAGGCAAGAGATTGCAACTGGTCACGAAAAACCCATTTGCCCAGACATTGGACGAATGGGCGGACAACTACCACGTCACTGTTAGCGAGTTAATCCAGCGATTAGCAGAGGCCACGCTGGTAAAGGAACGGTCAAGGGAGGAAGAGGAAGAAATGGAAAAGTACCGCAGTGTAGCGGATCCCGACTATGAAGTTGAGGCAGAGATTGATCCGCAGCCGGTACAGGATAGCGTGAAACCAGTTGAAAGGAAGCCGGAGAAAAAGGTTCCGGCGGCGAAGAGCAAGCCGGTGGTGAAGGAGCCAAAGTCTAGCGCTCCACGGTGTCCAAAGTGCGGTGCTCCGATGAAGCTGCGCCATGGACGCTACGGCGATTTCTGGGGGTGCTCAAGGTATCCGCGGTGCAATGGTAAGCTATCGATCGCCAAGGCGAAGCAACAGGGTTATGAGCCGCCAGAGAAGGAGCTCGCACAAGAGCAACCGCCGAGGCGGGAGCCACCGAGAAGGGAGCCACCGCGCCAAGGTCCGCCTCCACGGAGAGAGACGGCAGGCGATGAGGAACCGGAAGGGCTTTATCGCTGGATTGTTATCATCGGCGTGGGTCTGTTGGCAGTGTTTGTGTACACGCTCGGCAAGCTCATGGGGCCAGGACTAGGTCAAGTTTTGCGTATTGTCGCATTCATCATTCCCCTAGTAGCACTGGTGAAGATCAGCGTACGGTCAGGAGTTCTTCGCATCTCGATATTTCCGAATCGCAAGCGAACGCCGAAAGAGAGGAGCGCAACCGCAGCATGGATTTTGCGCAAGTTAAAGTCATGGCGAGTCTGGATCACGATCGGCTCGATCATGTTGTCCTTGATGGGGCTGGTCGGGTTCGCAGAATTCATGTACGAAGAAGCGGGCCAACAGGCAGGGTTTGCAGTCTTTGTCTTAAAGAGCGGCGGCCTTGCTGAGGACTGTTTTGCGCAGGCGCAGAAGACCGAGCAACTCCTAGACTCGATGTCAAGGTTTGTGAACACATTCGGGTGGTTGTCGCCGTTCAACTGGCAGGCATATCGTCTGTGGGTTAAGGGCGCAAGGATGAACGCAGAAGCAGCCAAGGTCTGGGCGATCTCCAAGAATCCCAGGTTAGCAGAATCCGTTCCCAGCGCGCGGGTGATCAAGGTGATCGACGGCGATTCGCTGGTGCTGGGCACAGGCGAAGAGATTCGCCTCGCCGGGATCAATGCGCCGGAGTGGTATGAGCCCGGAGGTAGAGCGGCAGAGAAGATGTTGAAAAGCATGGTTTATCACAAGATGGTAGACATCAAGCGGATCAAGCAAGGCTACTACGGCAGGGTGATCGCTGACATCTCGGTCAATGGTCAGGATGTAGCAACAGCGTTGGTGAAGGCGGGTCTGGCATCGCCACTGAACGCCGATAAGGTGGCGCAGGTTGACAGTGCCGAGGGCGTGGTAACAAAGATCGAAGCAGTGAGGTCATTGAAGAACGGTTTTGCGCTCATGGTGGGCGAGCCGATCAACGTGTTTGTCCTCGACAAGGTGAAAATTGACCTCGATCAGTACAAGGGCAAGCTCGTGGAAGTGATCGGGAAGTTGAAGCTATACAACGGAGAGCCGGAAGTGATCCTGGACGCTCCGCAAAACATCAAAGTAAGGGAGGTGCAACAATGAGATCACAAGAGCATCAAGAGTGGTACAGGGTGGGGCGGACGCCAGCGGGCATCACCTACTGGCATCCGATGCTAGGGCTAGCCTTGGAAGCGGATAAGCATCTTATAGAGCTTCCAGAAGAGGAACGAGATCGGATAGCGTGGTTTGACCATCCGGGTAGCCTCGAAACGCTGGAAGTTGACGTGCGGGCAAATCCCGAGCTCCTTGACGCCATGCCGGATGATCTGGCAGCGGCGTACGAGGATGCGATCTTCGGGGAAGAGGTAGCGCGCGAAAGGGACCTGGGAAGCGAGCTGGCTAACCCGGGATTGATATGGAGGTGATAGGGATGAAGGTGAGTGTCGTTCAAAGGAAGCATTTTAAGCACGCGGTTGTCAAATGGCCTGGCGATAAAATGCCGCTCGGGTTTGTATCGATACTTTATGATCGCGCCGAGCGCGTCGATGATGGTTGCTGGAATTTTTATCGCGGGAAGTTGCTAATCGCGTCGGTGTATGATGAAGCCGTCCAGCTTGAGGAGGTGGAATGATGTCGATGAACGCTACCTTGCACCTTGGAAGCCAATATCGGTTTGAAACCGAAGTAAACCATCTTTACACGTCAAACGCCGGCCCTCAGAACACTTACGCTATACTTGAGCTGCAAAACGGAGACGATGAA
>JALTFO010000130.1 GCA_027007005.1 Candidatus Bipolaricaulota bacterium | reverse complement strand
AGGTACTGGTCAGAATGTGTGACCATCACAAGGGTGGAGATACGTGGGCTAATGCTCTTGCAGAAGCGCAGCGTGATCTGATTAAAGGCAGCACGCTAAGCAATCCATGGCTGTGGGCACCGTATCAGCTCATCGGAAGGTGGAGATGAAGAGTGACCACAATTTGCTGAAGTTTGTAGTGGTTTTCGTTTGTTTGTTGGCATTGGCAAGTATTGTTGTCTTTGCTCAGAGCGACGGAGGAGGGAAGACGTGGGATGACGCGGTTAAGTTATTCAATCAGGCTAAAGCCGCGTACAAACAGGCCCGCTTTCATGATGCGATCGTGCTGTACGAGAAAGCGCTGGTTATTGTGCGAGAACTCGATGAGCGCTATGCCGAAGGAGTGATCCTGGGTAACCTCGGCAACTGCTATCGTTCCCTATCCGACTACCAAAAGGCGACCGATTACCACGAGCAATCTCTGGCGGTTGCGCGCTACATCGGCGACCGCGCCGACGAGGCGAACAGCTTGATGGGTCTCGGCGTCTGCTATTATTCCCTATCCGAGTATCAGAAAGCGATCGACTATTACAAGCAATCGCTCGTGATCTTCCGCGACATCGGCGACCGCGCCGACGAGGCGAACAGCTTGATGGGTCTCGGCAACTGCTACTGGGCTCTATCCGCCTACCAAAAAGCGATTGACTATCACAAGCAATCGCTCGTGATCTTCCGCGACATCGGCGACCGCGCCGGTGAGGCGGCAAGCTTGAACAACCTCGGCCTCTGCTATGATTTCCTGTCTGACTACCAGAGAGCAATCGACTACCACGAGCAATCTCTAGCGATTGCTCGCGACATCGGCGACCGCATCGGCGAGGCAGCGAGCTTAGGCAACCTCGGCCTCTGCTATGATTTCCTGTCCGACTACCAGAAAGCGATAGACTATCATGAGCAATCGCTGGCGATCAAACGCGAGATCGGTGATCGCGCCGGCGAGGCGAGGAGCTTGAACAACCTCGGCGTCTGCTATTATTCCCTCTCTGACTACCAGAAAGCGATAGACTATTTCGAGCAGTCGTTGGAAATTAAGCGTCACATTGGCGACCGCGCCGGCGAGGCGAACAGCTTGGTGGGTCTCGGCATCTGCTATGATTCCCTATCCGACTACCAGAAGGCGATTGACTATTACAAGCAATCGCTAGCGATCGAGCGCAACATCGACGACCGCGCCGGCGAGGCGAACAGCTTAGGCAACCTCGGTAATTGCTACCAGTCCCTCTCCGAGCATCAGAAAGCTATTGAGTACTACGACCAGGCATTGGCTCTGTCGGAGGAGTTGGGAGCCAGGGAGACAGAGCGTCTCATCCACTGGGGACTGGGCCGAACGTACCGTGCCATGAAGGAACCGAAGACGGCGCTCACTCACTACAAAGCGGCGATCGAGATCGTGGAATCGATTCGCGGCAAGGTGAGTGAGGAGAAACTGCGTAAGGCGTACTTCGGTAGCGTCCGCACGCTGTATGAGGAATACCTCAAGCTGCTGTTGGAGATGGGACGAAACGAGGAGACCGTGCTCGTGGCCGAGCGTCTGCGTGCCCGCACCTTCCTCGATGGTCTGTACCAGGCAGGGTTGGATCCTGAGCAGCTACAAGTAAGTGAGGCTGGAATCGCGCCATCGGGGGATACAACTGCTCCCGTGGTGGATGCTAATGCCCTCGATCAAGCGGTGAAGGAAGCACAAGCCTCTCTCCTTCCTAATGAAGCTGCCCTGGAGTACATGGTGACCGACGATGGGATATATCTGTGGATAGTGACAGCAGAGGGAAGACTCGGTCCACAGTTCATCCCTTATGACCGTGAGCAACTGCTGCGCGATGTAGTGGCTCTACGTCGAGCGATCGAGCCAGAAACAAAGAAAAATGCTGCTGGAGTCAAGATCATCTTCTCCGATCCCTCGGAATCGCTCAAGCACTTCTATGAGCTACTCGTCCAACCAGCTCTCTCTCAGCTTGCAGACGGGGTTGATACCTTGATCATCATTCCCAGTGGTCCGTTGTGGTACGTCCCGTTCTCAGCACTGATGATGACCGATCGTTCCGACGTTGAGTTCGGGTCTCCAGGTCCGGGAGGTACAAAGCAGTACCGTCCTCGCTACCTCATCGATGATTACACGCTGGCGTTCCTGCCCAGCCTGGCGAGCCTACCGATGCTGATAAAGGAGAGAGCGCCTTCAACGGCAAACTACCTTGCGTTTGCCAACCCAACGCTATCGAAGGAGGATGAGAAGTCATTTACAACTCCTTACCAGTTCCCAATGCTCGAACAAGCCTGTCAATCCTTTGCTGAGTGTCTTGGTAAGGGGGAAGAGAAGGTGTATGTGAAGGGAGATGCTCAAGAAGAGCGTGCCTACGACGAAGCAGCGGGAAATGAGGTATTAGTGTATGCCTGTCATGGGATATTCAACCCCAGTGTACCGCTTGATTCCCGGCTACTGTTGGCTCCCAGTAAGGAGCAGAATCTAGAGAGCACGGATCGGCGTCTACCTGATGGAGACTACCACGCCTCCGAGGTGATTCTCAGTGACAACAAAGGAGTCGATCTTGTCATTCTGGCAGCGTGTGAGACGTTACTTCCGACATTGCGAGAAGTGCAAGGTGCGTTAGGGATGACACTGGGGCCGGAGTCAGACAAGAAACTGAACCTGGGGCAGCTCGAACTTATTGTTGCTGGAGATGAAGTAGTAGGGTTATCACGTGCGTTCTTAAGTTCAGGGGCGCAATCGGTATTGGGCACACTATGGCAGGCCAATCCAACGGCAATCGACAAGCTCCTCGTCGCACTGTGTGAAGCACATCACAAGACCAGTTCATGGGTGGCGGCACTGAGACAGGCACAGCTTGCCATTCTCGATGGGAGTGATCCACTGTTCACATTGACATATCAAACCGGACTAGATGGAGCGCACCCGTGGTTCTGGGCACCGTATCAACTCATCGGGAGGTGGAGATGATGAAGGCTCTAACTAAGCATTCTTGGCAAGGAGTTGTGTTAGCAGTATTGCTGGTGAGTTTCATTGGGATTGCGGCTCAAGCGCAGTCTTCCCAGGATATTGTTGCAAGGATCCAGGTTCTGCAGAGTCAGGCGAATAGGCTGATGGAGCTGGACCAGTGGGAAGCGGCGATTCCCGTACTCCATGAAGCGCTTCAGCTATCTCGGACCATTGAGGATCAGAGCGAAGAGGCTCGTGTTCTCGGCCTGCTTGGCGAGTGCTATCGCCAGGCAGAGCTGCTAGAAAGTGCACTAAGCTACTATGAGAAAGCCACGGCTACCTACGCCGCTCTGGGCATGGCGTCCTCGTCAGAGATGACCGTTGTGCTATTTGGTACGGCGAAAACCCATGCTTCCCTTGGACATCTCGCGGAAGCCATTGACTCTGTACAGGAGGCTCAACAGATCTTCAAAGATCAAGATCAACCACGTGAAGAGGCCGCAGCATGGCATGAACTGGGGCAGATATTCTTCTCACTCGGGCTATACGAAGATGCTTACCAGAGCCTTCACAAAGCGCTTAAGCTTTATCAGGTTTACGGTGGGCGAATTGATACGATCGCGATCTACCAAGACATGGGACAGGTTTCAGTTCAGATGGGTAAGTATGAGGATGCGTTAAACTCCTTTCATGCGGCGTTGTCCATTGCCCGGGAGATTGCCTATACGGATGCGATAGCGAGGGCATATGTCCAGATCTCCAGTGTCTACTCGGCGTTGGGTCGTTATGATGATGCGCTGAATACTCTCAGCCAAGCAGAATCACTGTACGAACATCAAGAAGCGTGGTTGGAACTAGCAAATATCCAACTTCAGTATGCAGAGCTTCCGAGTGGTCAATATGATCAGGCCTTGGAACACTACTGTAAAGCTGTCGCGTACTTGAAGATGGTTCTTTCGAATCTCAATGAGATCAGCCCTATCGATGGAACGCGTTACTCGCGACCGGTCACACGTGTGCACGTTCTGTCGCGCATTGGGCTCTACCTTGGAACACTGAAACAGCGAGATGACGCTGTCAAAGCCTATGAACAAGCCGCAGGCGTCATTGAGACGGTGCCATGGCTTAATAATGACGAGACCGAAGGCCTGTATCAGCGCTTGATCCTCCTCCAAACTAACTTGGGCAGAGGGGCTGATGCTTTGGTCAGTGCTGAACGATGGAGGTCCCTGGAACTTAGATATTTGCTGTATCCAAGTGACGTATCTCTCGCATTGCCTGTGGGTTTAAATGTGGGAATCACTGACCGCATTGTAAGTCCTCCCTCTATCGATGAAGCGATTGCCTCTGCGCAAGCAAGCCTAAAACCCAATGAAGCAGTCATCGAGTATATGGTAACGAATGCAGGCATCTACTTATGGATGATCACCAACGGAACAATCAGCAATTCCATATTCATCGAGTATCCGCGTGAGCGGTTGATGAACGATGTGATCACCCTGAGGGAGTCATTAGAGAGTGATCCTCCTGATCGGATCATCCAGTATGAGTTTCTCAGATCATTCTACGACAAGCTAGTAAGGCCAGGGCTAGATGAGCTACCTGACGGAGTAGACACCCTGATCATCGTTCCCAGTGGTCCTTTATGGTACCTACCGTTTTCTGCGTTGATAGTGACTGACCAAGAACTTCCTACAGCGCTAGGGGGGACACGTTATCCGTACCTAGTAGAGCGCTACGCATTGGCATATCTCCCGAGTTTAGCGAGCCTGCCAGCGTTGATGGCCGCGGGAACTAACGAAGAGGGGACCTTTATTGAGTTCTCCAACTTGCCCATGCGATACCTTAGCTTAGAAGATTCAATTGCAGCACTTGCTCAATATCTGACTGGAGACGAGCAGCATGTCCCCACTTATGCAGGGGACGATGCTACTGAATCTCAGTTGAAAATAGAGAGTTCAAACGCTCGCTTCTTGATGCTTCTGTGTCGCACCGACGTAAATGCAAACGTCCCGTTGCAAAGTGATATCCTGTTTGCTGAAGATGAGGAGAACGACGGGCACCTGCACGCTTGGGAGGTATTGGGTTTAGACCTGACGGGAACCGAATTAGTGGTCTTGCCTGTAGTAGATCCGTTACTTCCTTATATCCAGCAATCACAAGACACTCTGTACAATCCAGAGCCGTGGCAGGGGGGAGGCTACGCTGTTGACCATGGCAATCCCGAGATTCAGGTTGCTTCTTTTCAAGAAGTCTCAGAGGGAATGCAGATCGAGCCGGAATTGTTGAAGCAGCTAATTGCCGGTGAAGATGCCACCATTTGGCCACTGACCTTCCTGTCTGCTGGAGCAAAGGGGGTGTTGCAAACGTTATGGTTGGCCAACCCTGTTGCACTGGAGAGACTGCTGGTACCTGCGGGAGACTACTACAAGAGTGGAGACACATGGGCTAACGCCTTAGCCAAGGCACAGCGTGACCTGATCAAGGGGGCTACGTTCAGCAATCCCTGGTTTTGGGCACCGTATCAGCTGATCGGAAGGTGGAGATGATGACTAGTTTAGGAAGGAAGGTTGTTGCACTGCTGCTACTCTTGCTCGCGGTTGGTTTTACCTGTCTTGCTCAGCAGACGATCACCGTGCCCGATGATTACCCCACTATTCAAGCGGCGATCGACGCCGCCCAGGCTGGAGATACGGTGTACGTCAAGGCTGGAAAGTATACGGAGAACATAACTATCGACAAGCCGCTTTCCCTTGTTGGTGAGAATCGGGCTACGACGATCATTGAATCCTCGGATGCAGGGAAAGACGTCCTGAGGGTAATGCTTAGTACTGGCGAAGCCTTAATAAAAGGAATTACGGTCACAGGTGGACACTACGGTGCTGTAGTAGGGATAGGCATAGGAGAAGTAACACTAGATGAAATCACTGCAATCAATAATAATATCGGTGTTGAAACAGTCGGTTGGGGAAGAGCTATAATTACAGATACCTACATTATTGGCAATAAAAGCAGCGGGCTTGTATTGGCCAATAGTGAATCTCATGTACATTCAAATGAGATACTACGTGATGGCATCGGTATCGTCTTGGTGTCTGGCAACACCGCTGAGTTGACGAATAACGTAGTGGGCTCTTGCACTTTGGGCATTTATACCTACACCGTAGCCTGTGGCTGGCCCGGAGGGCTAACAAGCTTCTCCGAGAAGATCACAGGTAAAGGTAATAAGGTCCAGAGTCTCAACACAGATATTTGTCCAAGCTACCCAGGCAAACCTTGGCCAGATGGATTTGTCGATACTTATTGGAGTGAGCAGATTGCCGGGGCCATTGATGACTACGGCCGCGGGATAGACCTATATGAGAAACAAAAGTACGAGGAAGCGCTTGCGACATTCAAGACCGGGCTAGCCCTTCTTGAACAATCGCCGTTTCCGCTACTCCAAGCGGATATCGATCAACACATGGGTAGTGTCTACCGAGAGCTTGGACAGTACACGGAAGCAGTAAGTAGTTATTCTAAAGCTCTTTCAATATTCTACAACCGAAGCATGGAGGCGGATTTCAATGCTGTTGTTTCTCTGTGTCAAACAGCAGCCCGGGAAGTGTCCGAACTAGCTTCCTATCAAAACAGCCTAGAAGTTCTGGAGCAAGTGCACTCTCTCTTTGAGAGATACAAGCTTGAACTGCTTACAGCGGACACAGAGGTAAGCATTGGATTAGTGGACGCAAAATGGGGCTCTTACAATTCATCCTTAGAAGCCTTTACTTCAGCACAAAAGACATATGAGGAACATAATCTTCCAGATGCTGTCGCCATAGTGAACCAAAATATGGGGGTTACATATGCTCTTCAAGGTTCATATGAAGATGCGCTGTCCTATTTGCAGGCTTCAGAGGCATACTTTGAGGGTCTGAGAGCAGCCACAACGTTCATGCACATATTGGTGTTCTCAGGCCGGAGCATAAGCATCGCACATTATAAGCTCGGGCCAAATCCCCGCATCAGTTTAAAACCCACCCTTAGTTCACTTGAGGCTAATGAGGCAGACGTGTGGCTAAATATAGGAGCGATTTATACTGAACTGGGCAAATATGACTTAGCTTTAGATAAATTTAAAGAGGCCCGTGCAATCTATGAAGGACAAGGGGCGGATGTCAGCCAGGCTGATATCGATTTCAACGTCGCATCCGTCCAGAGCGAGTTGGGTCAGTACGAGAAAGCCTTAGAAAGTCTCAAGGAAGCGCGGCTTGTGTATGAGACGCAAAACTTGCTTGAGGACCAGGCCGATGTCGATTTGAACGCTGCTGGTATCTACATCGAATTAGGACTATTCTCTGAGGCATTGGCCAGACTGGATGGTGCTCAAGAAGTTTACGAGAGTAAGAAGTTATTAATACCAACAGCGTATGTGTATACCGATCGCGGGTTCATCAGTTTGGAGAAGGGAGATGAAGAAGGTGCGCGCAAGTATTTTGCGCAAGCATTGTTAACTTTTACTTCCGCGTCAATGAAACCTTACGCTGCATTCTTGAATATGGCCACAGGCGATACATACTATAAAGCACTTCCTCAGAAGGCATTGGAATATTATACCATTACACTAAAGAATATGCAAGGAGCTAATATTCCCGAGATAAAATGGAGAGCATTGTACAAGACCGGTTTGTGCTATGAATCACTCGGCAAGTGGTCTGAAGCCGAACTATCTTATGAAGAATCCATAAGAACCTTGGAATCTGTGCGGAGTTACCTAACAAGCGAGACTTTGAAGCTGTTTTGGGAACAAAAAAGCTTTGGAGTCTATGAGCGCCTTATCAAGCTGTTGATTGATCATGGTCAAGGGATTAACGCCTTTCCATACGCCGAGCGGTGTCGGGCGCGCACGTTCCTCGATACGCTGTATCAGGGGGGAATAGCTCCCGGGCAAGTGATCAAGGAAGGTGGGAAAGTTGTAGGGGTTAAGGAAGGAGCAGTGGATCCCACCTTGATTGATGCTGCGATCAAGGATGCTCAAGAAGAACTCCAACCAAATGAAGCGGTATTGGAGTACTTCGTCACCGATGATGGGATCTACCTGTGGGTGATCACAGGGGATGGGATCAGCGCTCCCATATTCATCAAGTACTCACGGGATCAGTTGATGCGCGATGTG
>JALTFO010000129.1 GCA_027007005.1 Candidatus Bipolaricaulota bacterium | reverse complement strand
CCGAGAGCTTCTTGTTCGCCCTCGCGAGGGCCTTGTCTATGAGGGAGAGGGCCTTATTTAGGTACTTTCTTGCGGTGACAGGCATTCCACGACCGCGATAGAGATCCCCCAAGGACATGTACGCCCGTTCGAATGTCGGATGTTTCTTTATAAGTTCTTCAAGCTGTGTTGTCGCTTTGGCGTAGTCGCTCTTACGGAAGGAGACCATCGCGTTCAGGTACTCTGCCTGCGCCTCAACTGTCGCTTGTGGGTGACTAGAGAGGAGCAGATCGATGTCGCGTTGCGCGAGATCAGTCTTTCCTAGGTTGACCGCTACATTGGCACGCATCAGGTAGACCGATTCATCGGCGAAGCGATTGTTGCACTTCTCAAGGCTCTCTAAGGCTTGGTCGTACTGCTTCAGATTGATCTGGGCCGTTGCCAGATAGTAGTAGGTCTGGCGGGGGCAAAAATCAAGTGACGCGCTCTTATTTAGGGTTACCTCGGCCAAGTTTGCCTGCCCCATCTGCAACTGACGGATTCCCTTCCCGAGGAGGATGTTCGCCTCATAGTCACGCACGGCAATCACGCTAACAACTAGGGAAAACAAGACAACAGCAGTAACTGCTCCCTTGAGAGGCCAACCAGAGAGTTTTACCTCACGGGTAGCACGCTTCCCGTACGCCGGGGCGGAGGCAAGGGCCAAGGAAAGGACGACGACAAGCGACGATGCGGGAAGATGCGCCGGGAAGCTGAATAATGCATGTACCAGGAAGACAACTACTCCACTCCCGAGAAGAATGAGATCTAACCTGTCGCTCTCATCGGTATTAGCCCGTAAACGAAGCCAGAAAAAGAGTGGCAGTATCACCAGAATAGAGAGCAGGGCGATTATCCCAAAGACCCCCATCTCCGCAATTGTCTGCACATACTCGTTGTGGGCCTGTGCCGCGCGGGGGATGTAAAAGTTGTACGACTTACCTTGTGGGGTGGCGAGGAAGGCAGCCTTGTACTGGACGAAGTTTAGTTTGTAGTTTCCCAGTCCCACGCCGAACAGCGGGTGATCCTTGAACATCTCCAGTCCCACCCACCAGTCCCATGAGCGGGTCTTGCCGGCGTTGTGCGCCCACTCCTGCGAGATCCACGAGGAACTGCCGTCCGCTGACAGCCCAACGACGGAGTTAAGCGGTCCCGAAGGGGCCTCAACAAGAAATGTGAATGCAAGGACCGCAAGAAGTGCGATCAACCATATTCTGTTTTTCTTGATCGGTTCAACCGGACGGAAAATAGCCCAGGCAACGATGCACGCGACTGCACCCGCAACAAGACCTACTATCGTCCCCGTCTGCTGCAGCAAGAGCACCGTGCCAAACGAAAACGCAATCAGCCCAATCGCAAGAGCGCGCAGGATGCGAGACTTCAGACGAACGATCAGGATTGTAACTGGAAAGAGAAGATACGCCAGGAATCCACCCAGGTAGTTGCGGTTGCCCATCGTTGAGATGACCTCATTTAATCCGTGTCCGCCGTGCGCCCCGCGCATCACACCCAGGTACTGCAACAGGCCATACAGGCCGGCGAGAAAAGCTGAGGCAAGGAGGGCATAGAGAATCAGGTTGACGTCCTCCTGACGCTTCACGAAGTTTGATACAACCAAGTAGAAGAGAAAGAAGAAAACAACAAGCGTCAGGCTCTGGATGACCACGCGCCCGTTCGTGGCATTGATCAAGGACAGCAAAGATACAACGATCAGCCCGAGCACCGGGTAAACGAGAAACGGAAGGCGGATCTTCCACTCTTTCTTGGACAGGGCCGAAATTCCCCACAGGATGAGAAGGATCGATACTCCAACGATGGCAAAGATCGTCTTTGCGTACCCGTACTCGGTCACCGTTGGCCAGATGAAGAGGGGAAGCGAGAAGACAAACGCTGCAATCAAGTAAACAATTATCCGGTCGTATGGTACCGAGAAGTGCTGTACCTTGCGCTGTTTCTGCCGTCCAGAACGTCGCTTCTTACTCATAGTTCTTATTATACGTAGGCATCCCTATCACTGACAAGTGCCGTGCGCGCGATCTCCGAGAGCTTATCCATTCCCCCAAGGACTGAGATCAAGGGGCGAAAAGCGGCCCACAAGTCTCTCCGAGACGCGATCACATGTACAAGACGACTAGGATAGTCGATATCACCATGACGCACGATCAGCCTCTTGATCGCTGGTCGATCGATTACAGCTAGGGTAGCGTCAATTCCTTCATCATCAATGTCTCGCAGTAGGTTCCGTGCAGCCCGACCGAAGCGAAGCTCCGTACCGATCTGTTCCTTAAAGTACCGTTCATACACCGCTAAGTCGCTTCTTTCCGTCTTGCCCGCGAGAGCCGCCTGCGCAGCAACCTGACCGGCAATGCGTGCGCACACCCCACCAGTGTACAATCCTCCGCCCGAGGATGGCTTTACCTGTCCGGCCGCGTCCCCGACAAGCATGACTCCGTCACCGATCGTTTCAGGTGCAAGCGATATGGGAATCGCACCGTGTATCCGTGCTATTTCCTGGCCGAAGCCTTGTCGCTCCAAGAGGTGTGATAGGAGCTCATCCGTATTTGTACCGATCGGTGCGGCTAGACCAACGCGCATCTCACGCCCACGGGCCGGTATATCCCAAGCAAAAAAGGTTGGAGCGATTGCCCTGCCAAAGAAGATATCAACCTCATCGTCCTTGCGTACAGGTCCAAGCACTGTTGCTTGACTGGCCATGAGCATCTCCTCCGGCGGTGAAAGGAGAAACGAGGAGGCTACAATGCTTGCGGGTCCATCTGCGCCGATTATCACCGAGGTATGCACATCTTCTTCCACCTCTCCCATGACAAGCGTTATAGATCCGCGGCGGGCGGAGACAACGCGAGTTTGTGTGCGTACCTCTACTCCGGCATCACGGGCGAGGCTGACAAGCTCTCTCTCAAGCTTTGGTCTATCGATGACGAATGCCTTGACCTCGCCAGCGCGCAATGAGATCTTCTTACCCGAAGGAGAATGGATCACGCCACCGCGGATCTCGCGAATGACGCTGTCATTCGAGGCGCCGAGGGTTGTCAGTGCACGCGGGCTCACCAGGCCTGCGCAACGTACGGGTTTACCCGATCCATCACTCTTCTCGACAATAAGAGTATGCGCCCCCGCATCTGCCGCAAACTTGGCGGCAACTGCACCGATCGGTCCCCCCCCAACTACGACGACATCGTAGTCCATACTTCTTGCTACGCCTCCTCGTGCTTCGGAGGCCGCGTCATCATCTCTTCGACCATGTCTTGCGGGTCTGCTCCCTGGTACAGGATACGGTACACAGCCTCAGTTATCGGCATCTCAATTTTCTTCTCCTCGGCGAGCAGGTGCACAATCTTAGTAGCGTAGACACCCTCAGCGACCATCTTCATGTCCCTCATGATCTGCGAGATGGTCTCTCCCCTCCCGATGCGAGAGCCAACGAAGCGATTGCGGCTATGCTTACTTGTGCACGTGGCGACAAGATCTCCAAGCCCAGCCAGCCCGAAGAATGTTCTCTCCCTCGTCGCGAACGCGCGTCCGAAGCGCACCATCTCCGCTAGACCACGGGTGATCAGTGCCCCTCGTGTGTTGTCTCCAAACCCGAGGCCATCGGATATCCCGGTCGCGATGGCTATGATGTTCTTCACTGTTGCGCACAGCTCCACACCATGGACATCGTCTGAGAGGTAGACCCGGAAACGGGGCGTAGAGAATAGCGTTTGCAGCTTTTCCCCCACCGCCTGATCGCGTCCCGCGAGGACAACAGCGGTCGGCATGTCACGCCCTACTTCCTCGGCGTGGCTCGGTCCAGAGAGAGTGAACACACTGCGAGCGTCGACTGCTTCGGCAATTGTTTCAGACATCGTTTGATGTGAGTCGCGGTCGAGCCCTTTGGCGAGGTTGACGTAAACCTTTTTTTCAGTAACTAACGCGGCAACCTGTTCCATGATCCCTCCCATGGCAAATGAAGGGACAGCAAGAACTATTATATCTGCCGCGACTGCTTCGGAAAGCGAAGATGTTACATGAAGATGCTTGCGGGGAAGCTTAATCCCGGGCAGGTAATCGACATTTTCTCGCTTTCTGTCGATCGCCTCAGCCGCACGCGGCCGACGCACCCAAAGCGTCACATCGCTACCGCTGCGTGCAAGGAGGCGGGAGAACGCCGTCCCCCAACCTCCAGCCCCTACTACAGAGATGCTCACTTCCCCTCTCCGATTGGCATCGGCATTAGTTTCCCGGCGTGTTCCTCGATCCAGGTGGTGGCAACGGCCAACGGGTCATCATCCTTCCCCACTTTGATATCCGGGGTCAACCCCACACCCTGAACAGCAAAGCCATTCGGTGTCTTATACTCACCAATGGTCAACTTGAGAGCAGAGCCATCACCATAGTTGAACAGCTGTTGGATCACGCCTTTCCCAAAGGATTGCTCGCCGATGAGGATTCCCATGTTGTGATCGCGAATCGCTCCTGCAGTGATCTCCGCCGCGCTCGCTGTACCTCCATTGATCAGTATGGCCAAGGGTAGATCGGGAACTTTGTTCCCAGTCGAGTAGTAGTTTTGATCACCTGACATCCGGCTCTTCGTCGAGACGATGACCCCCTTGTCGACAAATCGACTGGAGACGGAGATGGCCGCCGATAAGAGCCCACCAGGATTGTTGCGCATGTCGAGAATGATCCCATCGAGTTTGTCAAGGTCAAAACTCGCGAGAGCTTTGTCCAGCTCAAGCGTTGCACTGCTATCAAAACGAGATAACTGAATATAACCAATCTTGTTATCGTCCATAAGTTTACTCGTTACTGACACCACTGTGATCTTTCCCCGCACGATAGGGACATCCTCCTGTGTGCCATCCTTGTGAAGAACAGTCAATGTCACGGTCGTACCGATCTCCCCCCGGATCTTCATTGCCGCCTTGGAGAGGGTGATCCCCTCGGTGGAGTCGCCATCGATTTTGAGGATCTTGTCGCCGGCCTGAATCCCCGCTGCCTCCGCCGGTGTCCCAGCGAGGGGAGCAATCACGGTGAGAGCCTTGTCCTTGATCGAAATTTCGATCCCCACTCCGCTGAACTCTCCCTCAAGGCTACTTTCGAAGTTCTTCAGGTCCGTTGGATCGAAGAACTCGCTGTACGGGTCATCAAGCTCTTGGACGAGCCCCTTCAACGCTCCGTACAGCGCCTGTTGATCGTTGATCCTCTCCGGCTGGTAGAAGTAGTTCTTGATCGTTTGGTAGACCTGCGGTAGCGGGGAGAATAGATTGGGATTCGTCTGCTGTTTACCCCCTACGTTTACTGCAACTATAAGCAGAACCATTGGTATAAGCAGTAACAGTGCCTTCTTAATTATAGAATTGTTCCTCACTCAACTCACCTCTCGTTCATTATACCAAATACCTTCATCCATCGCGTCTAATAGCCTTTCTCCTTACAGCCCAAGATACGCTGACTGGTCGGGCGTAAGGGAATCGATTCTTACTCCAAGGCTAGCAAGCTTCATCTCCGCCACCTTTCGGTCAATCTCGCCTGGCACGCTGTAGACAGCAGGAGATAGCTGGTCGCTCTCCACAATGTGCTGTAGCGTCAGCGCCTGCAGGGCAAAGGAGATATCCATGATCTCCACCGGGTGACCATCGCCAAGGACGAGGTTGACCAGCCTCCCATCGCCGAGCAGGTAAACTTTGCGGCCATCCGCAAACGTGAACTGCCTGATCCCATCCCGAACGTCTTCTTGCCTGGTGGCGAGGGCAGCAAGTGCCAACTTGTCGATCTCCACATCGAAGTGGCCAGCATTTGCCATAACCAGGCCGTCCTTCGCCTTGGCAAGTGCTTCCTTTATGACAACATCGCGGCAACCTGTTGCTGTAATAAGGAAGTCAGCTCTCTCGAGCATCTGTTCCATCGCTCCGACCGAAAAGCCGTCCATCATCGCCTCCACCGCTCGTATCGGATCGACCTCGGTTACGAGAACCCGTGCCCCTAGGCCCCGAGCACGCATGGCAATTCCCCGTCCACACCAGCCGTAGCCGGCGACGAGCACGTTCTTCCCAGCGATGAGTAGGTTTGTGGAACGCATGATGCCGTCCCACACCGACTGGCCAGTTCCATAGCGATTATCAAACAGGTACTTCATCTTTGCATCGTTCACAGCATACATCGGAAAGCGAAGCTTCCCCTCCTGCTCAAGGATACGCAGGCGATGTACCCCGGTCGTCGTTTCCTCGCACCCGCCGCGGATCCTTAGATTTACCCCGTTGTGCAGCAACTTGACCAGGTCACCCCCATCATCGAGGATGAGGTCCGGCTCAGTAGCAAGCACGCTTCGCAGATCGGCGAAGTACTCCACCTCGCTCGCCCCGTGCTTGGCATGCACCTCAATCCCTTCCGCAGCAAGCGCAGCAGCTACATCGTCCTGTGTGGAGAGGGGATTGCTCCCGGTGACAGCAACCTGCGCTCCGCCCGTCCGCAGAAGGAGCGCCAGGCAGGCAGTCTTCGCCTCCAGGTGAATGCTCATTCCTATGCGGTGTCCATGAAGAGGGCTCGTCTCTTCAAACGTGCTCCGCAAACGACTAAGGAGAGGCATGTGAGCCGCTGCCCAGTCAATCTTCTTCTTCCCATGTTCAACCAATCTTCTCTCCATCGTTCCACCCTCCCGCCTACTCCCTTTAGTATGCTGAAAGCATCACTACCACCGCAACCTCAGTCTGCGATCACTGCCTCATTCCCGGTACGCATCCCAAGGTAGATTCCCGCCAGGATGATCGCTCCGCCCAGCGCTTTTGTCAGGGTGAGTGCTTCGCCGAAGATGATATACGCGAGGATCGTCGCGCCGATCGGCTCACCGAGTGTAACGATCGATACAACCGATGCCTGCAGATATTCAAGGGCCCAATTAAGCGATGTATGACCGATCAACTGCGGCCCCAAGCCAAGAAGAACTAGCCATACGTAATCTAGTTTCGAAAAGCCAACAAGGGGCTGGCGCATCGCCAGGCAGACGATAAGCAGGATGACGGTAGCGGTTCCATAAGTCGCCAACGCATATCCGGAAAGGGGAACCTCACGTCGCACGCGGCGACCTATGAGAAGATACCCCGCAGCCATGATTGCCCCACCGACTGCCAAGAGGTCACCCTGCAGAGCCATCCCTCCCAGGCGCATGTCTCCCCAACCGATCACCACTCCTCCACCGACCGCAAGGGCAATGGCTATCTTCAGCAGCCGAGAAGGGGGCTCATGGATGAACAAACGGGCTCCCAAGCCGACAAAGATCGGACTTGTACTGACAAGAACCACGGAACTAGCAACAGATGTATAGTCAAGCGAGGAGATCCACAGGATAAAATGAATGGAGAGGAAGAAACCGCTCAGCGCACTTAGGAAAAGGTTGTGCCTGCCGATCGATTTGAGATCTCCTCTGTAAACGCTGATCGGCAGAAGAATGAGGGATGCCACTCCCAGCCTCCACGCAGAAATCGCGAACACCGACGCCCCGCTCACCATGCGGATGATAATCGCGCCAAATGAAATGACGATAATTCCGAGAGTAAGAGTTAACGGGAGGACAATATCGCGCTTCATTAGCGACCGTTAGTCCTAGCGACCAACGAGAGCGAGTATCTCTGGCAGAGCATGCCGTGCCGCCTCTTCACCCGCCTCGATCCCATGCTTCACGTCACTGTAGCTAGGGGGATCAGGAGAAAATTCCGGCTGGATAAGAACATCTGGTGGATAGAGTTGCAGCATGAGATTGCTAACGCGCTTCTGAAAGACAGTTGACATCTGGAACAGAACCGACAACACGTTTGGATAGAACCTGCGCCGTCCTTCTCCGGTTAAGGGCACTCTCTCCATTCCTTTGACGGTTCCCAGGATGCGTTCACGGTGATCCGGAGCGGGAATGCCCGAAAGCTTTATCTCATCCGGTTCGACAAGCACATCCACCGCGATTATTTTCGTTGCCCCAAGACTGCGAGCGACATCAACTGGTGCTGGGTTGGAGACACCGCCGTCAATCAGCAGGTGTCCATCAATCCAAACGGGCACAAACAACCCTGGAACGGACACACTCGCCCTGATCGCCTCGGCAAGTGATCCGCTTGTCATCGAAAAAGGCAAACCCGTCTCTAAATCGGTAGCGAGTGCTGCATATGGGATGGGAAGGCTCTCAATCGTCCGATCGCCAACGAGAGATCGGATCGTGCGCATAACCTCACGCCCGGAACTCCACCCAGCCCAAGGAACGGTAGGAAAGAGTGTTTTAAACACCTTGGCAAAGTGAGTAGAGCGCCACTCCTGTTCAATCCTATCGAGCCCTGCCCCTGCTGCATAGGCCCCACCGACCTCCGCACCCATGCTCGTTCCTGCGATGACATCAGGGATTATCCCATTTTTCTCCAGAACCTTAAGCACCCCCACGTGAGCCGATCCACGTGCACCTCCGCTTCCCAACACCAATCCGATTCGCTCTTTCTCTGACATTGTGTCAATATCCTAGCATGCAACGTGCCAAGAGGCAATAGCCATCAGCTCAATCGCTCAACATGAAAAAAGAGGCTCCCTGTCGTTCGGAGTGGACAAGCAAAGAGAAACGGTCGAGAGACGACGCACCGATTCGTTACGACTTATACGTGGCCTCAGCTCCTGGCTCAGGCAAGAGTGTTTCCCCAGCACCGCCGGTTCTCGTGTGGGGCGTGTAACGAGGCTGCAAAGTTCGCTTTATGGTACGGCCCGAAAGGTTTGCTAGCCCTGCACCGGCGAGGACATCTACTTCCAAGCTTTCATCCCCTGAAAGCACCTCCACGAGACGGTTGATATGCTATGCGGGCATACAGTCAATTCCCGCCGCCGGGCTTCCATCAACTGGACACGCGGCCCTATGGGCTACGAACGAAGAACACAAAGGATGCGAAGAGTGGAATTTAATGAGCTTCGAATCAGGTGATTGCTTATATGATTAGAGGGCACAGAAAGCTGGGCACATTATTCCTAAAATCGATGCCTAAGAAACGACCTTGCCCCCTTCGTGCTCTTTATGTCCTTCGTGGTGGGACGGTTCTGGCCTGCGCAAGGATCTCCTTCTAGATCTCTGCTCATCTAATCAGTAATCCTATCTTGCTTCATCGATTGACCGCGTGGATCGCCCGATCGAGGTCGATGCCCGGAAGAATGTCCGGCATCATCGAACGTTCATATTTGGAAGAAGAACTCTGCCCAGCGCAGACGTCGATATGGGTTTGCCAAGGGCGATGCTGATTGGATTCCTACCCCCCCCCTGTGAAGGGATTAAACGCTTCAATGGCCCGGTTCAGGGAAGACTGGCGCTCGTAACTAAGGACAACGACTGTACGTTCTTGCCTCGCGCATCAGTATAGGATACAGTGCAGGAGGCAAGAGGACTGATAACATGAAGTGGGTAACGCGTGAACACGGCAACATCGATCGGGTGGCGGGGCCATGGCTGATCAAGCGGTTCATCGATCCACAGGCACAGTTTATCTTCGTACCGCGAGAGGATGTGCTGGATGTAGCCAAGAAGCTCGGTGCCATATCATTCGATGTCGATGGGGCCGATTTTTCACGTGAGCGTCTCCCGGAGGGGGAGGTGTGCACATTCGTTACGCTGCTTATGCGTCACGATCTGTGGGAGAAGGATCCGGCACTTGCCTTGCTGGGAAAAATCATCTGTGCCGCCAACGGCCACCCCGAGCGTTCACCTTACCACGAGCCCGAAGGGGATGGCTTGAGCGCAATCGCCCACGGCTTCGCGCTATTGACTCAGGATGACCACCAGAAAGTCGTTTGGGAGACACCGATGTATGACGCCCTGTACGGGTGGGCAAAGACGAGGGTCAAGACTGACTGATACTACCCAGCGACTGCTCTTTTGCAGCGCGCAACTGATAAGAGTGGAATCTGGAGCCAGGGATTCACATTGGGACAAAGGAGGTCCAACATGCAGTGGGTAACACGTGAACACGGGAATATCGATCGGGTGGCCTGCCCGTGGTTGATCAAACGGTTCATCGATCCGCAGGCGCAGTTTATCTTTGTGGGGCGAGATGAGGTGGTGGAGGTAGCGAAGAAGCTTGGAGCAAAGTCATTTGACGCCAAGGGGGCGGACTTCTCTCATGAGCAGACGCCTGAAGGCGAAGTATGCTCGTTCGTCACACTGATGATGCATCACGATCTGTGGGGGAAGGATCCTGCGCTGGACTTGGTGGCCAAGATCGTCTCCACGGCTGATGTCAATCCGGAGCGCTCGGCATACCATGAGCCGGAGGAAGCTGGTTTGAGTGCGATCGCGCACGGCTTTGCTCTCCTCTCCGAGGATGATCACAAGAAGATCGCTTGGGAAACGCCGATGTACGATGCCCTGTACGAGTGGGCGAAGCATAAGATAGCAAGCTAACTTAAGTGAAGAACGCTGAACCCCGCGCTCGCATACCGCGGCGATTCTTTGCCCTGTGTGCGATCGACTTCTCCGCCCGGACGAGCTACAACATGGCTCGTACGCCGGTCCTGCCGCTGTTCGCGGCTACGCTCGGTGCCGGACCGGCGATGGTCGGACTGATTGTCGCAGCATCGACGATCACTGGGATCTTTCTCAAGGCCCCATCCGGCGCGATCTCCGATCAGATCGGAAGGAAGAAGACACTCCTGTTTGGTGCTGCGGTATTCGGGCTCACCCCGTTTCTGTACCTTCTCGTGAGCCGTGATTGGCAGCTCCTCCCGATCCGGTTCTTCCACGGGATGGCAACCGCGATCTATGGCCCGGTGGTGATGGCTGCGGTCGCCGCGCTTGCTGGTGCGCGCAAAGGAGAGCTGCTGGCGTGGTTCTCGCTGATCAAGATCGCCACCAACGCCCTCGGTGGATTCCTCGCCGGTGGGCTCCTCTACATCCTTTCTAGTGGCGGCTCGCCCACGCTAGGAAACTTCCATCTGATCTACACGATCATCGGAGGAGTCGGTGTTCTGGCACTGGTGATCGCAGTCTGGCTCATCCCGGGGATGATCGAGGATGCGAGGGAGAAAGCACGCAGTGTGCGGGAGATCTATAGGAAGACGGTGCGCGGCCTGGCCGAGGTCGTGCGTTCAGGGCCAGTCGTTCTCACCGCGGGGATGGAAGGGGTACAGAACATGACAATGGGCGTTTTGCACGCATTCCTCCCGCTGTATGTTGTCGAGCGTGCAGGGTTGAATGTGGCATTGGCCGGCCTACTGTGGACGATCCTCACCGGGACGAGTGTTGTTGCCAAGCCTCTCTTGGGACGCATCTCCGATCGCTACGGTAGGAGATCGCCGATCGTTGTCGGAATGATCCTGTGTGCCGTACCATTTGCTTTGATACCGTTGTTCTCATCCTTCTGGATCCTCGCTGCACTATCCGTTGTGTTCGGTCTAGGGGAGGCGTTTGTGACCACATCGACCGGAGCGCTCGTCGCCGATCTAGCGAAGCAGGAGTCCATGGGTGCGGCGATGGGCGTGTTCGGGACAATCGCTGACACCGGCCAGGCACTCGGCCCGATCATCATTGGACTGCTGCTTGTAAAGATCGGGTACCTGCCCGCGTTCTCGCTTCTCTCTGGGTTTCTGCTCGCTTGGACCGCTCTGTTCGTTCGGACGCGTAGAACAGCGTAAGCAGACAGAAGCTTCTCATTAAATCGCCTAATCCAGATCTGGCTGTATCCTTGGAGTGCTCTGCAGCTTTACGAGAAAACTCTCTTAACTTCTCAAGTTCCGTCAAGTTTCGGTCTTCTGGCCATGGGGGAAGGATTGACTTACAGGGGGCATTCGTTGTATTGTGAATACGGAGATTGTGAGGGGGATTGGCCGGTGACTGTTGCATGCGAACCGCGCATGCACGGAAGAACCACCGGTGACAAAGGAGGTACGTGCGATGAATGACAACTCAACATGGCTGATCCTCGTTGCAATGGTGGGGGTTGCACTGGCGGTCTTTCTCTTTTCTGCCGCGCCGACGTCCGATGTGGGATCAGAAGCTGTTGTCGCGTCCGCTCCTGTACAGCAAGCGCAACAAGCTAGTGCTGTGCAGCCGGTCGCGCATTCTGTAACGACAAGCGCTCCACTTGTTGTCGATGCAGGGGCGAACGTCACTTTAAACGAGCGGGAGAGCGTGCAATTGCACGGCGCAGCGCAGAATGTGGAAAGCGGCTCGCTGGCCTACCACTGGAGCGCCGAAGGAAGACGTGGAAGGTTTGACAACTCGTTCCAGCAGGATCCGATCTACACAGCGCCATCAGTCTGTGGCTGTGATGAGTGCATCACGCTAACGTTGACGGTGACCGATTCAAACGGTGTGAGCGCCAGTGACCAAATGTACGTGCGAGTGCGTGGCGATCCATTGAACTGTGGCACTCCTCAGATGACTTCGCAGTGCCCCGATAGGCCGAACCCGTGCTGGACCCCTCCCAAGACTAACCGCTGTCAGCCAGAGCGCCCGCCGTGTGAGTCTCCGTGCATCCAACACGTTACCATCCCCACGTGCAACGTGGCGCCGGTACCGTGCTGTTCCTCACCCTGCGGCTGGAACCCGGGATATCCGCTTCCGGCACAGAATGTGACGATTCGGCCGGCGGACAGGCCAAGCCCGCTCATCGAGCGACGCTATCCACCCTCAATGAGCGAAGATGGCTCGGTCATACTCTATGGCAGGGTGACCAATCCGGCGTGTGCTTCAGTCTGCTTCTCGTGGAAGGCTAACAAGGGGACGTTTGAGAATGCCGATACTCTGACGCCGATCTACCACGCGCCGACGTCGGATCGCTTCGGCGGGGAAGATGTTACGATCAGCCTGAGCATCCACGATGAATACGGCGATGAGGCGTACGACCAGATCAAGATCCACATCAACAACCTAAACTACAGTGGATCCCCCGCCGCGACCACATCGAACAACTGGCTGATGCAAAGACCGTAGGTTCCACTTTATTCTACATTTTGATAGCTATGTGAGATAGCTCATGAAATGAAATAGCTTCAGTAAAGGCAGAAAGCAGTAACGGGACACAGGCACAGGTATGCAGAAGAACGTGTCCTTTGATTATGCGTTCATGCTAACCTTGTATGAAGCAGACTTCTTGTTGATCTTGATGATAATTTGGAGTATCCTCCAAGGTTAAAACCAAATCGCACGACGGGGGTGCATTGAATACCCGCAATCGCATCAAGCCTTATCTGCTGATACTCCCTGCGTTTGTGTTCCTCGGGCTCTTCACTTACTTGCCAGTCATAAAAACCATATACTACAGTTTCTTTAGGTGGAATCTGTATACGCCACATAAAGTATTTGCAGGATTTCAGACTTATGCGGCAGTGTTCAAAGATCCAATAACTTGGAAAGTGCTAGCCAATACCGTTCTCCTTGGGGCGGAGACGATCATCCCCAGCATTGCACTGGGAATGCTACTGGCAGTCTTTCTTAATCGTGCTTTGCGGGGAATATCATTCATGCGATTGTCCGTCTATTATCCCTCCGTTCTTCCAACGGTTGCATTGGGAGCAATCTGGGTCTTCCTATTCATACCATACTACGGCCTCGTCCCCTACTACCTGAGCAAATTAGGAATTTCGGGAGTCCGCTTCTTAGAAGATCCGCGGCTGGCCCTGCAAGCTCTGGCGTTTGTATCAATCTGGAAACAGGCGGGTTACTTCATGATCTTCTTCCTGGCAGGATTACAAAACATCTCCCCTGAGTATTACGAAAGCGCTATGCTTGAAGGGGCTACCGCGTTTCAGAAGTTCCGCTATATAACGTTTCCCCTGCTTAGACCCATCACCTTGTTTGTGGTTGTGATGTCGTTCATCGGTTCTGTGCAGTGGGTCGACCAGGTATACATCATGACGCAAGATGGCGGTCCGCTTGACGCAACAAACATCCTTGTATTTCACATCTACCAGACGGCTTTCGAGTACTGGGACAGGGGGCAGGCTTCTGTCCTAACTGTTATCCAAATCTTGATCTTACTCTCAGGAACGTTCCTAATATTTAGAGTAGTTGAGAAAGGGATGACTTATGACTAAGGGAAAGCTCCTCTGGAATACTTTCATGGTTGTAATTGCGCTTGGTATCCTAGTAATCTGGCTAGTCCCTCTTTTGTGGACCATACTGACTGCCATCCGCCCCGTCTCAGAGACGTTGACCCTTGTTCCACACTGGATGACCGTGCACCCTACCTGGGACAACTTCAACCGCGCCTTCCATCTGGCGCCTTGGGGCACCTACTATGTGAACACGATCGAAGTGGTGCTGGGAACCTTTCTGCTACAGATACTTGCAACAATCCCCGCAGCGTACGCCTTTGCGCGTCTCAAGTTTCGCGGGCGAGAGTTCCTGTTTTACGTGTTTCTCATTCAGATGATGCTCCCCGTTGCAGCACTCATATTTCCCAACTACAGTACAATGAAGAGCATGGGGCTCATTAACTCAAAGCTTGCACTGATGTTGCCCTACGTGGCCTCAGCCTTTGGCACGTTTCTTCTCCGACAAGCCTTCCGTTCCGTGCCGCGAGAATTGGAGGACGCGGCCAGTATCGATGGGTGTGGCTGGATCCGTCTCATCTGGAATGTCTATCTCCCACTAATAAAGCCAGTATTCATTGCTTTTGCATTAAACTCAATTATGTTCCACTGGAATGAGTTCATCTGGCCGCTTGTGATGATTAACTCGGCAAATAAGCGGACACTGACCTTGGGCCTTGCCACAGCATTCAAGTCGCAGGAATCAGGGTTCGATTGGCCTCTGATGTCTGCGGCATTGCTTATCGTGGTTATGCCCCTGTTGGTCATCTTCGTAGTGTTCCAGAAGTGGTTCATCCGGATTTATGCTCAGTCCGGAATCAAGGGATAAGGGAGGTGATACAAGAAACAGCGTTGCTTTGACGGCTCACTTCACCACAAGAAAAAGGAGGAAAACAATTATGTTGAAAATGAAAGGCATGCTTGCGATGCTTGTTCTGCTCATCGTAGGAGTGATAGCGATGGCAGCTCCGGTGAACCTCTCGTTCTACTATCCGGTATCTGTCTCGGGCCCACTGGCTCAGGTCATTGATTCGATGGTGCAGGATTTCAATTCTTCACATCCGGACATCAACGTCTCTCCAATCTTCGCTGGAGGATACAACGACACATTGCTCAAGGTACAGGCGGCAATCATGGGAGGTACTCCACCTGACGTGGCGATCCTTCTCTCTACCGACCTATTCACTCTGAAAGCAATCGATGCCATAGTCCCTGTTGACAAGTTTATTAAGGAAGACGCCGATGGCCAAGCCTATGTGAACGATTTCTTCCCAGCGCTCATGGCTAACTCGAAACTGAACGGCGAGACATGGTCGATCCCGTTCCAGAGAAGCACGCCGATACTCTATTACAACAAGGACCTATTTACGGAGGTTGGACTGGATCCAAACAGTCCTCCTACTACCTGGGATGAGCTAGTCTCTTACGGGAAGAAGCTCCTCAAGCTTAATGCAGATGGAACAGTTGCCCGTTGGGGCTTTGAGGTTCCATTCAGTGGCGGGTTCATCTGGAACTTCGAGGCGTTCATCTACGAGACCGGTTGCCCGGGATGCAATCAGGTGAAGATCGTCAGTGACGATGGAACCCAGGTCCAGTTTACCAGTCAGCACGTCCTGACCGCAGTGAACTTCTTCAAGGCCCTCTCGAGCGTCTACAAAATCATGCCGAATGGCGCCATCAATTGGGGCACAGTCCCGTCCGACTTCTTGGCCGGACGCGCTGGTATGGTCTATCACTCAACTGGGAGCCTGACAAACATACTCAAGAGCGCTAACTTCAACGTTGGTGTCGCCCCCATGCCCGGGCTGTCCTGCTACGGAACACCCACCGGTGGAGGCAACTTCTACTTATTCAAGGGAACCTCAGAGGCGCACCAAAAGGCAGCATGGGAGTTCATTCGCTGGATGACCTCCCCAGAGAAAGTGGCTGATTGGTCGATCGCTTCCGGATACATTGGGGTGCGAAGCTCTGCGTACGACACGCCGTCGATGCAGCAGTTCACGACAGCGCACCCGGAATACCTTGTCGCCCGCGATCAGCTCAAGTATGCGCACAAGGAGTTCTCCTCCTACGAGCGCGCAAAGGTGACAAAGATCCTGTTTGATCAGATAGCCCGCGCGGTTGTGGGAGAGGTTGCCTCAGAGCAAGCCCTGGAAGAGGCACAGAAGCAGGCCGACCAGGTGTTGGCAAACTTCAGGAAGTAAGTGTGAGCCGGGCGGGGAGCAATCCCCGCCCACTTTTCTCTCAGCCCAACTCCCAAGGGATTACCTACAACAATATCCTGGATTCTATATAAGGGAAGGCCAAGTACCTGTTGACACGCGCCGACGTCGGATCGTTTCGGCGGGGAAGATGTTACGATCACCCTTGAGCATCCACGATGAATACGGCGATGAGGCGTACGACCAGATCAAGATCCACATCAACAACCTAAACTACAGTGGATCCCCCGCCGCGACCACATCGAACAACTGGCTGATGCAAAGGCCGTAGGTCGCTGCTAGTAGCTTTCTGCCAGTAATCAGAGATCCTCAACGTCGCCTGGATCGGCGAAGTATGAGTTACTGAGTTGCCAGCGCTTGATGGCGCACCATCCCCACGGTGCGTATATGCCCACGGTGATGATCGACAGGAGGAGGATCTTCAACCATACGGAGAAGATGCCCATCCCCGTTCCCGTAAATACCAACTGCTTTCCATCGATGAGTGTGTTCTTGGCAATCCATCGCTGCTGTGCCGCGTAGGCGGCCGGCCAGTAAAGGCCTAAGGTGATGGCTGTCAGAAGACCTGTCCAGAGTGTTAGCCAGAAGTAGCTCCCGCCGGTTCCGTGAAACTCGAATTTTCCATGCATCGCTTGTGCCTCCTTTGTCTTTCACATGATACGATTACGGAAGAAGACTAGACAAACACGCAGACCGGTCTTCACTCCTTGACTACCGAGTGAAAAATCAAGCCATGACGTATCTGTGGCACAGAGATTCCAGTGGGTAAGGCTCTTCATAGAGGAATCTGTCATTGACGGATCTTGCGTGAGCCCCTATAATTCTTCCTACTTGGCGGCGTAGCCAAGTGGAAAGGCAAGGGACTGCAAATCCCTGATTCACCGGTTCGAATCCGGTCGCCGCCTCTTACTTATCGAAATTGGGTGGTTAGCTCAGCTGGGAGAGCGCATGCTTGACGTGCATGAGGCCAGAGGTTCGAGTCCTCTACCACCCACCAGTTTCCCCTCGATTGTTTCCCTGTTGGTATCTTGTGTGTGTGGCGTTGTGTCTTTTCCCATTGCTACCACAAACGGCGGCAAGCGTGTATCATCACTGTCCAAGTGAACAAGCTCATAGGCATTGCTTGCAAAGGAGGATGTGATGGATGTTGTGGACCTGAAGAAGAAGGCGAACAAGCTGCGGGGTGATGTGCTGCAGATGGTGACCCACGCTAACTCCGGCCACCCGGGAGGGGCTATGGGCATGGCCGATGACTTGACGGTCCTCTACTATCGCTACCTGCGTCACGATCCGCAAAATCCCGATTGGCCCGACAGAGATCGGTTTCTCCTTTCCAACGGGCATACGTGCCCGATCCTCTACGCGATTCTTGCCGATCGCGGCTACTTCCCGCGTGAAGAGCTGTGGCACCTGCGCAAGTTCGGTGCTCTCCTGCAGGGGCATCCGTCGACGGCGTGGAAGATCCCCGGTGTGGAGATGTCGAGTGGCTCGCTCGGGAATGGTCTCTCCGTTGCTGTGGGGATGGCCCTCGCGGCGAAGCTCACAGAGAAGGATACGCGTATCTACTGCTCGATCTCCGATGCCGAATGTCAGGAGGGACAGCCCTGGGAAGCGGCGACTGCCGCTGTGCATCATCGTGCGGACAACCTGTGCGCCATCCTCGATTGGAACATGTGCCAGATAGACGGTTACACGAGCAGCGTGATGAACGTCGGCGATCTTGCGGCCAAGTTTAAGAGCTTTGGCTGGAAGGTGCACGAGATCAAGGGGGACGATTACGATGCGATCATCGGAGCATTCGATGAATTTATCGCTAGCCTCGGATCGGGAAAGCCGACTCTCATTGCATCCCACAACATCCTTGGAAAGGGCGTCTCGTTTATGGAGAACGATCCCAAGTGGCACCATGGGGCGCTTTCGCAGGAACAAATGAAAGAAGCGTTTGCCGAGCTGGGCCTGGACGAACCGGACTGGGAAGAAATCAAACCGTAGGTAGATTGGGAAGGACGGAGATCACATTGAAAACACCATTTGAGAATAACCCGATCTGCCGGATGCTTGGCATCCGCTATCCGATCCTCCTTGGAGGGATGGCGCACGTCTCGCGTGCCCCGCTTGTCGCTGCTGTCTCTGCCGCAGGTGGTTTTGGGATAATCGGCTCCGGTGGAATGCCTCCAGATGTGCTCGCCGAGCAGATAGCAGATGTTCGCAGCAGGACCGATAAGCCATTTGGTGTCAACCTGATGCTGATGGACCCGAACATCGAGGCGCAACTGGAGGTCGTTCTGAAAGAGCGCGTGAAGATGGTGACGACTGGCGCGGGGAACCCGGCGCCGTACATTCCCCGGCTGAAGGAAGCAGGGATCAAGGTCTTCCCGGTCGTTCCAGCGGTATCACTGGCACGGCGGATGGAGCGGTCCGGTGCGGACGGTGTAATCGCCGAGGGGACCGAATCGGGCGGGCACGTCGGCGAGGTGACGACGATCGTCCTCGTTCCTCAGGTAGTGGACGCAGTCAGAATCCCGGTGATCGCTGCCGGAGGGATCGCCGATGGGCGGGGATTGGCCGCTGCATTCGTCCTAGGAGCACGTGGTGTGCAGATGGGCACGCGTTTCCTTACATCTACCGAAGCTCCAGTGCACGAGAACTTCAAGCGTGCCGTTCTCAAGGCGAACGAGCGAGGGACGCTTGTCACCGGACGGGTTCTCGGTGCGCCGGTGCGCACACTGGTAAACAAGATGAGCAAGCAGTTCGCCCTTTACGAGCGCGAAGGACGACCGCGCGAGGAGTTTGAAGCCCTGGCTGTTGGCGGACTGCGCCGCGCGGTCTACGATGGTGATACCGAGACAGGGTCCCTAATGGCCGGGCAGATCAGCGGGATGATCGACAAGATCGAGCCGGTGGAGACGATCATCGAGAAGATGGTCTCCACTGCGGCGAAACTGCTCCCGGAGGAGATGCTGTAAGGCGTGGCCGTCGCCAATGAAAAGACCCTGCACGACCTGGAGTTTGATCGTCTGAAGGGACTGGTGAAGGCCTACGCCTCCTCATCGCTTGGCGAAGAAGCGGTCGCTTCCCTCGAACCAACAACCGATCGCGAGGCGATCCAGGCAGGAATAGCAGAGGTCGATGAAGCGATCTCCTACCTCAATCGTTATTCTCGTTTTTCTCTCGGTGGGGTGGAGGACATCATGCCGCTGCTCTCGCGCGCCGAGGAGCAGTCGTTACTCGATGGTGCATCTCTTCTCCTTGTTCTGCGAACGATTGATTCTACGCAGCAGATCCGTACCCGTCTCATCGCAGCAGAAGAGGTCAATCTTCTCAAGCGCTACGCGCAGCGGCTGTTCAACGGGCTGTCGCTTGCTAAGAGAATCCGTCGAGCGATCGATGAGGGCGGCGAGGTGCGAGATGACGCTTCGCCAACACTGCGTGATCTAACTCGGAAGTACCGAACGCTCGAAGCGCGGATTGAGAAGAAGCTGCGCGCTACGATGGATCGCAACGCCGAGATGATCAGCGAACAAGTGATCACCCGCCGTAACGGTCGGCTGGTCATCCCAATCAAGAGCGGTGCGATCGGGGCGATGCAGGCGATTGTGCACGACCGCTCCGCGACCGGCCAGACCCTGTACGCCGAGCCGAGCGCTCTCGTACCGGACAACAACATGCTGGCGCAGCTAGCAAGCGAGATTCGTGACGAACGAACACGCATCCTGCGCGAGCTGACACAGGCACTGAAGGAGAAGCGTGCTTCGCTCCTGCGCGATCGCTCGATCCTCGCGCATCTCGACTCCCTCTTTGCCCGCGCTTCCTACGCAATCAGCAATCGCTGCGCTTTTCCGCGGCTGGCAAACCGCATTGCACTTAGAAATGCGCGCCACCCGCTGCTGAACGTTGACAGGGTAGTCCCGATCTCGCTCTCCATCGGCGGAACCATGAGGATGACTGTGATCACCGGGCCGAACACGGGTGGAAAGACGGTCACGTTGAAGACGATCGGCCTGCTGACGCTGATGACGCAGGCGATCATCCCTATCCCCGCCTCGCCCGACTCGGAGATTCGGGTAGTCTCTAAGATTCGAAGCGACATTGGGGATGAGCAGTCGATATCGCAAAACTTGTCCACCTTCTCTGCACACATGAAGAACATCGTCTCCATCCTGAGAGACGCCGACGACGATTGTCTCATCCTGCTCGATGAGCTTGGCGCAGGTACCGACCCGCAGGAAGGGGCAGCCCTCGGTCTATCGATCATCGAGGCACTATTGGAGAGCGAGGCCCTCGTGGCTATCTCTACGCACCTCACCCCGCTGAAGTTCTTCGCCATCCGCCACCCGGAGGTGAAGACGGCATCGATGGAGTTTGACGTACGCACCCTCTCACCGACGTTCCGTGTGGTCGAAGGGGTTCCCGGAAGGAGCAACGCCTTCGTCATCGCGCAGCAGCTCGGCCTGCCTCCCGATTTGGTGAAGCGCGCACGGTCGTTTCTCTCGAAGGGAGAGATCCGCGCCGAGGACATCATCGAGGAGTTGCAGCGCGAGCGCCAGACAATGCTCCGTCACCGGCGCAAGGCCGAACAGGAGCTAGATGCTGCAAACAGACTGAAGCAGACATACCAAGAGAAGATAGAGGCATTCGAGGAGGAGAAGGAGGGGACACTTTCATCGCGTACAAGGGAGATAGACTCGTTCTTGCGCAATAGCCAGGCACAGGTCGAGAAGCTGCTTGCGCAACTTAACGCCGAGCGGGACGACGAGGCAGCAAGAGCTGCATACCGTGAACTGGTCAAGATTCGTCAGGAGCTGCGGGAGAAGGGGTCACGTGTCGGTAACACGCGTGTTAATCTAAGCGAGGAGGCATCTCTGCTCTCGGCTGAGTCGTTGCATGTAGGACAGACCGTGCACGTACGTAGCGTAAACGCCGACGGTGAGGTGATGCATATTCTTCCGCATGGGAAGGTAACGGTAGATCTCTCTGGAGTGCACCTCTCCACGGACATCAGTGACCTTGAACCGACCAAGCGGAAGAAGAAGGATCGCGTGAGGACGGAATCATCCCCGGCTCTTAAGGCACGCTTTGCCAGCGTTCCGCTGCAGCTCAACGTGCGAGGGATGACCGTCGCCGCGGCGATGCGTGATGTGGAGATCTACCTCGATCGCCTGCTCCTTTCAGACATCAAGCATGCCAGCATCCTGCATGGGAAGGGGACGGGTGCACTGCGCGATGCGATCAGAAGCTACCTTTCTTCTTGTTCGTTCATCTCTTCGTTTGGGCCGGGAACGCCACGAGAGGGAGGAGAAGGGATAACCGTGTTCACCATCAGAGAAGATTGACCAGTCAAGAGCGACCAGTCTGGAATGGTGGCTCATTTCTGGTTGCATCTCATCGTAAAACGTCGGAGACAAGCTCCGACGCTACGTAACAATGCCATACAAAGGCGCTTGTGTAGCGCCGCACCCTGTGTGCGACGTTGGAGCATATCTTGCAGCATAACGTTGCACACAGGGTGCAACGCTACACAAGCAAGAAGAAGCTTCCGGGGGAAAATTGCCGGAGCTAGATTGAACTACCCCGCCGCAAGCGGACGGGGTATCAAGAGGCATTGTGAACAGAACGCCCCAAGGGGCGGGGAATCCAACCCGGAGGGATTGAAACCACTGGCGAACTTTGCTAATATCGGTCTCACATCAGCCAAAGTGTAGAGGGAGCCGAGGGTGGAGATAACAAAGGTGGAGATCCGGCCGATGCATAATGAAGGCAATCTGAAAGCCTTCTGTTCGGTCATTTTCGATGATGTTTTTATCGTCCATAGTGTTAAGGTGATCCAGGGCAAGGAAGACCTGTTTGTTGCTATGCCTAGCCGGGAAGTGAAGAACGGCGAGTTCCGTGACACTGCTCATCCGATCGATAATGAATTTCGGCTGAAGCTAGAACAGACAGTTCTCGAAAAATACAGACAAGTCGTTGGAGAAGAAGAGAAACAAGTCGTTCCAAGCGACATCCCGACAGAAGATCTGGTCTTTTAGGGCGTAGCCAAGCGGTAAGGCACCGGCCTTTGGCGCCGTGATCGGAGGTTCGAATCCTCCCGCCCTAACTTCCTTTCAGGCAAGCCTGTTTCCTCGCTCGCCGTTATTTTGGTGATGCAAGATCGACGTGGCAGACCTGTCTGCGTGCTGAGACGCACAGGTAGACAAGCTGCCACGCTACGAATGAATGGATATTGTCTCGTGTAGCGTTGCACCTTGTGTGCAACGTTGCTTGTTGGCCCGTGTCTCTACATTCGCCGGCTTGCTTCACTCACTCAAGACCTGCCTGCGTACGGACACACGGGCAGGCGCCAAGATCGCCAAGATCGCCAAGGAGAGCGCAACAGTCTGTACAGTAGCGACAGCAAGAGCACTCACCACGAAGAGCACGAAGGACCTGTCTGCGTCTGCCGTGCATGTTCGCACGCAGATAGATCCGAAGGACAGGCAGGCACGAAGTTCACGGGGGGGCTTGATGAGTAAAGCTCAACTGGTTGGCAAGAATCTTGAGTTAAGTGAATCCCTCCTTTGACAGTTTCTAGAAAGGTTGGGAGTTGAATCCAAGAATATAACCAGAGATTCAAAAGTTTTTAGTCCTAAAGGGACTGACAGTTCATCGAAATCAAACAACCCCAGCAAGCACGCCCTAGCATGGGTGATGGCTCAACTGCGAAAGGAGCTAGGCACGGGCATTGGAGCGAGTATTTGGCGGACAATGAACCGAGGTGAAGTCAGAGCAGGTCCAAGTTTGGCAGTATTTGTGCAGGAGGTTATTCTCCGGTTGCGGGAGACAAAAAGCGTG
>JALTFO010000128.1 GCA_027007005.1 Candidatus Bipolaricaulota bacterium | reverse complement strand
TGCTAACGCAGTGCGCCTCGTCGATGGCGATGAGCGAGATATCCACCTGTCTCAGAAAGCGAATGAACCCGTCGGCAGCAAACCGTTCTGGGGCGATGTACAGGAGCTTTAGCTCATGCTTGATCACTCGCTCGATAACCTCGTCACGCTCGCGTGTGGCCTGGCTGCTATCGATCCGCGCCGCCGAGATTCCGCATTCGGTAAGGGAATCGATCTGGTCCTTCATCAGGGAGATTAACGGAGAGACAACAATTGCCATGCCGGGAAGGGTGACTGCTGGAGCCTGGAAGCAGATCGACTTTCCTCCACCGGTGGGGAGGACGACGATCGAATCCCTCCCACTCAGCACC
The DNA here is from genome assembly GCA_027007005.1 of Candidatus Bipolaricaulota bacterium. Lineage (GTDB taxonomy): Bacteria > Bipolaricaulota > Bipolaricaulia > UBA7950 > UBA9294 > M55B144. Next base: position 55,115 of record JALTFO010000128.1, on the reverse strand, counting down.
GATTCGATGGCACGCTCCTGCAGCGGCAGGAACTCATCGTAACCCCAGTACTTCTTAAGTGCTGCCCTTACGTCCGAAAGCGTGGTCACGGAAGATCCCCTTAACTGTAGCGAAGCATTAGAATCACAGTCATGTCACAAATACCGCAAACGATACGAATCGCCATTCATGATTACGGCCGCACGCCATCCATGCCCAGCTTTCGCAACAGATCCTCCAAAGCCACGCCCGCAAGAGATGGCAACACGAGGTCCGCATGATCAAAGGGGAGGTTCTTTGTCATCTCGTTCGGCACAGCGATGCAGAACATTCCCGCTGCCTTGGCCGCGCTGACTCCGTGCGGAGAGTCCTCAAGCGCAAACGCCTCATGCGGAGCGATTGCCCATTTGGCAAGGACCGCTAAATACAGATCTGCAGCCGGCTTTGTGCGCAACACATCATCGGAGCAGCGAATCGTCTCAAAGGCATCCCCAAGGCCAAGGCGTGCGAGGTGCCTTATCACCCACGCACGTTCGGAGCTGGATGCAATCCCTAAGTGCAAGTTGCGTTTATGTGCTTGCTCAATCAGATCGACCACTCCCGGGAGAGCTCCTTCCGCGTCAATCAGACTTGCCTCTCGCCGTTGATGCTCACGGTGGATCGCCTCGCGATCGACTGGGTGGCCGAGCAGCCGCTCCAGATCGTCGCACGGATCGAACGAATCCGGCGATCGACCGATGTGATCACCCCAGTCGGCCAGCCTCAGCTCCTGCCCATGCGAAGCGAAGATCTCCTGCCACGCACGAAAGACAGGAAGTTCCGTATCGAGTATCAAGCCATCGAAATCAAAGACTACACCCTTAATCATCGTCTATCCCTCTTCCCGAATTTCTCGTTTGGTATTTTGTTGATGATAACACAAGGGATCATCATGCGCCGCGGTTTGCACCTCGTACCGCAAATGTAGTACTGTCATCACGCCATGAAATGCTGGTTGATCGTTGCTGCAGTTGCTCTACTGGTGATCCCTTCACTCGTTGCGTTTGGAAGCAGCGAGGTATTTCACGTCACCCTCGACGGATCGATCAACCCGGCGAGCAAGGATTTCATCGTAAGCGCCATCTCCCAAGCCGAGGCCCAAGGCGGATCGCTATTCGTGATTGAGCTTAACACCCCTGGGGGGCTGGAGGAGTCGATGCGCGATATTGTGATGGCGGAACTGGCATCGACCGTTCCGATCGTCGTTTTCGTCGGCCCGGCCGGCGCACGTGCCGCATCAGCGGGGGTCCTGCTCACGCTGGCGGCAGACGTAGCAGCGATGGCACCGGGGACGAACATCGGGGCAGCACACCCAGTGAACCTCATCTCCGGTGGCGAGAGTACTGACAAGACGATGACGGAGAAGATCACTAACGATGCGGTCGCGTTCGCCAAGTCGGTCGCCCAGGAACGCGGAAGGAACGTGGAGTGGGCCGAGAAGGCGGTGCGCGAGTCGAGCTCACTCACCGCCAATGAGGCACTCGACCAAGGAGTGATCGATCTCATCGCCGATGACTTCTCGGATCTGCTGCAACGTCTCGATGGTTATGTCCTTCCCGACGGGAGAGTGCTACACACAGCCGGTGTCCCAATTAAAGAGATCCGCCCGACGGTGCGGGAGCGCCTTCTGGAGCACCTTGCCGATCCAAATATCGTCTATATCCTGTTTATCCTTGGCCTGGTCGGATTGATCTACGAATTCTTCCACCCGGGAATCGGGTTGGGATTGGTCGTAGGCGTGATCAGCTTGGTCCTGGCGTCCCTCGGGCTGCAGGTGCTTCCGGTGAACATCGTTGGGGTGATCCTGATACTTTTCGGCAGCGGATTGATGGTGTTGGAAGCATTCACCCCTGCGCATGGGATGCTTATACTAGGAGGAGTTGTCTCACTCCTGATCGGATCATTCACCTTGTTTAACATTCACAACCGGGCGATTGGCCTCTCCTGGGAGACGATCATCCTCGTTGTGGGTACGATGACCGCCCTGTTTGTGTTCGTCATCTCCAAGGCGCTCCTCATCCAGCGCAAACCACCTGCTATCGGTACGAGCTCTCTCATCGGATTGAGGGGAGTGGCAAAGACAAGCATCAACCCGGAGGGGACACTATTCGTAAACGGGGAATACTGGAAGGCACGCTCACTTGAAGGGAGGATCTCTCCGGGCGAAAATGTTACAGTGGTAGGGATGGAGGGGCGCACGCTACTCGTGCGTCGCGCGCGACAGGCCAGCTCGTCAAGCAAAGTTTCCCACACCACAGGAAGGGAGAAGGGATGAAACAGATTGCGACAGTCACAGCGACAATCGTTGTGATCTTCCTCCTTATCGGGATTCTGGTCGCTTTAATTCATGTTAGCAGAACAGGGATAACGATCAACGTCACCGGAAAGGTCGGCCTGGAAAACGCAGCAGGCGGGATAGACCTCTCTATGCCAAATCCGGTCAACCTGATAGCCACGGGGCCGGAGAATAAGCCCGTCCCTGCCGACCTATCTGTTTTTCGTTGTCCAAAGTGTGGCGGAACCATGCTGCCGGTAAAAGTCAACATGCTCACTGGAGATATCACGTGGAAGTGCACGGAATGTGGGTACACACTCAAGGGTGACAACGACAAGAGCCCGTAGTCGTTTCATAAGAACCGCTCATGCTGAACCGTCAGTCTGCCGGAGCAGCCAAACAATACACCACGAATAACACAAACCTCACAAACAGTAGAGGCAATAGCTTTTAAACGTCATGATTAGTTCTGACGTGCAACAACAGTTAACAACAGGGTTCCACTCTCGCAGTAAACAGGGCTTATCATCCTGGAGAACGCCCACCTTTCCAGAGACGCTCAAAGAATGCCTCATAGGGCGCAGCCACATCGGGTAAATCAATGAACGCAATGTCGGTCTCGTTGTTCTTTGCTAGCGAGTAGTAGTTCCAGTTGGTCGATCCAAGGATTACCGTCCGCTGATCGATGATCACCAGCTTGGCATGCGTGGTGATCTTGGGATCGTCCATGCGCACCTCTACGCCATGATCTGATAAGTAGCGCGCTGCCTGCAGGTTCGCTTGCGCTTCGGATTTGTAGAACGCGCAGTCATCCATGTACAGGCGCACTTCCAAGCCGCGAGCGGACGCAGCAATAAGTGCACCCAAGATGTCGTTTGTGGTGCTATCTTGATACTGCTGGTAGTAGGAGACGCGGTACATCACAACATGAATCGATTTACGAGCCTGAGCGAAAAGCTTGAGAAGGACCGCGGGGTAATTCTCAGTTCCCACAGTCTCTGGAAGTGGCACGATCAGCCGCTCATCTGCCAAGATATCATCCGTAGCAAGCCTAACAGCACCAGGGAACAATGTTCCCTTCCACAGGCGATCAAAATAGGAGGCAAAGACCTGCCCGACCGTAATATCATCGATCGACACGTCCGCCTGCTCCTGGTCGTAGAACGAGTGGTCGTTCCAATTCGTGGAACCGAGGACGACAATGCGGCGATCGATGACGACAAGTTTTGCGTGCGTGGTCACCGCCGGATCGTCGAATCGGGCAGCGATTCCATGTGCCTTCAAGTAGTCGATCGTCGGTCGGTTCTTGTCCGTGATCGATTGCGCCCAGTCGCTCTCATCCAGTAGCACACGCACACTGACGCCACGATCCGACGCCGCAATGATCGCGTCCCACAGACTCTTTTCATCAAGCTCTGCATCGGAGAGAAGGATATCAAGCGACACCTCCGCCGAACCGACGGCGTCCTGCACGCGTTCACAATAGGTGCAGCTTCCGATCGTACCGATCAGCGGCAGAATCGTTGTCTGTGCATGCAGAGTAATTGAAGCGATCGCACAAAGGGCAAAGGCAATAACCACCATCCATATTCGTCTTTCACGTTGTATTATCATAATCATCTGCGCTAGAATTCTAGCCGGAGGGACATTAAATGGTCAAAGAATTGAACGCAGATCAACTACGTCGCACGTGTGATCCCAAGACTTTTGGCTTTGAGACCACGGCTGAGGTGGAGCCGCTCGATCGAATCATCGGTCAAGACCGAGCCATCGAGGCTCTGAGGCTCGGCCTGGGGATAAAGGATCGCAAGAATCGGTATAACATCTACGTAGCTGGAGGAAGCGGAACGGGGAAGATGTCTGCCGTGGAGTACTTTCTCAGCCACGCCAGCAAGGACGAACCAACGCCGCCCGATCTGTGCTACGTGCACAACTTCGAGAACCCGTACAGCCCACACTACCTCGAACTGACCGCAGGGATGGGAGTACAGCTACGAGATGACATGCAACACGTCATCACGCGACTCAAGATAGAGATCCCGAAGGTCTTCGAGTCGGATGAGTTCAAAGCGCGCAGCAAGAAAATCAACGAACGTTTCACCGAGAAACGCTCTGCCCTGTCTGATGCCATGGAGGAGAAGGCACGCGAGCTTGGATTCGCCATCCAACGCACTCCAATCGGGATCAACACACTTCCCTTGCAGGAGAAGGGTGAGCCGCTGAGCCAGGAGGAATATGCCGCCCTCTCCGAAGAGGAGCGCGCAGAGATACGCGAGAAGCAGAGCAAGGTGCAGACGATCATCCAGGAGAACCTGCAGGAGATGGCCCGTATCGAGGAGGAGCGCGAGGAGGAGATTAAGAAGCTAGCGAAAGAGGCGGTCCTGTTCACCATCGAGCCACGTTTCAATCAACTCAAAGAACGCTACGGAGCGCTGGAACGTGTCGTGGGATTCCTAGAAAACGCCAAACATGACATTGTCGAGCACCTCGGCCAATTCAAAGACGGGGGAAAGGATTCAACCCCTCAGGCACAGCTCCCGTTCCCCATGCCGCAGACAGATCCGTTCAAGCGCTACTACGTGAACGTGCTTGTCGACAATTCTAAGACCGAAGGGGCACCGGTGATCGTGGAACAGAATGCTACGTACACCAACCTCTTTGGGTCCATCGAGCGCCGTGTTCAGATGGGCGTGGCGATCACTGACTTCAGCATGATCAAGCCGGGGTCGCTTCATCGAGCGAATGGAGGCTACCTGGTTCTGAACGCCAATAACCTATTCCGCGTTGGCCTCTCCTGGGAGGCGCTCAAGATCGCGATCAAGCGCCGGGAGATCAGGATCGAGGACCCGTTGCAGATGCTCGGCTATGCTACAAGCGAGGGCTTAAAGCCAGAGCCAGTTCCGTTTCGCATGAAGATCGTCATTATTGGCAATCCGCAGATCTATCAGCTCTTGCACTATTATGACGAAGATTTTCCCAAGCTCTTCTCGGTGAAGAGCGATTTCGATACGGAGATGGATCGCACGCCAGAGCACGAGCAGGAGATCGCACGCTTCCTGCGCGCCCGTTGCGAGGAGGAGCCGGCGACGCTCCCGTTCGACGCCAGCGGTGTAGCGAAGGTTGTGGAGTACTCCTCCGAACTCGCTGGGGATCAAAAGAAACTATCCTGTCGATTCGGGAATTTGATCTCAATCATCAAGGAAGCGTCGTACTGGGCACGTCAAGAGGGATCGACGCATGTCACTTCCGAGCACGTCCGCATGGCACTGCACAAGAAGGATAACCGGTTGAACCTCATCGAGGAGAAAATTCAGGAGATGATCGCCCGCGGCCAGATCTTCGTGGACACCGAGGGCGAGAAGGTCGGGCAGGTCAATGGCCTCGCCGTCCTTCAGCTAGGAGACTACATGTTTGGAAAGCCTTCTCGGATCACCGCGACGGTGCATACGGGAAAGGGCGGAATCGTCGACATCGAGCGCGAGGCTGAGCTTGGTGGACACACTCATACAAAGGGGATCATGATTCTAAAAGGATTCCTCGGCGAGCGGTTCGCTGACAAGAGACCGCTCAGCCTGTCGGCTAGCGTCGCCTTCGAACAGAGCTACTCGATGATCGATGGGGACAGCGCCTCCAGCACTGAACTCTACGCGCTTCTTTCGAGCCTGTCGAACCTTCCGATCAAGCAAGGGATCGCCATCACCGGATCAGTGAACCAAAAGGGAGAGATACAACCGATCGGCGGCGTGAACGAGAAGATCGAGGGCTTCTTCAAGGTCTGCCAAGCCAAGGGTATAACTGGAGAGCAGGGAGTGCTCATTCCACAGCACAACCTGGACAACCTCATGCTCTCGGAGGAGGTTGTGGACGCTGTCAACGCTGGAAAGTTCCACATCTACCCGGTGGGAAGTGTTGAAGAAGGAATCGAGTTCCTCACTGGTGTGCCCGCAGGGCAGAAACAGGAAGATGGATCCTTTCCCAAGGATACCGTGTTCGGGCGGATTACCGCGCGGTTAGACGAGATCCGTGACGCGCTAAAGGAAGAATCTGAGTCAGATAAAGACGATAAAGGCACGGAAGACGCCCCCAAGCACAAAGCAAAAGACACGAAGAACAACAAGACGAACGAAACGAGGAATAAATGACAATAAACAAACCACTTATCGTGCGTATCATCATTGTGCTGGCTCTGATAGCCTCAGTATTGACACTGGGCGGATGCTTCCTGTTCAGCAGCCCGCATGCACAGTTTACAGCGAATCCACAATTTGGTTTTCCGCCGCTTGCGGTGCAATTCAACGGGAGCGCTTCGACTAGCCCGAACGGGGCCATCGTCTCCTACGCGTGGGACTTCGGCGATGGAAGCACCGACACCGGAGCGTCAGTCGATCACACATTCATCGATAAGGGAAACTACAGCGTGACACTCACTGTAAGCGACTCGAGTGGAGCGGTAGGTAAGATCACGCACAACGTACAGGTGCTCAATCACGCTCCCCACCCACAGTTCACAGTGAGCCCGTACATCCCACAGCGACAGACCGTGACAACGTTCGATGCCAGCGAGTCGTATGATGAAGACGGCTACATAGTCGATTGGCAATGGTCGTTCGGCGACGGAACGAGCGGAACTGGAGAGACGGCTGATCACATCTACGACTTGGCCGGTACCTACACCGTGCGGCTCACCGTGATCGACGACAGCGGTAAATCGAACTCGCTTACGAGGAACGTTACAATCGGCGGATGCAACAGCTGCAGCGGATGAACTAGTTTGCTGTCTTAAACCAACCGCATCGTGGAATAGGTGATGAGGTGCTGCTGCTCATTCCTCGATCGGTTGTTCGAAGTAGTCTGATATGATCTCGCGGGCGCGCTGCAGGTCACGTGGCCGCACCATGAGGCGCACCTCACTTAGCCCATCGACAGTAATCGGCAAGATAGACGGCGGAACTTGGGTAACCATGTTCACGGGAATGTTGAAGTCGGCCAGCAGCCCTTTGATCAACTGTGCCTTCGGCTCTCCCCACACCTTGTGGCAGAGGACAAGATCCCCCTCATCCTCTTGTTGACGATCAAGGAGATAATGAATAATAGTGATGCACTGGCTTGTGTGCAGCGGTGTTTCGCCAAGCGATATACGGGGAAGATCGGCAAGTGCCTCCTCATCCGAGGTTGAGAAGTCCTCATGATCCGATAGGAAGAATGCCGGGTTGTCCGGGATTGATGCTGCTTCTATCGGTGAACCGTCTTCGTGGAGGACAATCGGGTGCGCTCCGAGCTGGTAAAGGCGGTCGAGCACCTCGGGCAAGGTACGGCGTGAGACGAAGATCCCGGGGGTAGTCTGCACCTCTTCGTCGTCGAGTTTTTCCAAGGCATGCTTGATGAGCGCTGCGGTAGAACGCTCATCCGGGTTAAGCCGCTTCAGCCTGTCTCCCACAAGCCTGATCTGAACCTGATCTTGCAGGAGGAGCGCCACTTCAACATCCCGCCTCAGGTCATGGGAGAGGAAGAACGCAGCGCCTATTGCCCGGCACAGGACGTCGATTCTCCCCGCACTCCCGGGCAGGTCGTTCAGCGTAAAATCTGGCATCACCGGTGCTTTATGAGCAAGTAATACGAATCGTCTCATGATCTCTCAGTCTACCACACCTGCTCGCGTGAGTAAACCCTACCAAGAGATTAGCATCAATCGTCACTATCAATGGTGCCCGATTTCCCCTGCAGTCCGGTCGAGAAGGATAGAGGAAGTCAGCGCGCGAGGGTACGGTCAAGATACTACAAACAGGAGTCTTCAAGGGGCATATGTTACAGACCTTTAGCCGCCGGAAAGGAAGGGAGCAAACGTGACTTACCGCATCATTGTCATAGTTTTCGCATTCATGTTGCTGGGGGCCACAGCATCTCTGGCCGCAGGTCCGTTCACGGGGATGTTCAGCTCAGATCTAACACTTGCTCCACTTCAGACTATCCCAATCTCAGCTTTCCATTCTCGACTTGACACAACCCTTTCTCTTGGGGTGCTTTCTGCATCATCGCGATCTGATTTCACGGTAACAAACTGGCTATGGCAAAGTTTTAGCATCGGAATCAACGTGTCGTTCTTCTCCACCGAGGTTAATCTGCTATTCGACGCTGATCCATGGGCATTTCGCTACGCAAGTGGGATTGCATCAATCACCTTGGGCCCCACTTTCTTCAACTACTCAATGGCGTTCCTAGGGCCACTGTACACGGGCACGGTACTGCGAGGAGCTATTCTAGAGGCCGGTGTGTCTTATCCATACGTAACTATTCGCAGCACTACGTATTTTGGTGCAGACGATGATGGCCTTCTATTTCGTCCACAAACATCTAGCATCGCATGCACTGAGGGAAGCAGGATCACCCCATCACTGCAAGAACGCTATTACAAAGTTCGCCCATTCTTGGATGACTGCATTACCTTCACAAAAGAAGAATTCACTATTGAGGGGTGCCTGTGCGGGTACGCGAGCCTCACAGCCACAACAGTAATTCAGACAGCTGGATTTACCTCTCAGAGCTTTGTACTTGATATACAGTCGCTGGCTGGGCTACCCCTCAATCTGACAATGACCACTGTGATTGACCTAACAAGTCAATCCGTGACTCTTGCTCCAGAGATCGCTGGAATTGGAACGCCGGGCTACGGACTTCATTTTATGGCAGATCTCTTGACCCAACCAGGAGGATTTGTTGTGACTGGGGTTTCTGTATATGGGCTAGACATGTACATGATAGCTGATACTTTCGGTATAAGATCTCTGTCCGTCCTTGATACAGCAACACACAGCCTCTACGAATCACCTGGGCTTGACTTAGCAGATTCATTCTGGATAGCTAAGAAGAACTACGCAGGAGTCTGTGGGCACGCTGGCATGGAGCTCGAGTCCTGGGAGCTATTGGCCATTTCGGCGTCGCAGGGCATGCAAGGCCCTGGATTCAGTTTTGTTGCTGCAACCTTCTTTAATCACAGTACTACAACCTCTTTTGAGTGGAGAAAGACGGAATTCCGAGCTCAAGTAAACGTAATGCCAAACCTCTCACTACGAAGCACGGTAACCGTTGCTTCACATGGCCTCTCAAGTTGGAAACTCGGAGTGGACATTTCCTGGTAAATTGGCCGTCCTGCATACTGCACCAACTTCATTCATGAAGGGGGATTGTGTTCCCCAACCAAATGACCATATACTGCGTGCATGCACATCTCAGTATTGCTTGCGGCTTTTCTAATCGCCGCAATTGGCACTTCTCTTGGAGCAGTCGCTATTCTGCGCGCACGCACGCGTTGGAGACTTGTCGCACGCGGCGATGGACGCGCAATCGGCGGACCGGCGCTAGTCGCTAGCGTGATTATAGCTGTTGCTTGCACCGCCAGGATCGACCTGTTGTTGATCATTGCAGTAAGCTTTATCATCCTCGTCGGCACAATTGATGACCTGATCGATCTCTCACCATGGCGAAAGTTAATCGGTCAAGCCATCGCTGCCGGGATCGTCGCCGCAGAGATAGCAAGCTCATTACAGACATCGATTCCTCCCATCCTGATGGGAATAGGATCGTTTCTGTGGATTGTCCTTCTCACCAATGCTGTCAACCTGATAGACGGCCTCGATGGCTTACTGATCGGCATAATCGCTCCTGCAATGATGGCTGTGACCCTCATCTCTGTCTCCACAGGAAACTTATTCACTGCAATCCTAGCATCTTCGTGTATCGGCGCACTGCTCGGGTTCCTTCCGTTCAACTGGGTGCACGCACGCCTCCTCCTGGGAGATACTGGTTCCGAGTTCATCGGTTTCTCGCTTGCCGTAATCACTGCCATGTCCTTTGTTAACTGGCCACATCCATCCTCGATCTCAGTGTTCTTTCTGATCGCCGCCATTCCTCTTGCCGACACCGCGTTTGCCATTATCAGGCGGTTGGTCAGCCATCGTTCCATCTTTTCCGGAGACAGGGAGCACATCCACCATCGCTTGGCCAGACGCATGGGAGAAAAACGAAGCATTGCCCTATTGTCGTCCTTCTCCGTCATCACATCTGCTGGAGCTTATATCCTGTGGCATGCGGGGATGTAGCAGACGCTTCCATTGCCGATACCATCACCAGTAACGTACAATACAGCACCCATTGCGATGTAAGGAGATTAGTTGTGTCCAAGAACATAAAAAAGATTCTGGTAACAGGGGCTGTCGGTCAGATCGGCTCAGAATTGACCGCTTCCTTACGCAAGCGCTACGGACCACAGAACGTGGTAGCGGCAGGCCATCACACCGAACCAAGTGAAGCCTTACGCGACGGTGGGCCGTTTGAGCGCCTCGATGTGAAGGACAAGGAACAGATTGAGCGGGTAGTCGATCGGCATAACATCGACACGATATTCCATATGGCAGCGATTCTCTCCGCCGTTGGTGAGGAAAGACCGCAGCTCGCCTGGCAGGTGAATATGGGCGGTTTATACAATGTCCTCGAGGTGGCACGCGAACGCAATCTCGTACGCGTCTTCTCCCCTAGTTCTATAGCCGTCTTCGGCCCAGATACGCCAGCCGATCCTGCGCCGCAGGCGCCACCGCTGCGACCGACAACGATGTACGGGGTTACCAAGGTCGCAGGAGAACTTCTGGGGGACTACTACGTACGTCGCTTCGGACTTGACGTGCGCGGAGTGCGTTATCCCGGGATCATCTCAAGCGAAACCCTCCCTGGTGGAGGGACAACCGACTACGCAGTGGAAATCTTCTATGAAGCGCTGAGGAGGGGACACTACACCTGCTTTGTTCGCGAGGATACAGTCCTGCCGATGATGTATATGCCCGATTGTATCCAAGCAACAATCGATGTCATGCAGGCCGATCGCGACCGCCTTATCCACCACTGCGACTTTAATCTGGCGGGCATGAGCTTCTCGGCAGGAGAACTGGCGCAGGAGATCAAGAAACACATCCCCAATTTCACTTGCGAGTACATCCCAGACAAACGTCAGGATATTGCCGATTCTTGGCCCCGCAGGATAGACGACACAGCAGCACGAAACGAGTGGGGTTGGAAGCCGCTGTACGATCTTCCCAGCATGACAGAGGACATGATCTCCCATCTCTCGAAGAAGATATCGAGGGTGTAGCGGCGGTCCCAGTGCCCACCGTTTTTCCTGCAAATGGTGGTAAAGTCATTCCAGGCGGGTTCTGATGAACTCACCCGGGCATGTAACACGTTTTCCGGCGTCGCTCACCAAGCTGCAATGCAAGGAGAGCATGTTGTCATCATGCTTTGCCGTTGACAGATTCTCCCTTCGCCGGAAGAAAAAACCCCGCGCTCCGGCGGGGTTTTATCACATACAACTTAAGTATCTTTCTACACAAGCATCAGTCGCGCCAGCTCAGCTCCATCACCAAGGCGCGGACCAAGCTTCACCACACGCGTGTAACCACCGTTGCGATCCTTGTACTTCTCACCGATCTCGGAGAACAGCTTGTCCACCGCTTGCTTGTCCTGCAATCGCGAGAACACGATTCTGCGCGCGTGCAAGTCACCCCGTCGTGCCAGTGTGATTAACCTCTCGGTGTAGCGCTGTCCTGCCTTTGCTCGCTCAAGCGTGGTGTCAACCTTATCGTGCATGATGAGCCCAGTGGCAAGGCTTGCCAACACACGCTTGCGATGTTGACGCTTCATCCCCATCTTGTCTTTATCCCATCTGTGTCTCATCTTAGATTTCTCCTTCGTCCTTGAGCGTGTACCCCAGCTCTTTTAATCGATCTTCTACCTTGCTCAAGGTCTTTGCTCCGAAGCCATGGATGTCGAGAAGCTCTTCCCGTGGACGCTCGATTAGCTGTGCCAGCGTGGTGATCTCTGCCTCTTGCAGCAGATTGCACGCACGTTGGTCGATATCCAGCTCGCTCAGCAGGACTCCCAGCGCGGCCTCTCCTTCGTCTTCGCTCTTCTCCGGAGCAAGTCCATACGGATGCTCGGCGAATCCCTCGAATAGCTCTAGGTGCCGACGCAAGATTAATGCCGCTTCCGACAGCGCTTCTTCCGGCTTAATACCGCCGTCAGTCGTCAGCTCGAGAATGAGCCTTTCGTATCCCGTCTTACCCCCAACCCGCGTGTCCTCCACAGTGAAGTTCACCTTGCTGACCGGCGAGAAGTCGGCATCGATCGGGATTACAGCAAGCGGAGAATCATCGAGGCGGTTCATCTCGGCAGCGCGATAGCCGTAGCCGGTCTCTACCTCAAGCTCCACCTCGATCTCTCCCTTCTCACCGAGTGTCGCAATGTGCAGGTCAGGGTTGATCACCTTGACACCAGAGGGAACTTCTATGTCCGCTGCTGTTACCTCGCAGGGACCGCTCTTTTCGAGCGTCAGGCGCTTCAACTCATCACCAACAAGCCGTAGAGCCAGTCCCTTCAAGTTAAGAATGATCTCCAGGATGTCTTCCTTGACTCCCTCTATGGTGTCGTATTCATGATACTTGCCCGCGAAGTTCACGCGGACTACAGCCGCCCCAGGGATCGAAGAGAGCAGCGTACGACGCATGCTGTTCCCGAGGGTCGCTCCAAATCCGCGATCAAGGGGTTCAATGACTATTTTGCCATAGTTATCGCTCAGTTCTTCAACCTTGATCTCTTGAGGGAAGACTAAGTCGCTCATGTTCACCTCCTAGCGGGAGTAGAACTCAACAATCAAGTTCGCCGCGATCGTGTAACCTGTTTCCTCTAGATTCGGAGGAGCAATCGCCTGGAACTTCATCGCATCGATGTTCCTCTCCAACCAGCTGGGAGCCTCGCGATCCTTGTTCGTGTCCAAGATGCCCTTGACACGTGCACGTCGCCCTTCCTTCACCGTTACCGTGTCCCCTTCTCGCAACAATACGGATGGGACATTCGTCGCTCGCCCGTTCACTTCAAAGTGACCGTGCGTGATCATCTGCCGCGCTTGGTCCCTTGACGAAGCGAATCCAGCACGATAGACGAGGTTATCAAGGCGGCGTTCGAGTAACGTGAGGAGAGCCTCACCCGTGACGCCCTTCTGACCCTTGGCCCACGCCACATAGTTGCGGAATTGCTTCTCCCGCACACCATAGATGCGACGCGCCTTCTGCTTCTCGCGCAAGTGCAATTGATACTGGCTCCGGCGTGGGCGGTGCTTCTTTGCCCGTTCTCCCGGAGGTGAACTACGACGAGACATTGGGCAACTCTGGGTGTAGCAGCGTTCCCCTTTAAGGAACAACTTTTCGCCCTCTCGGCGACACTTCTTGCACTTTGGTCCGGTATCTCTTCCCATTATCGTCTCCCCTTGATGCTGCTGTGAGAAACCGGCGTAACGTTCTTTACCTCTTCCACTCGGATACCCGATCCTTTGATTGTTTGCACCACGGACTGACGCCCCGATCCTGTTCCTTTGACAGCAATGCTGACAGAACGAATCCCATAGTCCTTCATCTCTCGCACGAGAGACTCAGCGGCCACCTGGGCAGCAAATGGAGTGCCCTTCCGCGATCCTTTGTATCCCACCATTCCTGGACTCTTCCAGGTGACGGGATTCTCATTCATGTCGCACACCGTGATAATCGTGTTGTTGTAAGTCGCATGAATGTGGACCTTTGCCCGATCAAGTTTGATATTCTTCGCCATGCCTACCTCTTCTTTCCTGCCTTGGCTGGCCGCGGACCTTTCCAGGTACGGGCGTTAGACTTCGTACGCTGTCCACGCACCGGAAGGCGCCTTTTGTGACGAATCCCACGATACGCGTTGATGTCCTTTAGTCGTTGAATGCTGGAAAAGACCCGCCTGCGCAAGTCTCCCTCTACGACAAAATCCTCCACCTCGCGCCTGAGGGTGGCCACCTCTTGCTCCGTTAGATCCTTGACGCGCACATCCGGTGATATCCCCGTCTTTTCGATGATCTCTGCTGCACGCGTTGGGCCAATCCCGAAGATGTACCTCAGGCCAATCTCTATTCTCTTATCATTGGGCAGGTTGACCCCGGCAATTCGCGCCATACTTTATCCCCCTAGCCTTGTCGTTGCTTGTGCTTGGGATTCTTGCAGATGATCATCACACGACCATTGCGCCGAATAACCTTACACTTAGCACACATCTTTTTTACTGAGCTACGAACTTTCATTTCATCAAGCGCTGTGGCTAGCTCTCCCTATACACAATTCGCCCCTTAGTCAGATCATACGGCGAGAATTCGACTATCACACGGTCTCCAGTCAATATGCGGATATAGTGCTTGCGAATCTTGCCGGAAATGTGACATAGAACTACGTGCCCATTTGTGAGTTGTACCCGAAACATCGAGCTTGGGAGACTTTCTACAACCTCCCCCCGCTGACGGATGACATCCTTGCTCTGTCCGAGCGTCGAAGCTGCCGTCCTTCTTTGGTCACGTCTGCCTGTCTTCGCCTTAGCCACTACGCTTTTCTTCACCTCCTAGGGTCAAGATCTCCAACCCTGTATCTGTTAGGGCAACTGTATGCTCAAAGTGAGCCGCCAACCCTCCGCTCGCCGTGACAACGGTCCAACCGTTGTCGAGAACCCTGGTCGGTTCAGGATCTACCTTTACCATCGGTTCGATGGCAAACACCATTCCCGACCGCAGCCGTGGGCCGCGACCTGGGGGGCCATAGTTTGGGATTTGGGGATCCTCGTGAAGCTCCCTTCCTATCCCGTGTCCAACATACTCAGTCACAACAAATAGCCCTTCTTTCTCAACAAAGGCACCGATGGTGTGCGAGATGTCCGACAAACGGTTACCTATTCTAACCTGTTCTAAGCCCTGCCACAAGCTGTTTTTCGTCACTTGCAACAGATGTTGTGCCTCTACACTGATTTCTCCAACAGGTACGGTGGTCGCCATATCGCTATAGAACCCGTCTTTCACGAGACCGATATCGATCGAGAGGATATCTCCTTCCTTGACAATTCGCTTCTTCGAGGGGATACCGTGCACCACCTCTGCATTGATCGAGGCACAGATCGTTGCGGGAAAACCATTGTACCCTTTGAACGCGGGGATTGCTCCGTGCTTCTTTATGAGTCCCTCAGCCATGTGATCAAGGTACTCCGTATTCACCCCCGGCGATACGTGCATGCACACCTCATGCAAGCAGGAGGCCAACAACCTCCCATTCTCATGCATTTTCTCGATCTGTGCAGGTGTCTTTAGGGTAATCATTAACTGCCAAGTATTGCAAGTATGCTCTGCGATACCGTCTCGGTTGGTTGTGAACCATCGACGTCCTTCACTAAGCCGCGTTTCTCATAAAACGAAATCAGTGGTGAGGTCGCTTCCATGTACACGTCATATCGGTTCTCAATCACTTCGCGCTTATCATCGTCCCGCTGGAAGAGTTGCCCCCCACAGGCGTCACATTTCCCCTCCACCTTTGGCGGATTGTACAGTAGGTTGTAAATCTTCCCACACTCACGGCAAACACGTCGAGACGAGAGACGGCTTATCACTTCTTCCCGGGAGAGTTCGATGTTAATGGCCACATCAATCGATAGTATCTTTTCTAGAGCCTCAGCTTGAGCAACAGTACGCGGGAATCCATCAAGTATAAATCCTGACTTCTCGTCCAGGCGCCCCTTGATCATGTCTATGATCAGCCCGTCCGGCACGAGATCACCCCGGTTCATGTATCCTTTTGCCTCTCGGCCAAGCTCAGTGTCACGCGCCACTTCATCTCGCAGTATGTCTCCCGTCGAAAGGTGAGCTAACCCACTCTTTGCCGCAAGAAGTTTTGCTTGTGTTCCTTTCCCTGCCCCTGGAGGGCCCAGAAGAACAATCCGCTTTAGCATCTCTATCCCTTCCTCCGTCCGAGCAATCCGCCGCTCGACTTTGTCAAGCTCTCATAATGCCTCATCACCAAGTGCGCCTCGATCTGCATAATCGTATCCAAACCGACACCGACCACAATCAACAGTGACGTCCCTCCGATCAGGTACATCCCACGGATGCCACTTACCCAGGCAAAGAGATATGGCAGTACAGCAATCGCCGCCAAGAAAACAGCACCAACAAGCAGGATCCTGTTGAGAACGCCTGAGATGTAATCAGCCGTTGGCTTACCGGGACGCACCCCGGGGATGAATCCACCAGAGTCACGCACGTTCCTCGCCACATCCTTTGGATCAAAGACAATCGAACTGTAGAAATAGGTGAAGAAAAAGATCAGAAGCACGTAGGCAATGATGTACGTAAGGCTTCCATTTACCACATAGGGCATCAGAAAGGACAGAGCCGGAATGAATTGGGTGAGTGTCAGCGGAATCGTCAGTAACGCCGAGGCAAAGATGATGGGGATTACTCCACCCTGATTTACCCGAATCGGCAGGTGCGACATGTGTCCACCATAGACTCGACGGCCCGATGTACGCTTCGCGTACTGAATCACGATCTTGCGTTGGCCTTGCTGAATCATCGTAACGCCACCGATGACTATGATAAACAACAGAATCAACGCAACCCCCCAGAACGGACTTACCGATCCGGTGCTAATGTCGTTGTACGTACTGGCAAGCTGGGACGGAAATCGCGCCAGGATGCCAAGCATGATCAACATGCTGATACCATTACCGATACCATTCTCGGTCATCCTCTCACCAAGCCACATCAGGTAGATTGTTCCAGTGGTCAGTGTGATAACTGATGACACGTAGAACCATATTCCACCTTTGCTCAGTCCGAAGTTTACGATCAACATACTCATCGTCGCTGCCTGCACAATTGCCAAGGCAAGAGTTGACCAGCGCGTATACGTCGTAATCTTGCGCTGCCCCTCACGTCCCTGTTCCTGCATTTCCTTGAGCTTTGGCACTACAGCAGTGAGAAGACTGAAAATAATCGAGGCGTTGATATACGGCATTACGCCCAATGCGAACAGAGAGAACCGCTTCAGGGCACCGCCCGTAAACATGTTTAAGAAGTCGAATACTCCTCCACCCTGCTGGGCAAAGAAGTTCTTCAGCGCTTCAGGATCGACTCCCGGTACAGGAATGTGCGTACCCAATCGGAAGATGATGATCGCTCCCAGCGTGAACAGGATGCGCTTGCGCAATTCTGGTACGCGAAACAGGTGACCGAGCTTCTCCCACATTCTTACACCACCTCTGCCTTTCCGCCCGCATCCTCGATCTTACGCTGTGCCTGCCGGGTGAACCGATGAGCACGCACAGTGAGCGGTTTGTCCAGCTCGCCGCGTCCCATAATCTTCAACTTCGTCGGGCGTCCCTTGAGTAAACGTTTTTCAGTCAACGATTTCAGCGTTACCACTTCATTTGCTTCGAAGCGCTCAGCAAGGGCGTCCACGTTCACGCAGGCATAGTCAATCCGTGTATAGTTGCGAAAGCCACGCTTAGGGAACCGCATCCAGATTGGAGTCTGTCCACCTTCGTAGCCAGGGCGAGTTCCATGTCCACTGCGAGAGTTTTGGCCACCGTTTCCGCGGCCGCTCTCGTGCCCGCCATGGCCTGATCCATAGCCCCGACCAACGCGCTTCTTTGAATGCAAGCTCCCTTTTGTCGGGTGCAGTTCATTAAGCTTCATCCTTGCTCTCCTCTTGCACCTTCGCCACGCGCCCGCGCAACCTGTCAACATCTTCGCGACTGCGCAATTGGCCCAATCCCTGAATTGCCGCTTTGGATAAAGTCAGGGGATTGGTCGTTCCTATGGACTTTGTGAGGACATCTTTGATCCCCGCCAATCGACAGATGGCGCCAACTGTTACGCCGGCAATTATCCCCGTACCAGGATAGGCCGGTTTCAATAGCACGTTTCCCGCCTTGAACTTGCCCATCACTTCGTGGGGGAGCGTTCCTCCGCTCAAATTGACAGTTATCATGTTCTTCTTGGCGTCTCGAACTGCTTGCTGGATGGCAAGTGGAATCTCGGTAGTATTCCCAAGGCCTACGCCAACGTGTCCCTTGCGATCTCCGACCACAAGCGTAACGCGGAACTTTAGGTTCCGCCCACCCTTGGTCACCTTGCTAACCCGCCTTATGTCGATTATCTCGTTCTCAAACTCGTCGACTGGTCGACGACGCGCACGCGTACGTGTGGGAATCAAAACCTCAGCCCTCCCTTGCGACAAGCCTCAGCCAGAGAGGCAATCACTCCATGATACGGATGTCCACCCCGGTCGAAGACGACCGCCTCAATCTTCTTTTCCATCGCGCGTTCAGCCAAGAGCTGTCCCACCTGCTCGGCGGCCGCCCTGTTGCTTCCGCTCACCTTCTCTCGCAGATCCTTATCCAAGGTTGAGGCAGCAACCAGGCAACGCCCTGCATCGTCATCGATCACCTGTGCATAGATGTGACGAATGCTCTTGTTGACACACAACCGCGGTCGCGCTTCTGTCCCATGCACCTTCTTCCGAAGACGCAGATGACGCTTCACGCGCTCCGCTTTCCTATTAAACATTGCCATCTTATTTCACTCTCCCTACCCAGTACCGGCTCCGCCAAGCTTGCCAGCCTTGTGCAGCACCACTTCATCCTTGTAGCGAATCCCTTTGCCGCTATACACATTCGGCTTGCGCAACGCTCGGATCTTCGCGGCAGCCTGCCCCACTTGCTGCTTATCAATCCCTCGAATGATGATCTCGTTAGGGTTAGGAAGCTCTACCTCGACCCCCTTGGGCAGTTCGAACTCCATAGGGTTGGAGTAACCGAGGTCGAGAATGAGCGTATTTCCTTGCAATCGCGCCCTGTATCCAAGCCCCTTTACTAGCAGCGACTTCTCCCACTTCTGTGCTACCCCATGCACCATGTTAGCTAGAAGACTGCGGTATAGGCCTTGAAAGGCACGGTACTGCTTCCCCTCCTGCTTCCGAGTCACCGTCGCCGCACCGTCATCCACCCCAATACTTACAAAGTCGGGCCGGAACCCCTGCGTCAACTGCCCATGCTCCCCGGAAACTGTGATCACTGCCTGCGAAACGCTGACCTTGACCCCATTCGGGATTGCCACTGGAACTTTCCCTACCTTAGACATGACATACCACCTTAAAATACCTCGCAGAGGACTTCGCCTCCGGTCCCCCGTTCCTTCGCCTCATGCCCGGAGAGTACACCCTGTGAGGTCGAGAGGATGCATATTCCCATCCCTCCCAGTGGCTGCGGAATAGCATCCTTCGTCACATAGACCCGGCGGCTAGGCTTACTCACCAGCCTGATTGTCGTGATCGCCCGCTTCGCACGAGTTCGCTCCCCCTGATACTTCAGCTTGAGTAAAAGCTCAGGCTGCGGGTCACCCGGAATTACCTCGTAACCATCGATATACCCCTCCGCATGCAGAATGCGTGCTATCGATTCCTTCATCTTTGAGTGCGGCATCGATAGTTCAGGATGGAATCTCGCGTTTGCGTTCCGTATCCGAGTCAACATGTCGGCAACAGGATGTGCAATCATTGTCATCTCTCTACACCTACCAGCTTGATTTCTTTATTCCCGGGATCTCCCCGGTGTGAGCAAGCTTGCGAAAGCAAAGTCGACAGATCCCGAAGTCGCGGATGTAGCCGTGCGGACGTCCGCATATGCTGCACCTGTTATAGGCTCTCGTGGAGTACTTCGGCTCCTTCTTGCTCTTCAGTATTAATGCCTTCTTTGCCATAATCCCCCTAGTCCTTGAACGGGAACCCAAGCCCCTTCAGCAGGGCATATCCTTCCTTGTCATTCCGCGCCGTGGTGACGATCGTTATATCCATCCCTTGCGTAGAGACAATCTCCTTGTACGAGATCTCCGGGAAGATCAACTGTTCATTCAACCCAAGTGTGTAGTTTCCTCGGCCGTCGAACGATGCCGAGGAGAGACCACGGAAATCCCGGATCCCCGGGAAGACAATGTTGAATAGCTTGTACAGAAACTCATACGCTTTGTCCCGCCGAAGCGTCACCTTGCAGCCGATCGGATCCCCTTCCGTAAGGTGAAAGTCAGAGATCGATTTCTTGGCCTTCGTGACTATCGGGTGCTGCCCGGTTATCTTCGCCAAGTTCTTCACCGCGCCTTCCAACACCTTTGGATTGTCCTTGTCGGACACCCCCATGTTAATCGCTACCTTCGCGATACGCGGAATCTCCATCACATTTGTAAGGCCCAATTCTTTCATCAACCGTGGGGCCACTTCTTTCTCAAACTTCTCGCGTAGCATCTCTACCTAAACGTCTCCCCACATTGCTTACACTGGCGCATCTTCTCACCGTCTACCTCAGCGAACCCGACACGCGTAGGCGTTCCACATTCAGGGCATACTACTAGCACATCGGAGATATGAATAGTCCCTTCGCGCTTGATAATTCCCGGCTCGCGCAGATTTTGAGTCGCCCGCTGGTGCTTGGTGATCATGTGCACATTCTCCACGATGATTCGCTCCTTCTCAGGGTAAACGACCATCACCTTACCGTACTTACCCCGGTCGTTGCCGGAGATAACCTTCACCCGGTCCCCTTTTCGAACCTTTCTCATCATACACTCCTTAGCTACAGGACCTCAGGTGCGAGGGAAATAATCCGCATCATCTTCTTGTCTCGCAGCTCGCGAGCAACCGGGCCGAAGACACGCGTCCCCACCGGCTCGCCCTGGGGGGTGATGAGCACGATCGCGTTATCATCGAATCGGATGAATGTTCCATCCTTCCTTCGATACGCGCTGCGCGTGCGCACGATGACCCCTTTTACGATCTGCCCCTTCTCAATGTCGCTCGTGGGAAGACGCTTCCTCACCGATCCAACTACAATGTCGCCTATCTCTCCCCAACGGCGGTTCGATGGCCCGAGAACATTTATGCAGCGAACCAGTTTCGCTCCAGAATTGTCAGCCACCCGCAACACGGTCTGCATCTGAATCACGACTAGGCCTCCGCTCTCTCGATTATCTCAACCAATCGCCAACGCTTCAGTCGACTGAGCGGACGAGCCTCTTCTATCTTAACTACATCACCGACATTCGCCGTCTGCTGCGGATCATGTGCGTAGAACTTGAAATGCCGCCTTATATGCTTGCGGTAGCGCCTGTGAAATCGCCCTTCTTCGACCTGAACCACAATGGTCTTCTCCATGCGATCGCTCACGACGCGTCCAATCTTCGTCTTCTTCATCTTATCTCTCCCGCCCCTTCTCCCGAGCGATCGTCAGTGCACGGGCGATGTCCTGACGGGTCTTCGCAAGTTCAGCGGTATTGTCCAACTCCCCACCAACCTTCTGAAAACGCAGGTTAAAGAGCTTGCGCTTGAACTCATGCACTTTCTGCTCCAATTCGTCTCTGGTCAGCTCTCGCAGTTCCTCAGTTTTCATCGCTCGCCTCCCAGAACAATCCTACGCTTCAACCGTGTACGGATGGCGAGTTTATGACTGACAAGCTCGTGCACACGCTTTGCCTCGGCGTCGTCAATTCCAGCGATCTCGAACAAAATCCGGCCGGGCTTGACCACAGCAACCCAATGATCGACCGCCCCTTTCCCTTTCCCCATTCTTGCTTCAGCCGGGTGCTTTGTTCTTGCTTTGTCCGGGAAAATCCGAATCCACACCTTGGCATCACGGTGAGTTCGGCGAGCAATAGTGGTACGGCAAGCTTCGATCTGCTGTGCTGTAATCCACGCTGGCGCAAGCGCCTGAATACCGTACTCGCCAAACGCAATATCATACCCACGCGTCGCCTTCCCCTTAGTCCGACCACAGTGGTATTTCCTGTACTTGGTTCTCTTTGGAAACAGAAGTGCCATACTAGTTCACCTTCTCCCGCTGCGCCCCAGCGTACGCGTGCTCTCCCCGGAAGACCCACGCTTTGACACCGATGTTTCCATACTTGGTCCGCGCTTCAATGAAACCATAATCGATGTCCGCGCGGATCGTCTGTAGCGGGACACGTCCGTCCATCATGCTAATCGAACGCGCAATTTCTGCTCCGCCGAGCCGGCCACTAACTTTAATCTTGACGCCTTCTGCGCCCGCGCCCATCACTCGGCGCATGACTTCCTTCATCGCGCGTGCAGGGGCAATGCGCCCCTCAATCTGCATCGCCACATCTTGGGCAACGAGAGTCGCTTCCAGATCAGGGCGTTCGATCTCCTGAATAGCCACCTTGACTACCCTGTGCGTGAGATTCTCAAGTTCAGTCTGCAGCTTCTGAATCTCGCTTCCCCCTCGACCAATGACGATCCCCGGCCGAGCAGAGCGGATAATGATTGACACGCGATCTTCCTTCGATCGCTCGATATTCACTTCCGCAACAGCTGCACGACGGTAACGCTCGGTGATAAGCCGCCGTATCTTGTAGTCCTCAGTGATGTATTCAGGCGCCATCTTGGGGTTGTACCAGTTGGAGATCCACTTACGCGTAACTCCTACTCTGAATCCCACTGGGTGGACCTTCTGTCCCATCATTCACCCCTCTTATCGCCTACGACGATCGTTACATGGCTCGTCGGCCGGCGTATGATATCGGCTCGTCCCATCGCTCGCGGATGCATCCGCCTAAGCGAGGGCCCCATATCGATTGTGGCGCGCACAACAAATAGCTTGTCCACATCTACATTAAAATTATTCTCCGCATTGGCAATTGCTGATTCCAAAGTCTTACGAATCAGCCGCGCGGCCTTCTTGTTAGAAAGCATGATCGTCTGCAACGCGTCATTAACGTTCTTTCCACGAATTACATCGGCCACCAAGCGCGCCTTGCGTGGAGACATACGCAATCCTCTAGTTACTGCCCGTGCTTCCATCGTATCTCCCCTACGTCAGGCCCGCTGCCCGCTTCTTTTTCATGCCACCGTGCGAGCGGAACGTTCGCGTCGGGGCAAACTCCCCCAGCTTGTGTCCGACCATGTTCTCTACGACGTAGACCGGCACGTGGACCTTCCCATTGTGGACCTTGATCGTCAACCCGACCATTTCAGGCGTGACCATCGAGGATCGCGACCAGGTCTTGATCTCACTGATCTCCCCGCGTTTTGCTCGATCCACCTTTTTCTGCAGGCTTTCGAGCACGTATGGACCTTTCTTCGTTGACCTCGGCATGTCTATCGCCTCCCCTTGCCAGCTCGGCGCACGATAAGAGCACTAGACTTCTTTCGCTTGTTGCGCGTGCGCCCACCTTTGGCGAGTTTCCCTGTCGGAGAGACCTGTGGACGCCCTACACGAGCACGCCCCTCTCCACCGCCATGCGGGTGATCGACCGGGTTCATTGCAACTCCTCGCACGTGCGGCTTCCACCCCAGGTGACGAATTCGTCCGGCCTTCCCATGTTTAATATTCTTGTGGTCCGGGTTTCCTACCTCACCAATCGTAGCTCGACATTCCACTTTAAAGATCCGCACCTCGCCCGATGGCATCCGAACGTGGGCACGATCTCCTTCTTTGCCGATCAGCTTCGCCGATGTACCAGCGGAACGAGCGACCTTGCCGCCGCGTCCGGGCGTAAGTTCCAAGTTGTGAATGATCGCCCCAAGGGGAATCCTCCGTAGCGGCAGTGCATTGCCCACGCGGATTTCCGCGTTGTCTCCGGACTCAACCATTGTGCCTATTTCCAGGGAGACTGGTGCAAGAATGTAGCGCTTTTCACCATCAACGTACTTCAGCAGGGTAATCCACGCGGACCTATTCGGGTCATATTCACGCGTCGCCACTCGTGCTTGGATGCCGTCTTTGTCATTACGTGCAAAATCTATGACGCGGAATCTTCTCTTGTGACCGCCCCCACGGAAGCGTGCTGTGATCCTTCCCTGTGAGTTACGGCCACCATTCTTGCGGATCGGTCGCAGCAAGGTCTTCTCTGGTGCCAAGGCAGTGAGACCAGAGAAATCAGGAAGATCGGCGTGACGTCGACCAGGTGATGTCGGATTAAATCTCTTAAGGGCCATACTTTCTTATCCTCCCATCACATTGATTCGGTCGCCAGGGGCCAACCGAACGATCGCCTTGTGCCAGCGGGAAGTTCGCCCGTGCAGCTGGTTCAGCCGCTCTCGACGGGGTTTACCCTTCATATTCGCTGTCCACACCTTTTCCACCTTCACCTTAAACAAATCCTCAACAGCCTTCTTTATTTGCACCTTGTTAGCGTTCAACGCCACGCGGAACGAGTACTTTCTCTCTTCCATCTTCGCCCAGGATGCCTCTGTAAGAATCGGCTCAAAGATGACGTCTTCCGAATGCAAAAGCTTCGCCATAGCTACAATCTCTCCTTAAGTTCGTCGAGCGCCTCTGCGGTTAGCACCAACCCATCGTAGCGCAGGATGTCGTACACGTTTAGCCCTGCACTGGCCAAGCACTTCACTCTCGGGAGGTTGGAGAAGGACTTCTTAACCGCGCGATTATACTCGGCCTTTCCTACAACCACCAGTGTCGATGAATTCATACCTAGCCTTTCAAGGAGCGCTAACCCCTGTGTCGTCTTCGGCACATCGAACGCCAGACGATCTATCAGGGCAACGTTCCCACCAGCGGCACGGTCGGACATCGCCGAGATGAGGGCACCGCGCAACATTTTCTTCGTTAGCTTGATGTGGTAGGTCTTGGGTTTCGGCCCAAAGACCGTTCCTCCCCCTACCCAGATCGGCGAACGTTTGGAGCCAGCACGCGCGCGCCCAGTCCCCTTCTGACGCCACGGCTTAGCCCCACCGCCACTGACCTCTCCACGCGTCTTCGTGGAGCTCGTCCCTTGTCGGCGGTTCAGACGCTGCATACGCACGGTCCGATATAGAAGATCCGCGTTGACCTTCGCCCCAAATAATCCTTCGTCCAACTCGATTACCCGGGGATCCCCCGTTCCATCCATGATATATTCTTTAGCTTCAACCATTGCTCTTCCTCAACTGCAACACCGTCCCCCTCGCTCCGGGAGTGGATCCCTTCACAACCAACAAGTTTCTTTCCACATCGACTCGCACAACTCTAAGAGACTTGATTGTCACACGCCGATTTCCCGTCTGTCCAGGCAGTTTCTTTCCCTTGACGACGCGACCTGGGTTTACACAGTTACCAACTGACCCTGGGCGACGATGAAAGTGCGAGCCATGTGACTTCGGCCCACCGCTATAATCCCAGCGCTTGATAACGCCCTGGAACCCGAGTCCGCGCGAAGTTCCAATGACATCGATCTTGTCTCCCTCAGCAAAGATCCCAACGTCAACGCGATCACCAACGCTGTACTGCGTCGGATCATCGACACGCGCCTCGAACAGATGGCGATGCGGAGTGACACCCGCCTTGCTGAAGTGACCTCGCAGGGGCTTTGTTACCTTCCGTTCGGGTACCTCATCGTAACCAAGCTGAAGGGCGTTGTACCCATCGGACTCTACGGTCTTCACCTGCACGACTGTGCTCGGCTGTGCCTCAATCACCGTCGTCCCAACAGCGCAGCCATCCACGAACAACTGCGTCATACCTATCTTTCGCGCTAGAATTCCCAGAGCCATCCGCCTACAACCTCCGCTTTTCTTAGAGCTTTATCTCGATATCGATCCCGGTGGGGAGCTCGATGTCCATCAGGGCATTGATTGTCTCCGAGGTCGGTTCCTTGATGTCAAGCAGGCGGGAGTGAATCCGCCGTTCGAAATGTTCCATCGATTTCTTGTTGACATGTGGTGACCGCAGGACCGTATAGACCCGCCGCTCCGTAGGAAGTGGTATTGGCCCAGAGATCTTGGCTCGGGTCTCTTTCGCTGAGTCGACAATCTTCTTTACTGAACTATCGACCAACTCGTGGTCATAGCCCCGCAACTTGATCCTAATCTTCTCTCTTGCCATCTTTTAGTAACCTCGGCTCTTAATTATCTTTTCTCTCATTTCCACCGGCACCACTTCATAGCGGGTCACGCATAGCGTGTACATCGCTCTTCCCTGCGTCAATGACCGCAGCCGCGTTGCATACCCGAACGTCTCCGCTAGCGGGACAGCAACGTAAACAATCTGAACCGTCTCTCGCGACTTAAGCTCTCGAATCTCGCCCCGTCGACGCGCCAGATCCTCCAACACCTCTCCCAGGTATTCACCAGGCGTGATAACCTCCCCTTCCATGATCGGCTCCAGGAGGTCAAAACTCCCAACGCTATAAGCCTTATGGACTGCGACGGCAGCCGCCGCTCGAAAGGCAATCTCAGATGAATCCACAGGATGATAGGATCCCCCAATCAAGGTAGCTCCAATATCGACTAAAGGATAACCGGCAAGGGGGCCGTTTGTCAACGTCTCCCTCACTCCACTCTCGATTGCAGCACGGTATTGCCGAGGAATGTCTGTTTCCTTCGCCTTATCACCGAAAGAAAACCTGTTCCCACGCGCAAGTGGGCTAAGCTCGACGATGACATGCGCGTACTGATTGTGCCCGCCAATCGGCTGATCGAACGTCCCCTCGACCTTGATCGAGTCGCTTAGCGTCTCGTGATAGGCCACCTGCGGCTCACCCACGTGGGCAATGACCCCCAATTCCTCACGTAATCTGCGCATGAGGACCTCGAGATGCAGTTCTCCCATGCCGGCAATCACCGTTTGATTGGTCGTCTCATCGAAGCGAACGCGAAACGTCGGATCCTCCAATGCCAGCTTCTCAAGCGCATCACTTAGAATTCCTTGTTCTGCTTCCGTACGCGGCTCGATGGCGATGAAGACCACGGGTTCAGGAAACTCTATCTTCTCCAGAAGGATCGGGTGCCCTTTGTCGCACAGCGTATCTCCGGTGGAGATCGGCGTCGAACCGACAATAGCAACGATATCACCTGCCCGCATTTGCGTGAGCGGGGTACGCTGATTGGCGTGCATGCGGAAGATCTTGGTAATGCGCATTCCCTTGCCAGTAGAACGATTGACCGCGTGTCCACCCGCCTTCACCTGCCCTGAATAGACACGGACAAAGACCAGACGCCCTGCGTACTTATCGGTCACGACCTTGAACGCCAGTGCGGAGAATGGCTCATCAACAGATGCCTGCCGGGACTCTCCACTCTCAACGTCGCGCACCGGAGGAACATCGAGAGGCGAAGGAAGATACCGCACAACCGCGTCCAAGAGTGGCTGTACACCTTGGTTATGAAAGGCCGATCCGCCAAGCACGGGAACATATCCCTGATCGATGCAAGCATGCCTCAGCGCAGCGTGAAATGACTCCGGCGTCACGTCGCCGCTGGTCAGGTATTCCTCCATCACTCTATCGTCAGTGTCAGCCACACGCTCGATCATCCTCTCCCGGTAGTGCTCGACATCTGAAGTTAGCTCCTCTGGAACAACGAGAAGTTTGTAGTGCTCTCCCTTACTCTCCTCATCCCACACGATCATCCGCCGGGATAGGAGATCGACCATTCCCTGTAAGTGACGATCTTCGTTACGATACGGAAGCTGCAGGGGAACGACCACAACGCCGAGGCGTTCTTCGATCATGTTCAGGGTCTCGACGTAGCTCGACTCCACGCGGTCGAGCTTGTTGACGAAAGCAATGCGTGGGATGTGATACCGATCGGCCTGTCGCCATACTGTCTCCGACTGAGATTCTACCATCTCCACGCCGGAGAAGATGACGATCCCCCCATCGAGAACGCGCAGGGCACGTTCGACTTCTGCTGTGAAGTCAACGTGCCCCGGTGTATCGATGATGTCTATTCTGTGCTCGCGCCAGAAACAAGTTGTGGCCGCCGAGGTGATGGTGATCCCCCGCTCGCGTTCCTGCGCCATCCAGTCCATTTCGGTGTCACCCTCATGGACCTCGCCCATCTTGTGCGTGCGGCCAGTATAGTAGAGGATCCGCTCGGTTGTTGTTGTCTTCCCGGCATCAATGTGGGCCATGATGCCGATGTTCCGCACCCGTTCCATGGGCACAGAGCCATTATCGGCAGAAGTATCACTGGGCATAGAGACCCTCTCCGTTAGAAAACGTTAATTTGGACAGAGACTCGTGGATCAGCTACCAGCGATAGTGAGCGAATGCGCGGTTTGCCTCAGCCATGCGGTGAACGTCCAGCCTCTTGTTGTACGCCTTCCCTTCCTTGTGCGCAGCATCCATGATCTCCGCTGCGAGGCGACCGCCCATCGTGTTTCCACTACGAGCACGCGCTGCCGCTACAATCCAGCGCAGAGCTAGCGCGATCTGTCGATCCTGGGGCACTTCATAAGGAACCTGATAGTTTGCTCCACCGACACGCCTTGTACGGACCTCCAATCGCGGTGAGCAGTTAGCCATCGCCGTGTTGAACACCTCTAGAGGTGACTCGTCGCCGCGCTTGTTGATCCGCTCCAATGCATCATAAACAACCTTCTCCGCAACTGACTTCTTGCCGTCGTGCATGACGTAATTAATCAGCTTTGCGAGGAGCTGGCTATTGTACTTGATGTCCACCTTGACATCTCGACCAGGTAATTGCATGCTTCCTCCTAGCTCCCCTTCTTGGCTCCGTATTTCGAGCGGCCCTGCTTGCGTCCCTCGACACCTTCGGCGTCCAGGCTTCCACGAACGATATGATAGCGCACTCCTGGCAGGTCCTTGACACGACCACCGCGAACCGTAACTATCGAGTGTTCCTGCAAATTGTGTCCCTCGCCTCCGATGTATGCCGTGACCTCTTTGCCGTTACTTAAACGGACACGCGCCACCTTTCGCAGAGCTGAGTTCGGTTTCTTCGGAGTACGCGTATAGACACGCGTGCACACCCCACGCTTCAACGGGCTCGCACCGAGCGCTGGAGCCTTGCTCTTCTTCGTCTTTGGCTTTCGCCCCAACCTGATAAGCTGATTAATAGTCGGCATATTCACTCTCCAAATCGTTGTGGATTATAGATTCCATCACAAAACCTGTCAAGCAGATTCCTCGATCTGCTCCTCTTGCTCTGCAGCGACCATCCCATCCTTGGTGTACTTAAACCCAGTCCCCGACGGGATTCTCTTACCGACAATAACGCTCGGCTTCAGGCCGTCTAGATTATCGACTTCTCCGCGCAGTGCCGCCTCCGAGAGGACCTTCGTCGTCCGTTGGAATGATGCTGCGGAGAGCCATCCCTTCGTCTGCAATGCCGCCTTGGAGATGCGCAGCAGTTCGCGCTCACCGCTTGGAAGACGCTTTCCCACAAGAGGGATCTGCAACAGCTCTTCTCCGCGAGTGATGGTTATCGACTCCACACCCTCGCGCTGTGCACTGCGCAATAGATCAGCAGTAACAACATCCTTGCTTGCGGCGATCAGCTTCCCTGCATGGACTACGTCCTGCGCGAGCCTTTCCCCAATGGAAGCAGAACGCATCCGCTCTGCAGTTTGGTTCCACTCCACAAGGTCACGCAGCTCCTTCTGGAACACCTCAAGGAGAACGAGGTCGTTGATGTGGAAGCGAGAGTCCCCAGTACTTGTTACGCGCACGTTGTTTAGTATCTGCCGGATGATCACTTCCAGGTGCTTATCATTTATGTCAACCCCTTGCACCTTGTACACTTTATTGATCTCTGTTAGGAAGTACTCACGTGCCTTGTTCACCCCGGCGAGGTCAAGGAGCATGTGGGGAGCGACAACGCCCTTGGTGAGTAGGTCACCCTTCTTGACCTTATCTCCAGCATGCACTGTTGCCATCTGGTCGATCTCCACGTCGCTCTTGGCACGCACGGTAAGTCTGGTTATCTCTCCATTGTCCTTGACATTCTCTATCTCCAGGAGGTTGTCATCGCCCACCTCTACGTTCACCAGCTTGTCGCCAGCGCGCACTTTCGCCCCGTATCCGACGTCCGGTGAAACATTTGCCGTCAATGGGAAACGAATGAACCGCCCTTCAGGGTTGTAGATGACGATCCGGTCTTCGAGAATGAGAACAGTCCCTGAAGATTCCGCTGCAATGAAGATTGGCTTGGAGCGCGATGTAAGCTGATCGCCCACCTTTACAGTGGATCCGGGCTCAACCATCATGCGTGCGCCGTAGGCGATCTCATAGTCCGATCTCTCCCCCTCTTCATCGATAACGCTGAACAGCCTATCGTTTTCTTCCGATATCTCGATAACTCCGGCGCGATCCGCAAATACTGGTTCTATGTTGAACCTCTCAGTGATCGGATCGCCCTCTGAGACGACATCTTCGTCTTTAACCGAAGGTACTGCCCCGCGCGGGAGGACGTAGGAGCGATCCCCTGCATCGGCATCGAGAACCAGCATCTCCTTGCGTTCTTCGCCATCAATGATGAACACTTCTCCGGCGCACGGGCTCCCACCAGTAATCAGCTTCTGAGGGCTCACTTGTTCGCCTTCTGAGGCGGGCTTCAGTACCGACGGGATCTGAATGATCCGCTGATCGCCCACGACCTCCACAAGGTCTTTCCCCGTTTCAAGGGGAGTGATTGAGTCAACATAGCCATCCAGCGGGGAGATTCCGGCCTGCGCGCTCTTCATCGTATTGCGTGCCTCGAATAGCTCCTCAGCGCGCGGGAGCCCCTGTGTGATGTCTTCTCCAGCGACACCGCCAGTATGGAACGTACGCATCGTGAGCTGCGTTCCCGGCTCTCCCACCGATTGAGCAGCAATCACTCCGATCGCCGTTCCCAGCTCCACTGGCTTGTGCGTGCTCATGTCGTAGCCGTAGCAGCGCTGGCAGACCCCGTTTATCGACTCACAGACCATGGGCGATCGGATCACGATCTGTGGACGCACGTTGATCTTCTTAATCTTCGCATCCTTCATCGCCTGCACGAGCCGAGGGGTTATCAATTCGTCCGCTTGGACAATGACCACTCCCCTCTTCGCATCGTGCACATCATCAACGCTCTTCGCTCCCACCACGTGTTCAGAGCCCTTGCCAGATACCGGCACAACTGCTTCCAGTCGCCCGACAAACTCGGCCATCTCGCGATCAATCCACTGTTCGGCCTCGAGGATTACCTCGCCGCTGCGTGGATCGATGATCGGCCTGCTCGTCACACGACCATATATCCGCGTCTCGATCGGCTCCATGATGTCGTGCTTGCTGAATCGCAATGGATCGATGTCCACACCCTGCGTGGTCCCACAATCATGCTCACGGACAATCATATCGGATGTTGCATCGACAAGTCGCCGCGTCAGGTACCCTGAGTCCGCGGTTTTAAGCGCCGTATCAGCCGCACCTTTCCTGCCCCCATGGGTCGAGATGAAGTACTCCATCATGTCCAACCCTTCGCGAAAGTTGGAGACAACCGGTCGTTCGATGATTTCCCCCGACGGTCCAGCCATCGGTCCGCGCATGCCGCACAGTTGCTTCACCTGATCGGGGCCACCGCGCGCACCGGAATTGACTATCCCATAGACAGCGTTGTACTTGTGCTGCCGCAGGTTCTCCATCGTCGCGTCTTCAACCGCATCGACCGTTCGGCGCCACACGCGGATCACGGCGCGCTTGCGCTCATCCTCAGTTGCCAGCCCCACTTGGAACATCTTCTGAATGCGCTTGACGATCGCGTACGACTCTTTGACGATCCCCTCTTTCTCTGAAGGGATCAGACAATCCTTGATAGAGATTGTCAGGCCAGAGAGCATGGCGTACTTGAACCCCAGGTCCTTCAGGTCATCGAGCACCCCCGAGGTCTTCTCCCAGCCGAAACGGTGGTGGCACTCTTTGATGATGGCTTTAATCGCGCGGCGATCCATGATACGTCCATAATCACGAATTTCTTCGGGGAATATCTCGTTCATCTGCGCCCGCCCTAGCGTCGTATCCAGGACCTTCCCGTTGATGCGGATCTTCACCGGCGCGTGCAGGTCAAGGATCCCTTCCTCCTGTGCCCGCCATGCCTCATCGAGATCGCGGAAGTATTTCCCCGCACCGCGGGCATCGTTATCAAGTAAGGTCAGGTAGTAATAAGCATAGATCGGGTCCTGCGTCGGTAGGCTGAGCGGCTCACCGTGCGCCGGAGAGAGTATGTTGCGCGGCGCAGCCATAAGCTCTCTCGCCTCAGCGATCGCCTCCGGCGAGAGCGGAAGATGGACCGCCATCTGGTCGCCGTCAAAGTCCGCGTTGTACGGTGTGCACATCAGCGGATGCAGATGAATGGCATCGCCATCGACAAGGACCGGCTCAAAGGACTGCATCGAGAGCCGGTGCAGTGTTGGAGCACGATTCAGGAGG
Source organism: Candidatus Bipolaricaulota bacterium (assembly GCA_027007005.1). Taxonomy (GTDB): domain Bacteria; phylum Bipolaricaulota; class Bipolaricaulia; order UBA7950; family UBA9294; genus M55B144. The sequence continues at coordinate 22,752 of JALTFO010000128.1, read as the reverse complement.
ACTGGGTGGTCCTTAATCAGCTTCTCTAGTATGTCCCACACCTCAGGCATCCCCCCAAGCAGAGCCTTGTTCTTGATCTCATCGAAGTCGGAAAACGTCGTCGTCTCCAGGTAGTGGAGGATGAACGGCTTGAACAGTTCCAGGGCCATCTTCTTGGGCAGACCGCACTGTGACATCTTGAGCTTCGGGTCAACTACGATCACCGCACGCCCTGAGTAGTCAACACGGCGTCCAAGCAGGTTTCTCCGCAGGCGCCCGTGCTTTCCATGGATCCTCTCAGAGAGCGATTTAAGGGGACGATTGTCACGACCGCGGATCGGGCTTTCCTTCTTCTCGTTATGGATCAGGGCGTCGACTGCCTCCTGCAGCATACGGCGCTCGTTGCGCAGGATAACCTCAGGTGCTCCCATATCGATCAGCTTCTTCAATCGGTTATTTCGATTTATGATTCGCCGATAGAGATCGTTCAAATCAGTTGTGGCGAACTTCCCTCCCTCAAGCTGGATCATCGGTCTCAGGTCCGGCGGGAGGACGGGGATAACATCGAGGATCATGTCCTGGGGGTTATTCCCCGAGTCGCGTATCTGATCAACCACTTCCAGGCGTTTCACCAATCGACGACGATTTCCCATCGCCCGTTCATGCTCCAGCTCCGTGCTCATCTCCTCATGGAGCTTATCAAAGTCAAGTTCTTCGAGCAGACCCTTGATCCCCGCTGCTCCGGTAGCAGCGACGAACCCATCGGGATAGACACGTTCATAGGCGCGCTTCTCAAGGAATGTAATGCGATCTCCCGCCTGGCGCGGGAACGCTGGGTTCCTCACTTTTGTGATTAGGAAGACAAGGCTATCCAAGATCTCACGATCGATCGGCTCCCCCGTAACGTCGGTGCCGTATCTATCCACGAGCATGTCAAACGCTGTCTTAGAGCAGAGTTCCCCTACCGGTCGGTCGGCAATCGTCGCGCCCGCCTCAACCTCATCTCCATCTTCAACCCTGAGATCGACGTCATCACCTACGATGGGGTACTCCTGCGATCCAATAACCACCGTCTGCAAGCTCTCCCCGTTGGTGAGCGTTCGCTCTTCCAGCGTCACCCGACCCGCCTCTGCAGCCACAACTTGTGGTGCATCATCCACAAAGTACGCCTGTTCCACGGTGAAGTCATAGGCACTACTTAGGATATCCACTTCCGAGGAATAGAGAGTCTCTCCCGGGCGCACATCGCGCGACTGTGAAGACGTGACCAAATACAGCACTTGCTCAATTGGTTCCGTCTCATAATAGGCGATCCGCTGGAGTTCCTTCTTCTTCATCCCTAGCAGTCGAGCGAGAAGGCTGGAGACCCCCTTTAGGAACCAGAAATGAACCACTGGGCTCGCAAGCGAGATGTGGGCCATATTCACACGGCGCACGGAAGAGTCGGTGACAAGAACGTGACATTTCTCGCACGTAATCCCTTCGTATTTCTTCCCTTTGTACTTACCGCAGGCACATTCGTAGCTGTTCTCTGGGCCGAAGATCTCTTCTGCATAGAGACCACCCCGCTCCGGGCGGTGTGTGCGATAATTGATCGTCTCCGATTCGGTAACCTCGCCATGAGACCACCGCAGCATATCCGCCGGAGAAGCCAGTTGCAGCTTAATCCGTTTGATGTCGTCGCCAGAAATCAATAGGCTCACCTCGCGCTTGGGCACACTCTCGCTCTCTAGGAGCACAGCACCCATACAAAAAGGCCCCGCTAGCAACGGGACCGCCACTATATCTTAACTACTCATGTATATGATAGGGAGACACCAATCGTTCACTCCTCAATTCCCGCCGTTGTGGTTTCCCGGCTCTGTCTGATTCTGCCCGCATAATCTGTGATGCAGTATCCGCTTCTCCTATAGATCGCGCTTACGCGCAGCACGAGCCATTGACCCCTTCGCTTCCTCACTTCGAACGGTTGATTGTGCTGCCCTCTCCATTCCACTGCAGAACTTCGGATACCACCCTGCAAGTTGTCACACTTATAGCGACAAAAAGGCATACACCCCCCGTTCCCTCTACGGGGGTCTTCGTTTAATTCCCTCTTTTTTTCTCTTTCGTTGGTGTACGTTTGAATACACACCTACGGCGCCAATCAAACAGTATACCCTATTACGCCGGCTTTTCAACCGTAGCAGAGAGATGCCCATCCAGCGGAGAAGAAAGACGGCAGGAGAAGCAGCTTTCCCCTATTTCCTTCAACGACCGGAAAGGAAGAACGTTCAATTGCTGCGTCTCGTCATCATTTTCAAACCGGTAACTGACAGGAACAGCTGCCAGATGCGAAGCATCGCTGTGCGTTGCGGTGATGCGCCCCGCAAGGTTAATTATCTCCTCTATCTCCCTTGTTGACTTTCTGCTCCAATCGGTGCGTACAAGGGTCATTGGCCCAGCATGGGTTGGTAGATAGACGCGCAGATCCTGCGGCAAGAAGTACGTCTGCAGCGTCCTTTTTTCCTCCTCGTCCAGCGCCAGGACCATCTTCACATCTGGAGATCGCTTGTAGTAGGTGTTGAATTCTAGCAATTTCAGCGTGTTGAGGGTAAACACCTCCTCGGCAAACAGGTTCTCAAGCCTCTTCCCGAACCCGGAGAGGGTCAACTTGCATCGCGAATAAAATCCCACTTCGTTCTTCACATCCACATCGAGATCCCTACCCCAAGCCAGCAGACGATCCCACTGCCCATCGCGTAGGTCACCGAGAAGATCACGATCCACCCAGCCCCTAATCTCAGGGATGGTCTCTGGAAGGAGTCGAGCGGAGAGAGGTCGCAGGACAAGGCCTCTGATGCCAAGATCCTCGGTGATGCGCTCCATCTCCTGCTCGGCAAGACCATGATGCTCCACAACCTCACCGGTGATGATAAACTCAGCATTAAGCCGTTCCATGAAGCGAATCGCGCGCGAAAGCATCAGCGTGCGACAGCTCAAACAACTGCGCGAGAGAGAAAAAGGCTGTCCCGGAAGGATGTTTGCTAGCCTGCGATAGTCCTTTTTTAGCGACTGAGTGCGAAAAACCGTCCCCGGCCATTCGTCCTTTACAAGGTCACGTAGACCATCGTGTTCTTCGAAGAAGGGAGAGCGAAAGTGGAGCAGAAATATCCTGTCGATTGCAGGCGATCGCTGCACCAATCGCGCAGCTACACGACTGGCCAAACTACCCGAAAACAAGGCGAGTGCTGTTACCACGCGTCGTCCCTGACCATTTTCTCCCCTATCGTCTTGGCTCGATCAACCCATAGTCTCCATCCTGTCTATGGTATATGACGCTCACCTCGTTAGTTTCAGCGTCAATAAATACCAAGAAACTCTTCTCAAGGGCATCGAGCTGTAAGGCAGCTTCCTCCGGCGTCATAGGTTTCTGAAAGTACGTCCGTGTACGGATAATTTCACGATGAAGGCTCGTTTGTTCGCTATCATCCACTTCGTGTACTGAGACATTGCTCCCGCGATCGTTAAGGTGGTCCTTGTACTTCACTAGCTGTCGCTTGAGCTTGTCGATTGCTTTGTCGACCGAGGCGTACATGTCTGAGGATTCTTCCTGCGCCTTGATCAACTTCCTGTTTGTCAAGTGGGCGTGAAAATCGGCGATCTGTCGCTCTTTCTCCACAGACAGGACCACATCGATGCTGATAATCCTATCAAAGTAGCGATTGAGGCCTTCCGTCTTGTTCAACACGTACTCGCGCAGCATGTCACTCGATCCGGTGTGTCGCTCAACGATCTTTACCTTCATGCCCCCTCCTTCACATGATCTCATTGTAGCGAGAAAGAGGGAACTAGTCAACGCTTGTGCCGCTGGAACGCGCACAAACAGGATCTTCTACTGCTCCCCCAGTTGAACAAGGCGAGCATGGAGCATGACTTTTATGCGGTGCAGGTCGGATGGGGCGATATCAGGCTGGAAGAGGCCAAATTCACGTGCGACAAATGCCTTCAGATTGCTGTGATAATGCATCTTCCCGCTACGCCGTTCACGCACGAGAAGGCCCGCGTCAAGAAAGTCGCGTGGGGGATCGTTGTCGATCACGCCACGCGCACAGTTGATCCACGCAGCGATCTGGTCAACTGAATAGGATATGGGCGCATGCCCAATGACAAACCCGAGGATTTTGCGGTGCAGGATGTTCCCTCTTGCCGCACGCCCCACTATTCGCTCGATGTGTCGCCCGACAGCGTCCGGGAGCGAGGTAGATTGTCCGGACGATTCCAGTGGTTCGATGTCGATCACCCCGACAGGCGCAGCAGCGGAGACGTGCTCACCATTCACTGCCACACGCCGCACCGACGAGTAGCTGGGAGCTGGGATGTGCGATCCAGACCCTCCGGGGTGCTCAACAGAGTGGACGATCGCCTTGCTGATATTCTGCACATCGGGGTAAACCGGCTGCGGCACCTCAACCTTGATGTATCCGAGAGTGCGGGCGATTCCCTCCAGACGGGCAATGGTTTCGTCCTTCTTCAGCGCTTCAGATTCAAGGTGAACCAGTTGCTCCTCTAGCTGATCGATGCGGTTCTTCTTTCCCTTCCCCTGTTTAGCATGTTCTATCGCTTCGATGATCGCCTGGCTCACTTGTTTCAACTCCGGGGTGACGACAACCTCGAGGGAAGGAGTGAATCCAGCGTGGAACGTCTCCCGCTCGCGCACATAGATCGGAATGACTGTATCGCCATTCAGATAGACGCACTCCCCGGTGGAAAGAGCGGTGATGATCTCCTTCGTCTCCGCCTTCCGCCAGGGAAGAAGTTCGGAGTAGACACGCATATCAACCTCATGCACGACACGGTGGAGAAAGAGCATCCCCGCCTGGCTGAGCACGTCTTTGTCGACCTTGGCGCTGCGCTGAGAGATGACGATCGCTCCCAAGCCCCGTTTCCTACCGCGCAGGGCAATGCGCGCGATCAGCTCTTTTAGCTCGGTCTTCACGCCTTGAGGGATGAACTCGTGCGCTTCCTCGATCCCGATGATGTATGGGTGCCGCAGCTTCCCAGCAAGGTTCCACAGTGCATCCAAGTACTCCCGGAGGAACGCTGTCCGCTCCTCAGAGAGGAATCCAGAGAGATCAACAACGACAGGGACGTTCTTCTCCATGCTGATCTGCGCAATCTCCTGCGCGCAGTTCTCGTCGACCTCTATCTCCACACCTTCTCCGCGCCCGACAACTAACACCTCGTACTTCTCCTTCAGGCCAAAGTACTCACCATCGATATCGATTATGGAAAGCGGGTAATTGTTACGCAGAAGCTCCTCGAAGATAACCCCAGCCGTGTTTGACTTTCCCGATCCCCGTATCCCGAGGATACCAATGCACTGCCCGATGATATCCTCCAGCTCCAGATCGAGGTCGCTGCTAATTGAGAGTGGAATTCCCATGATGCGTGGCAAGAGATGGTTTCTCTCTCACCGATGATCTCCCCTTTCGTCGCTTATATGAAGGAGAGACTAGCACCGAGCGCCCGACCGTCACAGGGCGCATGTCCTATCTTCGGCGGTCCTCGTTCCCTTTTGGATACTCTGAAAGAAGATCCATCGCCGCAGCGATCGCCTCCTGTTGCGTTCCGATCTCGCCTGCGAGAATGCGGTCATGAACCGCTTCCAATACCTTTCCCAAGCGCGGTCCAGGTCGGGCACCCATCGCGATCAGTACGTGTCCATCGACCAGTGCCCGCGCCTTTTTCAGATCACACACGCGCTCCATATGGTCGACAACGCACAGAGTCTCCCGCAGGATTGGAGCCCAGCCGGAAGACTTGTGCGCACAAGCTTCACAGTCAGCAACCAGCACCTGCAACAGATCAAAGAACAGGGGATAGCGACCGCGCAGTGATACCTGCTGCGATTCCACAGTCTTAGAATCGATACTAGAGTCTATCCCCTCACTAACGAAGCGCACCTGCTTCCCGCGCCCCATCTTGGGAAAGTCAGCTATGCGCATGTGGTTCTTCACCAAGAAGACCAAGCGTGCGACCTCGTGCTTGCTCATGCGCAGGCGCGTGCCAATCTTGCGTGCCATGCGCGCGCCGATTGCATCGTGGCCGCCCATATTCACACCGTTATTGCGGGCAAGGGCCTTCGGCTTTCCGATGTCGTGCAGGAGGATCGCCAGCTTGACAAGCGGGTCAGAAACGAACCGGTCAGCGATGCGCAATGCAAGGAGCGTGTGCACGTACACATCCCCCTCCGGATGGTACTCCTCCGGCTGAGGCACCCCCTTCATCGCACTCACCTCGGGGAAAATGTGAGCAAGCAAGCCAAATTCATCGAGAAGCTCAAGCCCGCGTGCGGAGGTAGGGGTGGCGAGCGTTCGCAGGATCTCGTCACGAATCCGTTCCCAGGAGATCAACTCGATTTTGCCTGCGTTCTCAGCTATCGCTGCTGCAGTTGCGGGATCGATCTTCCCATCGGTGCCGCAGGCAAAGCGAATCGTGCGCAGCATACGCAGGTAGTCCTCCGAAAAGCGTAGATGAGGGTCACCAATCGCCCGAATGCGCCCTACCTTCAGGTCCTCCACCCCACCGACAAGGTCGATCACAGTACCGTCACGCGTAGCAGCGAGGCCATTTATCGTCAAGTCTCGCCGATTGACGTCACCTGCTAGGTCGCGCACCAACTCAACCTTCCCCGGCCAGCGCCCGTCGTAATCTCCCTCGGTGCGAAAGGTAGCTACCTCGTACTGCTGAGAATCCGGCGCGGCAATAACCAATACGCCGAATTCTTCCCCAACTCCAACAATCGGGCGATCGCGAAAGAGGCGCCGGACTTCTTGTGGAAGCGCGGATGTAGCGATATCAACCTCATGAGGCGAGAAAGCTATAGATTGATCGAGAATTGATCTCATAGCGTCACGCACAACGCCACCGATCAGTACGGCCTCATAACCGGCCGCGTTCAGACGATCGAGGATCTCACGCGCGAACGGATGTCTCTCAAAGACCGCGTCCGTATCGATGTGGTAATTACCATTCATAGCAAAGCGACTATACCGAGCAAGAACGATTGTGCGCAAGGCCCATGTACTAAACGGGCAAGTACAACCTTGCAGCCACATCCGGGTACAGGGGTTGCACTTGCCTGACCTAGGCTAGCAGAGGAGAGCGCTAGATCGCGCCCACCTTTCCTGGTGCCTTAGGGAAGAGTCGCGCCTGCTGCACATTTTCGAGGCCACAGACGTATCTCGTCAACCGCTCGATCCCTATTCCAAAGCCAGCTGATGCGGGCACGCCTTCCTCAACGACGCTCAGGTACTGAGAGAATCGCTCTCTTTCGATACCATCCTGCTCCAACCGCTTTAGGATGCGCGGTATAGTGTGCTCGCGCTCCCCTCCAGAGAGGGCCTCACCGTACCCTTCTGGGTACATCAGGTCCATATCGAGCAGTATGTCAGCACGCGACGGATCTTCACGATCGTAAAACTCGCGCACTGTGCGCGGAAAGTCGATCACCCACGCCGGTGCAGTGAGGGAAGCCGACAGGCGATCGTCAAACCCGTTTCCGAATCTGTCTTGTGCATCTTCAAACGTGATTCGCTCAAACGGTCTCTCAGGGATGACTAGCCTCCGACCCAGACGTTCCAACTCGGGGGCACAGCGCTCCATAGCCTTCGTCAGCACGTAAACCACTAGCCCCTCGCCAATCTCCATGATCTCATCTCGTGAGGCGTCACGCATCTCAAGATCTAGCTGAACGAACTCGGCTAGATACCGCCCGAGACTGGCCCTCTCCGCCGGTTCCATCCGCACGTTGGGCGAAACGCTGTAGATACTCGGAAGTGTGCGCAGGGCAATCTGCTTGTGCAGGATCATGCTCTTTGTCAGTTGATATGGAGATCCATAAAAGCTCACCGTTCCATCGAACGTATCGTGGTGGAGTGGATCGGTGATCGGAGAGAGGATCACCGGTAGAATCTCGGTAAATCCCTCTTGACGCAGGTATTCGCGCCCCGCATGCATTATTTCATCTTTTACTTTCAATACATCGACAAACTGCTTTACTGTGAAACTAGACATAGTATATCTCCTTATGTGTGCATGAGTAAGTTATTTCTATTTTCCCGCATACTACCTGCTCGCAGGGAAGAATTCCTCAACAGATACGTGAGGAACAACTAATAGTCGCTAGATTGGCGCCTCAGAATGAGGCGTTGGGATTATGCACGCAGAAGAAGGGATTATTGATGCTGCGGACCTTAAGTTCGCATTCAGGATACAGCTTTGCAACACGGCATGCTTGCATCGTTACCACCTCTTCTTCTTGGAGATACGTCACCCTAGCACATTTTCCTCCCCCAGTCAAGGAAGAAAGTGTCCCGACGGTTGTTAGAACTTGACGATAGCCCAAGATACCTGTAAAACTGTCGAGTGAAAATGGAGAAAGATACTGTTTTTTTTGCGGTTCCACGCTGTTTCATGTGGGTAACTGGTGTGAGAGTCTACCGGCGATGAGGTGGGCCATTGTGATCAGGTTCCGCGTGGTAGGATATCCTCTTGCTTTCGCTTCAGCCGCCTGAATGAGGCTGTTGATGCCTCCCAAGAACCCGGTACTTAGATGACCGCCAAACCGGTCGAGAATACCGTCCCAATGAGCCCTCTGTTCTGTTGCCAACTCCCAGCATGGCTCGTTTCTAGCCAAGCACACTTTGTCAGTTGACAATAAGCCCTCTCCTTCTAGAACAAGGTACAAACCACTTCGCCTGGTGGACACTCTTGCTGCGCTAGCGAGTCCAGGACAGCCTTTCCGATAGGGTTCTCTGCCACAAGAGCGTGTGCCGCGTGCAGGTGCAGACACTTGATGCGCGAGAAGTCGGCTATCCCCCCGATACCACGCTGCATCAGTGCCGGCAACATATCCTTCTTCTCAATATACGCAAGATCCTCGCGGGAAAGGAGACGCCTGCGCTCTTTGATGTAGGATCGATGCGCCAGCACTACCTGCACGGCAAGCTGAGGATCAGTGGCAATCTTATCTTCGATCTGACCGATCATCCCCTTCGCCTCCAAAGCGGCAATCTCGCGGTGCAGATACGGGCAGGTGAGCCAGTACATCGTGGGGAAGGGTTTGCCGTCGAGGAGTGGGTAGACTGTTACCACCTGCGGATACCCATAGATGCAGCGGCGTGTAATTGCAATCACGCCACGCGGATCGCGTCCGATTTGGGAGGCGATGATCCGCTTATCCTCTAGCGAGACAGGTTCCATTCATCGCTCCTGTATTTTTCGAATTCCAATCGCTTTGCTCGTTCTACCTCTCCTCTTGTGTACGAGCCTTGTTCCAGGTCTTCCCCGATGAGCGTAGTTATTGCATGGCTCAAGGTACCCACAAGACTCTTCATCTCAAGCCCCGGCGATAGTTGCGACAGGCTCGTGACCGGTCGCGGGTGCGATGCGACGAGTGCCGGTTCGTAGGCTCCCTGCATGGCAAGGAGGAAGCTATCAATTGGCAACTGCGATGGAGAAACAAGGAGGCTCATGTGGTAGAGGAGGCTTCTGCCACGCCTAACTTGCGCCGCACCAGCGATCTTTTTCTCACCGACCATGATGATGTTTTCCTCCACGCGAGCATCTGTGTCGTCCCGCAACAGACCGCTTACAATCGCTTCTCCGATTGTTGTGTAGGTCTCTGATACTGTACCAAGGGCACTCGCGTCTCTTAGAAAGAGCGACACGTTCAAGTTTCCCGGGTAGTGATAGACGCTTCCACCCCCACTGATGCGGCGAACTACCGGAATCGAGAGTCCTCGTAGGTGCTCAAGGTCGACCTCGCTTTCTACTGATTGTGATCTTCCGATGATCACGGAGCGATCGTTCACCCAGATACGCAGCGTATCGTCCGCCCTGTCTCTTGTGCTTTCCAAGAGTGCCTCCTCAAGGGCTAGGCCGCGTGCGGGATCGATTGGCGAAAGGTCAACGATTAGTCGGAGCATGCGGGAATGGTCTGCGCGGCGTGGTATGAGCTCCGCACGAGCGGTCCGGACATGACAAAGCAGAAGCCAAGATTGTGTGCCTCAGCCTCAAGTGATGAGAATTCATCCGGATGGACGTAGCGTACGAGCGGAGCCGCCTCCCGCGAAGGCGAGAGGTATTGCCCTAGTGTTAAGGCTCTCACTCCAGCATCACGCAGGTCACGGAACGTCTCCAGCACCTCGCTTTGTTCCTCCCCCAGGCCGAGCATGAGGGAGCTCTTGGTTATCGTGCGTGGTGATAACCCCGCTATGCGCGAAAGAACGTGAAGCGATTGGTCATAGCCTGCGCGTGGATCGCGTAGTCCAGGGGATAGCCGGCGTACGGTCTCGATGTTGTGGCCAATAACGTTGGGACCACTAGAGATGATCGTGCGTAATGCCTCATCACTTCCGGAGAAGTCAGGGATGAGTGCTTCAATCTTGATCTTCGGTGAACGCTTTTTGATCTCTGAAATTGCTGTTGCAAAGACCGACGCCCCTCCATCGGCAAGGTCATCGCGATCGACCGATGTTAGAACGACGTAACTCAGGTGTAGATCGGCGATAGCCTCTGCCAGTCTTGCGGGCTCATCCTCATCGATGATGCCATGAGGGTTCCCTGTGGAAACGGCGCAGAAACGGCACGCCCGCGTGCAGACGCTTCCAAGGAGCATGAACGTCGCCGTTCCCGCCCCCCAGCATTCAGCTGCGTTCGGGCAACGTGCTCCTTGGCAGACGGTTGTTAGTTGGTGCCGAGAAAGGACTTCGCGCACAGCGTGCATTCCCGCAGCCTCGGTAGCTGTGTTTGCTCTTACCTTCAACCACTCTGGACGATCAGACATTGATCCTCCTTGAGTACTCACTCACATCTTGCGGAACGATATCCCAACCGAAGACCGATTTCATGTGTTCGAGCAGCCCTGCAGTGACGCGATCCATCGTTACATCCTTTGGCGTGAGGTCGACGAGAGAGACCATCTCGATCGGTAGGCCACACGGATTGATCATGGCAAAGTGTTCCTTGTTTACATCGACGTTGAACGCCAGACCGTGGAGTGTCACCCAGTGACGGACGGAGACGCCGACTGAGGCAATCTTGCGATCTTTGACCCATACGCCGGGGTATCCAGCGCGGCGCGTAGCGTCAACCCCGTAGTCGCCACACAGGTCGATCATCGCTGCTTCCAGTGAGGAGATGTACCGCTTGATATCCCGCCCATAGTCTCTCAGATCGATTATCGGGTAACAAACGAGCTGGCCGGGGCCATGATAGGTAATATCTCCTCCACGTTCGATCTCGTAGACAGGGATCCCTGCTCGCTCTCTTTCACTATCAGAAACGCGGATATTTGCTCGTGAGCCGCTTCGCCCGATGGTGAAGACCGGATCGTGCTCAACCGTGATCACGATATCGCCGATCTCTCCCTGGCAGCGCATACGATGGAGCTCGTGCTGCAGGGCGTATGCGCGTGCATAGTCCATCCGTCCAAGCGCAAGGTAAGTAACGTCTTTCATCCTAAGAGGTCAGCTCGGCCAAGGGATCGCCGACACGTGCCTTCTCCCCTGCCTTGCGCATAATGCGAACAATCTTCCCGGCGCGGGGGGCATCGACGATGAACGTGGTCTTCTCTGTCTCTACCTCCACGACGTCATCACCCATGGCGAAGCCCTCATCCTCATCCTTCAGCCACTCCACAATTGCCACCTCGTCCACTTCACCCAAATCAGGAAGCCTCAGATAATTATCGTTTTCTTGTTGCATGAATCCTCCTCGCAGCCTGCTAACTATCGCATAGTCCAAAGCTGACGCAATGAGGATACTAGCAGATAGTTGCCCGGCTTTCATCTTGTTCATTTGCTCATCAGAGCGTATAGTGACCGCGCTTCGATCCCACTTCGATCATTGCAGTGTGGACTCCGAGAGATAAATCCGCAAACTCATAGGAAGTGACGATGCAGGTACTAAGAGAGACCGACTCACGACTCTACGAGACGTTGCAGATGCTTCTTGAGACAGGCGGGACACTGATCTTCCCCACCGATACGGTGTATGGGATCGGTGGGAGCCCATGGGATGAACGTGCGCTTTCTCAGGTGCGGAGGATGAAGGCTCGTACGGCGTCGCAGCCGTTTACGCTTCACCTGGCTTCCGTCGCGGCGATCGATAAGTACGCGTGTTTGGATGAGAACCAGCGCGGCGTGCTGGCGCGCTTCCTCCCCGGGCCGATAACGTTCATCCTCCCTGCGAGCGACAATGCACCACCATCGGCCGTATTGAGTGGAAAGGTGGGAATTCGTGTCCCCGCACATCCGTTCTTTCAATCGATGATGGGTAAACTCCACCGGCCACTCTTTGGAACAAGCGTCAACCGAGCGGGAGAAGCCCCGCTTCATAGTATCGAGATGATGATCGAACAGTTCTCGGGAGTTGACCTGCTCATCGAGGGAGAGCCTGGAACGGGAGTCCCCTCGGCAATCGTCGATTTAACGTACGATCCTCCGCGCGCACTGCGCGGTGAAATCCCCGAAGGTCTGTAGTGAAACACTTATCCGCACTTGCGCTTCTATCGATCACCGTAATCTGGGGCTGGACCTTTGTTCTTGTTAAGCAGGGAATGACGGAGATCGGTCCGCTGATGTTTGTCGCCGCTCGTTTTGTCATCGCGTTCCTCGTCCTCGCAATCTTGCTTCACAAGGTGCTTTGGCGAATCGATCGCCGCTCTTTCGTCCGCGGAGTATTGGTGGGAACAGTCCTCTTTCTCGGGTATCTATTCCAAACCTGGGGTCTCGTCTACACGACAGCAACCAAGAGCGGACTGCTAACCGGCCTTTCGGTGGTAATAGTGCCGATTGTCTCATCCCTGTTGCTGCGCAAACACGTATATCTAACAGTCTGGCTGGGGGCTCTGTTTGCTGCAGGTGGGCTGTTCCTCCTTGTGACGGGCAAAGGCGAGATTGGTGCTCTCAATCTGGGTGACGTGCTGACCCTGGCCTGCGCCGTCAGCTTCGCTACACATATCATTCTCGTTGATCGCTTTGTCCGCTATATCGATTACCGCCAACTCCTCCTTGTGCAGGTGGGAGTTGTCGGGTTGTTGAGTCTGATCGGCGTAGCGTCTTTCGAGAGGAGCATCCCCGTGTTATCTGCTTCTCTTGTTGAGGAGATCCTGGTGACAGGTATCTTGGCTACGGCTGTCGCATTTTACGTGCTAAATCGATTCCAAGCATTTTCCACGGCGTCATACACAGCGATCATACTGACAATGGAGCCTGTCTTTGCTGGTTTGTTTGGCTTTCTCCTGCTAGGTGAGATGCTTGGCGTGTGGCAATGGGTGGGAGGCGGGATGATCCTCGTTGGGATGGCAATACCGTCGTTCTGGAAGCACCTTGCGTAAAGGCTGTTTGCCTCTCTGAGGGCAAAAGCATTATAATGTCTAAATGGTGAACCAAGATGACTAGGGCTCCTGACATTCTCACGGCTTCGCGAGGGGTGATCGCTGCGCTGATCATCGTCCTCGGTTTTGTTGGTCCGCGCGAACTCGGGTGGGTCATCTTTCTTACGATGATCGGATGGACCACCGATATTCTAGATGGCCGCATCGCCCGGATTCAGCACAAGCGACCAACGTGGATTGGCGAGCACGAGTTCGCGTTCGATATGATGATGGTCTTCGCGGCGCTGTGCTATCTCGTGATGACTGGTTTTGTTCCCATCCTGCCAGCAGCTATCTATGTGACCGTTGCGCTCCTGTTTATCATTGTATTCCAGTCGAAGTCCGTCACGATGTCGTTTGCTTTCCCTCTAGTTGCTCTTCCGCTTGTTGTTGCTTACTTCCGCGCTCCACACGCTGCCTACATCTATATCGCGTGGATTGGGCTTGCCTTGCTCTATGATTGGCGGCGCTTCATAGGCGTTGTGCACGAGTTCCTCGTGAATATCAAGGAGCTATACAAGCGCTTGATCGCCGACTAGAAGAGTCGATCGGTGTTTTCCTTTCCCAGGTGCTTGTAGGCGCGCTCGGTGGCTATGCGGCCTTGAGGAGTGCGCTGGATGAATCCCTCTTGTAGAAGATACGGCTCGACCATGTCGGTGATCGTGTCCTTTTCCTCTGAGAGGGAAGCCGCCAGTGTATCCAGCCCCACCGGACCACCGTCAAACTTGACGACGATCGCTTGCAACAAAGCGCGATCGAGTGTATCCAATCCGACCTCATCGATCCGCAAAAGATCAAGGGAACGCCTTGCCATTTCCTCGTCTATCCTCCCGATCCCCTTGACCTGTGCTACGTCGCGGGTACGACGTAGAAGGCGCACGGCAATGCGTGGTGTACCGCGTGAACGGCGGGCCAGCTCACGTGCACCATCCGGGGTGACATCCACTCCCAGAAGCTTCCCTGCGCGAATGATGATCTCTTGCAGCTGTTCAATGTTGTAGAATTCGAGACGAAACGCAACTTCGAATCGATCGCGCATTGGGGCGGAGATGAGACCCGCACGGGTCGTGGCTCCAATGAGGGTAAACGGAGGCAGGTCGATGCGCAGCGACTGAGCATTCGGGCCCTCGCCGAGGATGATGTCGATCTTGTAGTCCTCCATGGCTGGGTAGAGGATCTCCTCAACGTTTCTGCGCAGGCGGTGAATCTCGTCGATGAAGAAGACATCGTGTGGCTTGAGATTAGTGAGGATCGAAGCAAGATCACCTGCCTTCTCGATCGCTGGCCCGGAGCTAGTGCGAATGTTTACGCCCATCTCAGAGGCGATGATCTGAGCGAGGGTAGTCTTTCCAAGCCCTGGTGGGCCATGCAGCAGGACGTGATCGAGGGGTTCTTCGCGCCCTTGCGCGGCAGCGATGTAGATGTGTAGCTTCTCCTTGATCTCCTCTTGACCGATGAAATCGTCGAGCCGACCAGGGCGTAAGTTGACAAGGGAAGGTTCATCTGAAGGTTGCAATCCAATGATTCGCTCGGTTGGCATTATGAATGGATTTTACAGGAGGGCGATCCCGCCGGTCAACCACGGCTGCACGTCCGCTGACAGAGCCGGGAAATTCCGTTACCATTTCCTCACGATGTCTAAGGAAACAGGAGTCAAAAGCGCTGTAGCGATTGGAACGTTCGATGGGGTTCATCTGGGCCATCAGCGGATCCTTGAGCGACTGAACTATGTAGCCTCCAAGAAGAACCTGGAGCGCATAGCATACGCATTCGTCTTCCCTCCGCGGTTGACCGTGCAGGGAAAAGCGCGCGGACTACTTCTTCCAGAGGAGGCCAAGCTCAAGCTACTAAAGCGTTATGTCGACCGGGTAGAGAGGGTGAGCTTTGAGGATGTCTCGGAAATAGATGCCGAGAGTTTCGTCCGCGATATCCTCATCGCACATCTAAATACGAGAGCAATCGTCGTTGGGGACAATTTCCGCTTTGGACAAGATCGCACCGGCGACATCTCCCTCTTAAGGAAGATCTGTGATGAGAAATGCGTAGCTACGGTTGCCGTTCCTCCTGTTGTTGTTGCTGGCTCACCTGTGAGCAGCACGCGCATTCGTCAGCTAATCTCACAAGGAAAGGTAAAGGAGGCAGGCGCTCTCCTGGGGCGACATCCGATCCTCGTCGGACAAGTGGTCCACGGAGATCGTTTGGGTAGGGAGCTTGGCTTCCCGACTGCTAACCTCGAGGTCGATAGTCGCATTCTTCTTCCAAGTAACGGGATTTATCTTGTACACGCCTTCTGGGACGGAAGCTCGTCCCCTGGCCTTCTGTACGTGGGAACTCGCCCAACAGTGAACGGAACCGATCGTCGTACTGAGGTGCATCTGTTTAGCGGCGGCAGTCACTTGGAGAAGCAGGACCATGATACCAGTGAAGATCTATACGGAAAGACTCTGGAGGTTCATCTGGTGCAGAAGCTGCGGGATGACAGGCCTTTTGCAACGCTACCGAAGTTGCGACGGCAGATCGAGCGCGATGTCAAGCATGCACGCGGCATTCTTGCCGCATCGGATCAGCCGCAAGAACCGATCGTTACTTGAAAACAGGTAGATTCGGAATTACCATTGTGCTGTAATGATAACCATGGGGATCGATACATCCGCAGCTGTCGGTGGTGTGGCATTGTGTAAAGACCGTGAGACGCTGACGGAACTCATGATGGAGTCTCCTCTGCAGCATGCGGAGGAGCTTCTCCCGTTGGTTGACGAGGCTCTTGGGCGTTGTGGGGTGAAGATCTGTGATATCGATCTCGTGAGCGTGAACAGCGGCCCGGGGTCGTTTACCGGTCTGAGAATTGGGCTTGCGACCGCCAAGGGAATATGTCAGGCAGCTGGGATCCCGCTTGTTGGGGTCGATGGGTGGAGAATGTTCAAAGAGAGGGAAACATCCTCCGCGCGCTCATGCGTGGTGATCGAGAACCGGCGGGATCTGTACTATGTGCAGTGGTTCATCGATACTAGGCCGGTGCATGACCCAGCAGTTGTCCCTGGAGATGGACTGGTGGAGAAGATTTGCGCAGAGAAGAGGCCAGTGTATGTCATCGGAAGCGGCGTTCCTGGACTGCGTCAGCGCCTAGCACGATGTAGGCTTGCCGAGTGCGCGACAGATGAGCTGAATCAACAATCGCCGGCATGGATCGCGATCATTGGAGCGCGGAGTTTCTCGCAGGATCAGCTCTACGAATTAGAGCCGGTGTATGTTGAACCAGTATTAGCATGGATGAGTACGAAATCTTAGGAGAGGTGAGTTTGATGTCTCAAGTCTGTGATATCTGTGGGAAGAGACCGTCAGCGGGAAACCAGGTTAGCCACTCTATGCGCCACACGCGGCGCATGCGCATGCCTAACATCCAGCGGGTGCACGCCTATGTCGATGGAAAGAAGGTCTGGATCAATGCGTGTACACGCTGCATCAAATCGGGAAAGGTCAAAAAGGTCGTCTGATGCAGTGCTGAGTTGGTCTTCGTCAATTGCTAGGCAACGAGGGCAATTTGCACAATAGGGGGATCAGATGGCACTAGAAACTGGAAAGACGGTTGTTGGAAAGATCCTTAAGGTGTCAGAAAAGGGACTTGTAGTGTCCCTGTCTGATGATGGCATCGGTATTGTGCCTATTTCCGCTTCATTATCGATCGAAACGATGATGGAGCGGTTTTCTTCTGGTGCGCAAGTGCGCGTATCGATCGGAACTCAGGACGAGAGTGGAAGCTACGCGCTCTCCGTAGAACAACAGCCGGTGGACGTTGATGGGGTCGAGTTTGACCAGGAGTTCGCCCGGTTAAATCACAAATTAACTAACTACTCTTCTCCACACATCGCTCCACCAGATTCTTCCTCCAAGGGACCATCGATCGAGGAAAGGATGGAGGAGTGGATTGTCAAGGCCGAACAGGGTCTGGCACGCTTGCGGAAGAACCGCGGCAAGCGGTTGAGCGAGGAGTTCTACAACAACAAGAAATAAAACGGAGGTCACTATGCCAAGAGGGATGGTTGTGATCGACAAGGAGCGCTGCAAGGGTTGTGGGCTGTGCATAGCCTCCTGCCCGCAGAAGGTGCTTGCCTATTCAGGACAGTTAAATCACAGTGGGTACAACGTAGTACACATGGAACACCCCGAGGCCTGTGTTGGCTGCGCTTTCTGCGCTCTGACGTGTCCCGACATTGCAATTGAGGTGTACAAGGAGAAGATCGCCGCCTGAAGTTTTCTTTTTATGAAGAGCGTTGTGCTAGGAGGGAATGATGGGAGAGAAAGTGTTGATGAGAGGGAACGAGGTCATCGCCGAGGCGGCGATACGCGCTGGTTGCCAGTGCTATTTCGCCTATCCGATCACCCCGCAGGCCGAACTTCTGGAGCACATGGCTGAGAACATGCCCCGACTTGGGCGTACGTTCGTGCAAGCGGAGAGCGAACTGGCAGCGATCAACATGGTCTATGGGGCCGCCTCGGTTGGCGTGCGCACAATGACTTCTTCGTCTTCACCGGGAATTAGCCTAAAACAGGAAGGGATCTCTTATCTTGCCGGATCTAGTCTGCCTGCCGTGATCGTTAATGTCGTACGTGGAGGACCGGGGTTAGGAGACATCGCCCCATCGCAGTGCGACTACTTCCAGGCAACGAAAGGCGGAGGACACGGAGACTATCACATGATCGTCCTCGGTCCCTCCACCGTTCCCGAGGCGGGGACATTGACGATGCTCGCCTTCGATCTTGCCGACAAGTACCGCACGCCAGTGATGATCCTCGCCGATGGCATGCTTGGGCAGATGATGGAGCCGGTGGAGCTTCCCGAGCCAATCGATATTGCGTCGCTTCCGAAGAAGGAATGGGCGACGACCGGGGCCAAGGGGCGCGAACCGAACATCATCCTAAGCTTCGATCTCGACCCGGAGGTCCTTAAGCGAATGAACCTCGATCTGCAGCGTCGGTATCGCGAGATCGAGAAGAATGAGGTTCGTTACGAGGAAGTTGAGACAGACGATGCAAACATCGTCATCGCCGCCTATGGAACGACAGCCCGCATTGCAAAGACAGTCCTTCGCATGGCGAGAGAGGAAGGGATCAAGCTTGGGCTATTCCGTCCGATCACACTGTGGCCGTTCCCATACGAGCCGCTGAAGAAGCTTTCCAAGAATGTGCAGACAATCCTGACGGTGGAGATGAGCGCCGGTCAGATGTGGGAGGATGTGCGCCTGGCAGTGGCCGAGCGCGCCGAGACTCCGTTCTACGGGGAGATGGGCGGCGTGGTCCCTACACCACGTGGAATCCTGAGCGAGGTGAAGAAATATGTTAACTGACGTGGATAATATGGTTAAGGTATTCTCGCGACCGAAGAGTCTCACCGAGGCTCGTTCCACCTACTGCCCTGGCTGTCAGCACGGGATACTAACCCGCATTATCGGGCAGACAATCGATGAACTGAACATCGCCGAGCGAACGGTGGTCATCGCCCCGGTTGGCTGTTCCGTATTTGCCTACCTCTGGTACCGCTGTGATGCTGTGCAGGCGGCACACGGTCGCGCCAGCGCCGTCGCTACGGGGATCAAGCGTGCTGATCCAAACCTCGTCGTCCTCTCCTATCAGGGGGACGGGGACTTTGCGAGCATTGGAACGGCCGAGTCGATTCACGCCGCAAACCGTGGAGAGAACATAACTGTCATCTTCGTCAACAATCAGGTGTACGGAATGACCGGCGGTGAGATGGCCCCCACGTCGCTTGTCGGACAGAAAACCACGACCACGCCGAACGGTCGCGATGCGTCTCTCTTCGGATATCCGATTCGTTTTTCCGAGATGATCGCCCAGCTCGATGCGCCGGTGTACGTGACGAGGCAGGCACTGTACGACACGAAGCGAATTATGGACGCCACCAAGGCAATTAAAAAGGCGTTTGTTAACCAGGTGGAAGGCAAGGGCTACTCGCTTGTTGAGGTCCTCTCAACGTGCCCGACGAACTGGCACATGAAACCGGTCGACGCGAGCAAGCACGTCGCCGATGTGGTAACCAAGGTTTATCCCCTTGGTGATCTAGTGGATAGGGGGTAGAAAATGGAACAGTCAGTCATTATTGCGGGATTTGGAGGACAGGGAGTGATCCTGGCGGGGAAGATCCTTGCCCAGGCAG
The DNA here is from genome assembly GCA_027007005.1 of Candidatus Bipolaricaulota bacterium. GTDB lineage: Bacteria > Bipolaricaulota > Bipolaricaulia > UBA7950 > UBA9294 > M55B144. The sequence goes on along the minus strand of JALTFO010000128.1, from coordinate 3,178 downwards.
CGATGAATCACGGCCTTGAGGTAACTTGGCTTCCATCGTACGGTCCAGAGATGCGCGGTGGAACGGCGAACTGCACGGTGGTCATGGGAAACGAGACGGTCGGTTCGCCAATTGTCGATGAGCCGACCTCCCTCATCGCGATGAACCTTCCTTCACTTGATAAATTCGAACACATGGTAGCGAAGGGAGGTACGATCATCGCCAATTCCTCATTGATCAATCGCGATGTTGATCGTGACGATCTAAAGGTGACCAAGTTGCCGTTGAACGACTTAGGTGCAAAGGTGGGGAATATGCGTGCGATCAACATGATTGCCCTCGGTGGATACGTGAAAGCGACCGGTGTCGTCCCGCTCAAAGTGGTGAAGGAGACAATGGCGCAGATGCTGGAAAAGGGAGGAAAAGGGAAGTTTATCCCGCTAAACGAAAAGGCGCTCGATGAAGGATACAACACTGCGCGCTGAGAACCACATCATAGATCAGCAGCGCGTGTTCACGGGAAAACTCATCAGCCTGCGTGTCGATCGCTTGCGTCTTGCAACCGATGTCGAGATAACGCGGGAGGTCGTTCTTCATCCTGCTGTTGTGGCGATTCTCCCCGTTCTGCCAGATGAACGTATTTTGCTGGTCAAGCAGTATCGCCCCCCAGTAAGAGACGATCTATGGGAGATTCCAGCTGGATTGGTCGACCCCGGTGAATCGCAGCTCCCCGCGGCAAAGCGGGAACTGCGTGAAGAGACGGGATACCGGGGGGGAGAATGGAAGAAGCGGGTGTCATTCTTCACATCCCCCGGATTCACAGACGAGGCGGTAACGCTGTATGAGGCACGCAGTCTTTCCTCAGTTGGCGCTCCTGATCCACACGAGATCGAAACATGCTCTGCTTTTTCAGTATCTGAACTGACAGCCATGATTACAGGCGGCACAATTCGCGACGCGAAGACGATCCTGGCCATCCTATCGTATGTGGTTATCTCAGGTTGATCGTGCCCCAGCAATGGGCGTGAGCGCCTCTATACCTGGCAGCTGGCAACAGAACGCGCTATGCTAATTCGTATGAAAGACACTCCGCAAGCTAAGAAAGCAGCTCAACCATGGAAACAGTCGCGATTCTATCACTTCGGGCGGGACGCAACAGGTGGGTATCACTTTTCACCCAGCTCTATCCCCGATAAGATGCGATTGATCGGAAAGGGAGAGATCGGTGGAAAAGCACGAGGATTGCTGTTTGTCATCGACTATCTGGCAAACGGCGGTACTCTAACCGCTCATGATGACCTCCTTCGTTTCCCTGACTCCCTTGTCATAGCAACGGACGTATTTGACGAGTTCATGGCCGCGAACAACCTAAACGAGTGTGTCCTTGCTAGATGCGATGAGAAGCTTGACACCAAGGAGCTGGAAGAACTGATCGTGGCCGGCACATTTCCTGAGTCAGCAAAAGAGGTGCTTGAAGGATTTGTCGCTAAAGAACATCGCCCGCTGGCCGTGCGATCGTCATCCTTGATGGAGGACAACGCCGAGCACTCCTTTGCTGGGATCTACCTATCGGATTTTCTAAGTAACACCGGTAGTGATGAAGAGCGGTTGGAAGCGTTAATCTTAATGATCAAACGCGTCTACGCCTCCACCTTTGGCCAGAATGCACGCGCGTATCGCAAGCGACATTACCTCGACTGGAAGAGAGAGAAGATGGCGATCCTGATTCAGAACATGATCGGCCAGCACTACCCGCAAGACCTGTTCTATCCACTGATCGGCGGGGTTGCCTTCTCCCTTAATTTCTATCCCTGGAGTGATCGGCTCAGTTCGGAAGATGGCGTTGCCCGTCTCGTTGTCGGTGTAGGGACGCGTGCTGTAGGACGGGAGTACGCCCGCGTCTTCTCTCCCAAGCTTCCAGGTCTACGGCCAGAGGGATCAGACGAGCGGGCGATCATTCAGTACTCACAGGAGACAGTTGATGTCCTCGATATGAACAAGAAATGTCTCAGTCAGACACGGCTTCCCTTATTGAAGAATCCTCTGTTGCAGGAGGTTTGCTCTGTAGTTGATGCAGATGGTGTATTGAGTGAGCCTGTCTCTACCCTACCGCCCGATGGAAGGTATATTGCCTCATTTGATCGGTTCATCGGCAAGAACACCATCATGCCGTTTACTCCTCTGCTGCGTGATCTGCTAGCTGGGCTACAAGAGTTGTTTGAACGCCCAATTGATATCGAGTTTGCTGTCAATTTTCCGACACCAGAAGAGGATAATCCTCCCCGATTATACCTTCTGCAAGCCCGCCCGCTCGGCGGGAGATCGCAGCATCGAGTGATCAGGCTTCCCAGCGTTCCCAAACAGGAGACATTACTGAGCAGCCGGCGCGTGTTGGGAAATGGGGAGCGAAAGAGGATTTACGACCTTATCTTTGTCGACCCGTTCTCGTATCGCTGGGAGAAAGCGCACGGGATCGCTCGTCAAGTGGGTAAGATAGATCAAGAGCTAGATGGCAACGAGTACATACTGATTGGCCCGGGAAGGTGGGGGACATCAAACCCGCAGCTTGGTGTGCCTGTTCAGTATGGCGAGATCGCCGGTGCATCTGTGATCGTGGAGATGGCAACGGAGTCATTCTCTCCTGAGCTCTCGTACGGAACCCACTTCTACGCTGACCTCGTGGCAAGCGGTGTCCTCTATCTTCCGTTCAACGAGGGTGAAGGCGATTACTTCAACCGTGAGCTGCTCGATCGGCAGGAAATTGTATACGAAGATCCATTTGTCAAGCACGTGCACTTCGTGAAAGGCTTGGATGTCTATGTAGATGGGAAAGGGAAGAGAAGCCTGATCTGTCTATCACAATGAGTGCAGGGATCGCGCCTCGTCCGTGGATGGTGCAAGAGGTGTTTTTTTGGGTAGCGATTTGTGATAGTATCTGGGGCGAAAGAGAGATCAAGCGACGTAGAACGCAAGAGAGGTAAGAAAGGAGGTTCAATGGCCGAGGTAACGCTTAGCAAGGTGATGAAGAAGTTTGGTGATTTTGTAGCAGTGAAAGGGATCGATCTACAGGTGGATGATGGAGCGTTCACGGTACTTGTAGGGCCATCGGGATGTGGAAAGACGACGACGCTGCGAATGATTGCTGGGTTAGAAGAGGTAACCTCAGGTGAGGTGAGCATTGGAGAGCGGGTAGTAAACC
>JALTFO010000127.1 GCA_027007005.1 Candidatus Bipolaricaulota bacterium | reverse complement strand
TGGCCCAACAGTAAAAAATGGAAAAGCCAATGCTGCTTGGCTGATTATCGCAGCAATTACAGCGGTTGCAGGAGGGATAATTGGTGACTATCTTAATGGAAGAATAAGAAGGATGTTAGCAAATAAATCGAGAAAACGCAAAGAGCATAAGAAATCTGAATGGAAATGAACTGGCGTACGCTGGTAGTAGTATAGGGTTTCACCGTTGGATTGTATCTTGCCTTGAGCAACATCGTTTCCGTTTCTCGTCTCGGCCTTCGTTATGCGAATGTAGCTGAAGAGTCCAACGAGTACACCTGCGGTGCCGCGGCGGTGGCTATACTGCTCACGTACTTTTACGGCACTCACGTGAGCGACCGTGGTGTCCTGAACGTGGTTTATGAATCGATGCCACGGGTGAGGAACCAAGTCAAAAGCAAGGGCTGACGGCATATGACCTGAAGGAGGCTCTCGAGGCCAAGGGGATAACGAGCAAGGGATTTCTGGTGGAGTTCGGCCCCGTCCAAGAAAAACAAGGACAGCCTTGTTTTTCCTGGGCTCCCCAAAAGGGAAAGCCAAGAGACAAGGTCAAGTCGCTTGCATTGACCTACAAAAAAAGTTCGATGCAATGCTCTTAGCAGAGCCTCAAAGACCATCATTTTGAGAGCGCTGAAGTAGGACTTGACAACGGGGGGGGGGGCGAGGTATATACTGGCTGTCGCTGTCCAGTACTAACAAGGGAGGTGATTTGGATGGCGATATCGAGGAAGGCGTTAGTGGTGTGTATGGCGGTGTTGGTAGTGTGGGTGCCGGTGTTTGCTCAGCCCATTTTGCTGGGTGTGTTCCCAACAAAGCAAGCAGCGGAACAAGCACTAGGGACTTCATCTACATCAAGCCAATCTTCTGTTGTTCTGCCTCAAGGGGAAGAGCTTGGAGACGAAGAGTTGAGCCAAACTGACGGCGAGTTCTTTTGGTTCTTGGCTTTTGGTGTTTTCTATGGTGGAATCTTAGCAATCTACCATAATTGGTTTGACGGGACCTATGGCATAGATCATAACGATTTGATAGATATTGTTGGTACTTCATTTGCAGCAGCCATAGGAGGCGAAGTTGGGGGAGCAGCTGTAGCTGCCTATCAAGCGTTTAAGTAGTAAGAACCTAGGACTTGCCAAAATTGAGAGACCATCTAGCTTAACGTTGTACAGTATCTGTTGTTCTAAAAAGGTGGAGGGAGATGGATCCCGGCCGAGCCATTAGTTTAATTATAGCAGGAATACTGGCAACAGTGGTATCGCTCTACATCGAGAGTAGGATTCAAAAGACCAAATGGCATCTTCGGATCCTGTTGCCAGTTAGGTCTCGCATCCTACGCTTACTAATAGGGATAGCTGCGGGGATAGGTGCGGCGTTCATCACACAGCCCTGGAACCCTCCACCTAATGGATGGCCGCTATGGAAGGCTGCGCTATTTATTGGGTTTTGTTTTTTTGGTGTGTGGGGAGCATTAGCTCTGCGCTATTGGGCTTCCAGAAAAGCACAAGAGAGGGGAAATGAGTCAGAGAATGATTCTGATAGATGATAGGTATAAATGCAGTCGGCAAAAGTCTTTTGTACTAAGAGATCTTTAAGAGTTCAATTAACAGTTATGAATGATTGTCAATATGTTAGTTCTTTCTTTGTTATAGAATTCTTGATAGCTAATATTAAGGTAAAAGATACATGAAGATTTTCTTTAAGTTGCTAAGCTGGCGTATATTGGTGGTAGTAGGAGCAGGCTTGTCCGTAGTTGGTCTTTTTACCTTTGGCAAATCACCTTCCGTTTCTTACCTTGACCTTCGATACATAGGCGTAATTGAGCAGTCCAACGAGTACACGTGTGGCGCAGCAGCGGTAGCTACTCTTCTTACGTACTTCTATGGTGTTTCCACCTCTGAGAGCGATGTCTTGAATCTAGTCTACGAAGCGATGCGAGCAAGGGGAGAGAAACCAAGTCAAGAACAAGGGCTGACGGCATACGACCTAAAGGAAGCTCTCAAGGCCAAGGGGATAACGAGCAAGGGGTTCCTGGTAAAACCCGCTGCATTGCAGGACTACTTCTCCCGTGGTGGATTGCCGGTCATCATTCATCTCACCAAGCCTGAGAAGCACTTTGAGGTAGCAGTGGGGATGATCGGGGATCAGATTGTAATCGCCGATCCGTCGTGGGGAAGGAGTATAATCCCGCTATCGGAGTTGGTGAAACAAAGAGGTTACGACGGGGTTGTGCTTGTTCCCATACAACTTTGCCCATCAGGTTGCCGCCTGCAAGCGGAAAACAGTATCGAAGACAAGATGCAACCCGACAAGGCACTGAGATTGTCTGCTGTGTGCTCGGGCATTTCGTTGGTACCGAGCTTAGTTACGTCAACCGAATGGATTACCACAACGTCAAACGTCACGGTTTTGTGCAAGACAACCTAGGACTTGACA
>JALTFO010000126.1 GCA_027007005.1 Candidatus Bipolaricaulota bacterium | reverse complement strand
TCGTTAGAGTGTCGCGTGTGGAGCTTGCCTCCCACGTTGAATGTCTGCCACGTTCTGTTCTGTTACCGTGCGTCGCTACTAGCAAGCCACCAACGATTGTATTGCTAAGTAAACAATAACGTGTGTAATTGTTTATCTAGGTAAACAATAATCGGGAACAGCAGAACCCTTGACCGGTGGATTCTTCAGACGTTCGTCGTCCATGACAAAGCCCTTGACGATGTACTCCCGCAGATGTTGCGTGGCCCAGATTCGAAAACGAGTGGCGATCAGGCTCTGGATCCGATGGCCCATCGAAATAATCATGTCCAGGTTGTAGAAATCCAACTCGCGCCTAACGTTACACTTCCTCTCCCAGCGAACTGTTAAGGATTTCTTAATAGTTGCTTCCGGGGACAATTCGCCCTCTTCATAGATATTTCGGACATGCATGCTGATGTTTGGAACTGTCATCTGGAACAACGCCGCCATCATCTTCTGGGTGAGCCTTACTGTCTCGTCCTGGAGCCGGACTTCGAGCTTCACCTGGCCGTCATCGGTCTGGTAGACCAGCAATTCACCTTTCATCTCATACTCTTCGATATCGCCGGAGGTTTTACGTTTACTCATTGATCATCACCCACGTCGAAGAGCGTTGCCTGGGCTGTTTTAGCCTTGCCGAACTTCCGCCGGGGATTCGCGGGCACATCCTCAGTTTGTTCTTCCAGCACCGGCAGAGCCTTGGAAAGATCCTCGACTTCGAGGCTGTAGTCATCGTGTCCCCACTCGCACTCTCTCGTGACTGCTTTGGGGATCTTCTTCAGTGTGAGATTCGGGAATGCATCCGCCTTTGCGCGGAATGCGGAGCAGCACCTGTCGGTCGCACCGATCCGGCGCTGTGACCTATCTATGATCATGGCACGATCGAGCGGCCGCTTGCCTGGATATGAAGCTGTCGTACCTGTATCTCTTTCCACAGAAACATCGAGAACGAAGGTCTAACACCCGTCCCTCTTCACCGGCAAGGTCCTGTGGTGGCTCCACATCCCCCTAACGATAGGTCTTTCCGGTACGAAAGATGATTGCTGCAACGTTAACAGCCTTGTTCTCCCGGTCGAGGGCGAAGACAATGCGATAACTTCCTACTCGCTTGCGTAATGCGCCTTTGAATCTCCCACTCTTGATCGGTCGCACATCACTGCTTGTGGGATCTATTTCCATCTCCTCGATCGCCTGTGCGATCTGTCTGCGGCGGTCTTTCGGCAAACGACGGAACTGCTTGGCAGATTGATTTGAGAGTCTACAGGTCCAGCTCATGCTTCAGATCATCCCACGCAACGTACTTGCCGTTCTTGAGCTGCTCAAAGCCCTTCTCAACCAGTTCTTCCTCTTCTGCGCTCAGAGAATCATCCATATCGACAAGCCGTTTTGGCCTAATTACGATATCACTTCCCTGAATGCTTACCTCAACGAAGTCTCCTTCTCTTAGACCTAGATCATCGAATATTGCCTTGGGAACAGTGACCTGCCGATTTGTGCGGATCTTCACGATGGGCATCTTCTTCCCTCCTTAGCGGGCATATTGCGTGATTAATATACTAATATTTTAGTATTCTGTTAAGCCGTGTCAACCGCTCGCTAAATTGAGGAATATAGACATGTCTAACACTGAGAGGCCTGGAAAAGCCTGTTTGAAGCGGCATACTCCGCACGTGAGCAGCTTGCCTGCCCTGTGAAGTCTTACTTCACTGGGGTCTGCCACGTTGCGCTTTTCATGTCGTGCTTGCTTCTCCTCGCACCAAAACACCAAAAATAAAGATTTGACCCCGCATGAATTTGGACTAACTCTCTAAAAATGCGGGGACAGCCCCGCTTGCTTGCAAATTTCGTTGGCTGTCACACGATCCAACGTGCGATGACGCTTAACGGGAATTGTCTTCACTCCGTTCGAGTAGATGGAATGCTTGCCTCCTTCCCGCAGGAGAGAAAACCCATTCTGCTCAAGGTATCTTACAAGATCACGGCGCTTAACGGACATCTATATCTCGACTGCTACCTGCTCAAAGAGGGCTCCGCCAAGTGGGATCTCTCTTTGCTGTTGGCGATAGGCTAACATCATTTCATGCAGCGCATCCTTCAGCAGTTCTCGACACTCTTCCAGGGTTGCACCTTCAGTGACGACTTCCGGCCACTCGACCAATTGTCCCATGTAACCGGAGCTTGTCTTCGTGTACTTAGCAGTATAGGTGTTGGACATGCCTCTCTTCACACTCCTTCGCTATGACCTACCTTTGATTATAGCACGATCGGATGGCAGTATGCTTGTACATGAAGCTGTTACGCCCGCTCTCCATCAGCGCCAAAATCCAAGAATAGAGGTTTGCCCCGGGGCGCTCAGTACATTTCCTCTCCAGTAGCTAGGCTCATAGGCCGTTTCGTTTGGCTAGAATCTCTGTTTGATGTACCCCTG
>JALTFO010000125.1 GCA_027007005.1 Candidatus Bipolaricaulota bacterium | reverse complement strand
GACATTCGGCGTTAGGGTATGTATCGCCATGGGCGTACATCAAACAAGAGGTGAGCTTGCCACAGCCAACACTTGACTTAGCACAAATTAGCTCCTAGACTGGTGCAGAATTCCCACCGCATGTCCGGCGGCACATTAGTACTTTCCCCAAGCACTTTCATGATGGCTCAGAAGCAGATCAGGATTGCAAAGAAAGCTATATCAGCGATGACCCTGAGGAGGCTCTATGCGAGATACTTGAATTCGTGAGGGAGAAGCTCGCTGGCTGATCAGGCCAACGAGGCTAACGCCGATGGGTTGTAGAAGTTCGTAGGGATGGTAAGTTCGTGGTTGGACGGACAGCAGGAGTAGGGGATTAAGGGGTAAGGATTACGAGGTAACGGAGTTCCTTGGGTTTGTAGAGTTGGCCTAGTTCATGGATTTCGCTGAGTTGAGAAAGGGGTCAAGAATTGCGAGTCCAGAACCCGAAGTCTAGAAATGAACTACCGCGCCACAAGCGGACGGAAGTATCAAGAGGCATTGTGAACGGAACGCTCCAAGGGGCGGGGAATCAATCTCAGTAGGGGATTGAAAGTTGCGGAATGCCGGTTAGTACTTTTATCGATATTGGAGTGTCTGCGGGCTATGAGAAGACGTTGTTGATTCTCGCAAGCCAGCTCACTACTATAGCAAGGAGATGAACGGAGTCAGGAGGATTGGAGGGTGATGGCATATGACAATCCATCTCGCATGTGACGTGAACATTTGGAAGGAAGGGAGCCTGTATGTTGCGCAGGCGTTGCCGCTTAACGTGATGAGTTGCGGCTCTTCTCCGCAGGAGGCACGGCGAAACCTGGATGAGGCAATCGCCCTATTCTTGAAGACGGCCCGCGATCAAGGAAATCTGAAAGAGGTGTTGGAGGAAGCAGGTTATCGAAAGATAGATGATGTGTGGCAACCGCCAAAAGTGGTGACTTCGGAGCATACTGAGCTGGCTATGCCGGTGTGAGTCGGAATGCCTAGGCGGATTATTCCGACGCATTGGAAGATTCAAGAGAAGATTTTTCTGGCGGATGGCTTTACCCTGGCTAGAGAGGAGTCAAGCCATCGGTCCTACGTGAAACCAGGTATCCTGAGACCGGTGGTGATCCCTAAATATAGGGAAGTGCCGGTATCGATTATTCGCAATAACATGACAACCGCTAATATGAGCAGAGCGCGTTATTTGGAGCTTCTTGATAGAGTACAGTAGAAAAAAGGAGAGCCTTAAGGTGCTTATGCGTGCAAAGGCATTGCTTCGAGTTAACTTTGTCGGGGTGGGGAATTTGCCTTCTTCCGGGTCAAATATGCGGTTGATCGGTTAGTAATGTCGCTGTTATAATGTTGATGTTGCTGGAGGTGTATTGGTATGTCGTTGACGCGCACACAGATTTACCTGGAGCCAGAGCAACATCGATTGCTGAAGAAGGAAGCAGAGGAGAAAGGGATCTCACTAGCCGAGCTCCTTCGTCAGCTTGCCTGGGAGCATCTGCGAGCAGAGCCCACCCGCAAGGACTTTCTTAGTGTGGTATCTCTCGGTAAAAGCGGAAAGAGTTCCATCTCCGAAGAACATGACCGGTACATTGCGGAAGGAATGTCCGGTGACTAAGGTATTTGTCGATACTTCTGCTTTCTACGCCTTGGCTGACGAGAGTGATCGTAATCATGCTCGAGCTAGGGACACTTATGAGCAACTAATCAAAATGAACCTGATAACTACGGACTATGTACTGCTCGAATGCTGGTTTCTCATAGGGTGGCATCTTGGGAGACGTCAGGCGATACGGTTTTGGGATGGGTTGCGCACAGGGATTGTAGGGATCGTGGACGTCAATGAGAAAGACCTCAATCAGGCACGCGGAATCATGAACAGATTTCACGATCAGGATTGTTCCTTAGTTGATGCGGTAAGTTTTGCTGTGATGCAGAGGGAAGGGATCAAGAGTGCTTTCACGTTTGATTCTCATTTCCGTATGTACCGATTTGGCAGAGGGAATGCGCAACACTTCGAGGTGATTCCACAGTGAGGCTGATGCACATCGTCGGCGCCCGGCCGCAGTTTATTAAGATGGCCGCTGTCTCGCGTGCGATCGCTTCGTACAACCATGAACATGGCGGAGATTCATTGATCGATGAACTAATCGTTCATACTGGCCAGCACTACGATGAGAATATGTCTGCTGTGTTCTTTGATGAACTGCAAATTCCAAAGCCAAACTATAACTTGGGCATTGGTTCCGCATCGCAGGGCGCGCAAACGGGGCGCATGCTCGAGGCGATTGAACAGGTGCTGATTGATGAGCAACCAAACTGGGTACTGCTTTACGGCGACACGAACTCCACCTTGGCAGGAGCGCTCGCTGCAGGCAAGATGCACATTCGCGTTGCACACGTGGAGGCGGGGCTGCGCAGCTTCAATCGCATGATGCCAGAGGAGATCAACCGTGTAT
>JALTFO010000124.1 GCA_027007005.1 Candidatus Bipolaricaulota bacterium | reverse complement strand
CCCCGGCCCCCCGCACGGTTGCGGGGGGCCGGGGTCTGGAGCGATCGGGGTGACAGAAGAGCTCGCGCCCTTCCTGCCCGTACCTCTAGTAGATAAAGAGAATGAGAGCGGGCGCTACTTCCTGAACTACAACCTCGAACACACGATCGGGAAGGTGAAGGACTACTACGGTGTCATCCCGGCGGTCGTGCGCGCCTACGCCTGGATCATGAGCCTGGGCGTGGACGGTCTGCGCCAGGTAGCCCGCATCGCCGTCCTCAACAATAACTACCTGCTCAACAAGATGCGCCAGATCAAGGGGGTAGAAGCACCGTTTGCTCCCGGGAAGCATCGCTTAGAGCAGGTACGCTATAGTTGGCAAAGCCTGGCGGATGACACCGGCGTTGTAACAACCGATATCCAGCGCCGGGTCGCCGATTACGGCGGTCACTACTGGATGAGCCACGAGCCATGGGTTGTCCCGCAGCCGGTAACGCTCGAACCGACCGAGTCCTATTCCAAGACAGAGCTCGACAAGTACGCCTCGATCATGGAGAACATCTCCAAGGAAGCATATGAAGAGCCAGAGATGGTCAAGGGATCGCCCTACAACAGCACCATCGGGAAGATATCAGATCACTCCTACCTTGATGACCCGGAGAAGTGGGCGATCACCTGGCGCGGTTACAAGAGGAAATATCGAGGATACTTCGAGCCTGTGAATAGCTAACTGCGTTCCTGAGGTGGTACGATACCTGGGCTCTTGCTTAGAGTTCCCTTCTTGCTTCTTGCTTCAGAGTTGCTGCCTCGTAGAATGCCTGCCAGGCACGTCTTCTTGCAATAGATGGTGCTGTTTGCTATAGTTTTGTCATGTGCAACGGCGATGATTGCCGGTTTCCCGCGCGAATGCGCCTCAAGAAACAGAGCGATTTCGAGCGTGTATTCCGCCGAGGGAGAATGTGGAGGGGGAAGTACTTTCAGTTTCGTGTCCTTGGAACTTTGCGAGAGACGCGTATGGGGATCAGTGTTTCCCGCAGATACGGAAATGCGGTCGAGCGAAACCGCGTGAAGCGGATGATCAGAGAGGTCTTCCGCTGCCACAAGGCTTCTTTTGCTGGTGTGGATTTCATTGTCCAGCCAAGCACGAAGTGCAAGGGCTTGGAATCGGCGAAGTTTCAGCAGGCTTTGATCGATGAACTTAGTGAAGCGATGGGTACAGAGGTGAAAGATGGAAAAAGAAGTAATCTTCCTGACGAAGGATGGGCACGGACTGATGGAGGAAGAGCTGGACAAGGCAAAGAAGATTCTCTACGAAGAGATTCCTGAAAAGCTAAAGGCGTCAAAGATGAACGGTGGTGATCTGCGGGAGAACAAGGAGTACATATATCTGCAGAGCGAGCAGCAGTACTATGAACGCGAGGTGCATCGCCTGACGACTGTTCTCGATTCCGCGCAAATCATCCCCGAGGAGGAGATCTCCAAGGATGAGATCGGGGTCGGTACGAGGTTCATCCTGCAGGACATGGAGATTATGGAGAGTGGAACATTTAACCTTGTCAGTTCAGCTGAGGTCGATTTGGAGAATGGGAAAATCTCGGTTGACTCACCTGTTGGCGCGGCGCTGATAGGGAAGCGCGAGGGAGACAAGATCAAGGTCAACGCTCCCGGCGGTGCATTTCACTTCCGCGTTATCGCGATCAACAAGTAATAATGACTGAACCGTTAATGCAAACACGCCTGGATAAGCTCCATTCTTTGCGTAAGCGTGGAGTGGATCCGTACCCGCCGCGATTCTCGCCTAGTCACTCGATCCTGAAGGTGACGGAGCTTTTCTCGCCGCTTGCTGCTCAAGAGAAGAGTGGTGAAACAGTGACCATTGCCGGTCGCCTCGTTGCTCTGCGCCGGATGGGGCGAGCTGCCTTTCTCGATCTGCGGGACGGTACGGGGAAGATGCAAGTGCATGCTTCCCTCGACACGCTTGGTGAGGAAGGATACGCCGGGTTGTGCGACAGCGATATTGGCGATTTTCTTGGGATCACGGGTGAGGTCTTCCGCACCCGTCGCGGGGAGCTAACAATCTCCGCCGCAAAGTGGGTACTGCTATCCAAATCCCTTCGCCCGCTTCCAGAGAAATGGCATGGATTGAAGGATGTTGAGCTTCGCTACAGGCATCGTGCACTCGATCTGATATCTAACGAGGATGTACGAGAGGCATTCACCCGTCGCTCGCGCATGATCGCCGCGATTCGTCGTTTCCTTGACGGAAATGGCTTCCTGGAAGTGGAGACACCGATGATGCAGCCAATCGCTGGTGGAGCAACGGCGCGGCCGTTTGTCACACATCACAACGCGCTCGACATTGATCTCTATCTTCGAGTTGCCCCGGAGCTGTACCTAAAGCGCTTGATAATTGGTGGTCTAGAGCGAGTCTATGAGCTAGCTAAGAACTTCCGCAACGAGGGTGTATCGACGACGCACAACCCCGAGTTCACA
>JALTFO010000123.1 GCA_027007005.1 Candidatus Bipolaricaulota bacterium | reverse complement strand
TCCTTCCTCCGCGGTAAGCAGTTCCTCGTACAGCTTCTCACCTGGCCTCACGCCACTGTAGACGATAGCTATGTCTCGATCTGGTTCATAACCGTAGAAGCGTATCAGTTCCCGAGCTAGATCTAGAATCAGCACGGGCTTGCCCATGTCCAACACGAAAACCTCGCCACCGCGGCCCATCGCTCCCGCTTGAAGAACCAGCAGCACCGCTTCAGCTGTAAGCATGAAGTAGCGCTTCATCTCTGGGTGAGTGACCGTAACCGGCCCTCCTCGATGGATTTGGTCGACAAACGTAGGAATAACACTTCCTCGGCTCCCAAGCACGTTCCCGAAGCGGACCGCCATGCACCGAGTGCTAGACGCGCCATTTGGTGAACGGACGATCGTCTCTGCCACTCGCTTGGTCGCCCCCATCACCGACGTTGGGTTCACGGCTTTATCGGTCGAGATGAAGACAAACGCCTCCACCCCTGTGTGCCGAGCCTCCTCTAACACGACCCTTGTGCCGAAGATGTTCGTCTTCACAGCTTCTGCAGGGAATTCCTCCATCAGCGGAACATGCTTGTACGCCGCCGCGTGAAAGACAACCTGGGGGCTATATGTGCTGAAGGTATCATTTACACACTTGGTGTCACGCACATCACCAACAATCACCCGTACGCGACTCTCAGAGAAGTGTCGCGTGAGTTCGCGGTTCAGGTTGAAGAGGCCAGTTTCATCTATGTCCAGGGCAAGCAATTCCTCTGCTCCAAATCGCAACACCTGTCGGCAGATCTCCGATCCGATCGATCCTGATGCTCCGGTTACCAGGACTCGCTTTCCAGACAACGATTCCCTTATCAATTCCGTATCGATCTTGATCGGCTCACGCGGAAGGACGTCCTCCGGCTCCACCTCGCGCACATCCGTGGCCTTGATCTCGCTGCTGTAAAGCTCGCTCAAGAGAGGGAGTATCTTCACCTCTTTCGCGTTCGCCTCGCGTGCCAGTTCGACGGTCTCACGTAGCACACTTGCTGGAGCTGAGGGCATGGCGATGACAACGCTCTCTATCCTCATTCTAAGAATCAAGTTGGGGAGATCCTTGCGTGGACCGAGAATCGGTACCCCGTGGATTATGAGCCCCTGCTTCTCCAGATCGTCGTCGACAAATCCAACTGGCAGGAAGGGGCTGCCTTTCTCTTCCTTCAATGCGCGCACGAGCTGCGCCCCTGCATCTCCCGCGCCGACGATCAACGTTCGCCTTCCATCCTCTGCTCCTCCACGCGCATGCGCTGATGTGTATGAAATGGCCCGCTTGAAGAACCTTATCCCAGCAATCCCGAGGAGAGAGAAAGCAAAGTCAACACCAAGAATCGACCGCGGCACGCCAGCGGCAGCCGGCCAGTGACGAAGAGCAAACAGCATCCCCGCAAAGGCAATCGATCCTCCCGCGCACGCCAGCACCGTCTGGACAAGCTCCTCCATCCCCACGTATGCCCAACTGAAGCGGTACATGCGGAAGAACGCCAATACGGAGAGCTTAACGATGACGACGAGCGGCAGTATAGCCAGAAGGATCGAGAGATAGCGAGGCGCAATGTAGCCATCGAATCGCACAAGAAACGCAAAGTACAACGAGGCGGCCAACACAAGCGCGTCCGCCCCAACAAATGCCAGAGTACGCCAAATTCGTGCACGCGGCCAATGCATGAAGAATGAATTTTTCATAAGAACACTCTACCGAATGCCCAAAGGCTTATTAGGCGAAGGGAAGGATACATTCGTTGCAGGCATATTTGGTAACGCGGCACACCGAATTTTCTCACTCTTGCTACCTCTGTTAAATTCTTAACTTTCTGCTTCCATAACTGCCCCATCCTCTGATGCAACAATCCACTTTAGAGACTCATTTTAGGAGTTCTCAATGTAAAATGCAATACTCAATGGTCTCTTAAACAATAACCTTGGAGTGAACAATGTTACTCGGTATCGAAACAGCAGCCCGGTTTAGCTGATCAGCGAGCGCATACTGTTCCGTCTTCGGGAACGACCTTGTGACCTGATACACGTCAACGACAAAGCCGACCGCCTCGTTCCACACAGCGAGCTTCGTATGCGGTCTCATATCTTCGCCTCTGTCTTAGGATTTGCTGCTTAACCCTTCACTATTTACTACTTACGATTCACCATTTACTATCTGCCCTTCACTGCTTCCACGCCATTCCCGAAAAGTAGCCTGTCCCCTTTTTGCTTCTTTCTCACTGTGGGATTACATCAAAATGGCGTCTCTTATCCTTGCCAAACCGATAGATACGAAAGTGAGAATCAAACGTAAAAGCGGTCTTAACCCCTTCGCGCTCCATTACAGCAAAACTTGAAGCGTCAACTAGAGAGAAGTCCTGGTCAGAAAATCTATCGATAATCTCGCGAGCGTAGTCTAGATCCCGCGCAGTAACGCTGACTGTATCAACGATCCCCATGCGCAGCGCATCCCAGAATCGTATCGCCTTCTCCCTGCCAAGATGGCTTCCGATAAGAAACCAGCACTCAAGCAGCACATAGTCGCTGGTTACCAGGCTGACATTGTTTAGTCCCCCATAAACATCCTTGGCACGGCGATGATTTCGATCACTCTCGTCAGCCAAGGCATAGAAGGCAGAAGTGTCAACAAAGACCTTGTTCACCCGATAGCCCCTCTGCAATGTAACGATCATGCTTTCCGGAGACATCAGTCTTGCCGCTTCTCCCCAACGCAACTATGCTCAAGAAGTCCTTACGTGTCGGTTCCGATCGCAAATGCTCCCACGCCATTTGACGGAGAAGTTCGGCCAGCGATATCCCCTTAGCCTCTGCCTCCTTCTTGAGTAGTCGATGTTGCTCTGGTTCCAAATAAATCTGCGTACGCGTCAAAACCATTTTGCCCACCTCCCACAACATCAACATTATAACAGCGACATCACCAACCAATCAACTGCACGTTTAATACTAACAACTTGCGGTTTCCCCCCGACGCGCCTGACGCGTGCAATCCTACTTCATGGGGCCATGAATCGCTTCTATCTCTTACCCCTTAATCCTCTTCCCCTATGTTTGTTACTCGTCAGCTATCACCATTTACAAATTACCATTCACCACTCAAGATTTTCCTCCCCAACACAGGCCAACCGTTCGGATGAGCAACAGTTCCGCACGCCGTGTAGCGAGAAGCCTAGTTAGCCAATTGAAACTCGACACCTGCTGGCTGAGCGATAAGCCGGGATGCGTCCAGGATCTCCATAGCTACAAGGTTGCCATGGACATCGTAGTCGAGAACGATGCCTTCTTTTATCTCGTCGCTTTCCTCAACTGGCATCTCGTTAAGTATCACTGTCAGAATATCCACATCTCGATCATACAGAAGCTTCATGCTTACCTCCAATACTTAGCTATTCTACTCGTGCGATACGCAGTAACAACTTCAACTGGCTCGTGCCCAGTGTCCACCACAACGCGAAAGAGGTGTTCTTTACCGGATTCTAGTGAATGAAGCTTGGATTGATAGATATAACGGCCGCCTTCCTTCTCGATAATTTGCTGGGGATCTGTAGAACCTGACGTACCTGATCTTCGGAAATTTGGCGTCGTTTCATCTGAAAGCGAGCGTGGTCCTTTATGAGGAATTTCCGAAGCGGTCCCGGGTTCATGCGTTGTATTGCCTCCACCGCATCATCTCATTGAACTCTGTTGTCCTCCGCCTTGAAGTCACTATATCACCCCTTTTCTGCTGATGGCAACCGTGAGAAATGCAACCAAGCCATAAACAGCAATCCGTACACTGCAAGCAATACTGGCAATACCGCAATAGGCCAGCGCCATACTAGGAACCCCAGCCCTCCCAATGCAATGTCAATTAGCAAGATGGCTGTGGTCACTTGCCTATGGCTATAACTGTGTTGTACCGCGCGTTGATACGCATGCTCGCGGTGAGCCTCATAAGGGGGTTTACCGTGCAAGAGCCGTTTCGTCAAGGTTGCAACGCCATCAACCCAGAATACGGATAGCAGTATCACCCAAACTAATACAGACATCGATCCTCGGTTCTCTGAAGCGATCGCCAAAATGCAAAAGACGAAGCCAAGGAAATTGCTTCCCACATCTCCCATAAAGATCTTGGCGGGAGGCCAGTTCCAGTGCAAGAATCCCGCAAGTGCCGCTGCCAGCACCCAACAAGCTACCGCCAACTCCCAATCGCCCGCAATAGCGAGAATCCCGCCAGCAATTGCACTAACGACCAATCCTTCACCTGCCGCTAGCCCATCGATCCCGTCCATGAAGTTGTATAGATTTACAAAGACAAACGTAATGAACCAGGCAACTCCGTATCCGAGCAATCCAAGACGAACGATGCCGATTCCTGTTTCAATGCGTGGCAATCCACCAATCCAATAGACAGCCCAGATGATGGCTAGCCCGTAGAAGAATAGGCGGACCCAACTCGACAACTTCCTACGATCATCGATCCATCCTACAATGCTCACCAAGCCTCCGCCACCAAGCAGTGCAATCCAAAGATCTCGGCTACCAGGAAACAAAAACACAAAAATGACTACTGCAACGAGGAAGGCAATGACAAAAGCAAGTCCTCCGCCCCGCGGTGTGGCTACAACGTGTGAACTGCGGGAGTTGGGAATATCCAGAATGCCCTTCTTCAGAGCAAAGCCTCTGATCCAAGCAGTAAGCATGTATCCAATAATGAATGCACCAACACAGAACACAACCGTGCTTAGTATCATGGAGTTTTCCTCTTGCTCAATGTAGTACGATACCAATTCACAGTCTCGGTTAAACCTTCTTCGACAGTATAGGGGGGAGTCCAGTTTAGAACCTCTTTTATTCTTTCACCGGAGACGGTCAGTGAGGAAACTAGGCGTATCACTTCACCGGAGTGTCCTAACAAAGCTCCTCCTAAACGCAAGAGAGGTACTGGAACAGGAATATGGTGCACTTTGCACCCCAACAGATAACCAAGCTGTGACACAAGAGCCTTGGTTGACATTGGCTCCCCATCGTCAACGACATGGAAGATGTTTTCCGTCATCGTTGGTTGATCCAGAAGCGCCACTATGGCACTGGTCAGATTCCCGACAAACACCATGCTGCGAGCGTTATGAGTGCATCCAAGTGGCAAAGGAATTCCACGATCAGCAAATCGCAGCAGCCGCAAGAAATTCCCCTTTACCCCCGGCCCGTAGACCAACGGAGGCCTCACGATGCTTACATGCAGGTCAGTTTTGCTTGCCATCTCCAGAACAGCAATCTCCGCTTCACGCTTCGTAATCCCATATGCATCTTCCGGATTGCAGGGACTCTTCTCGGAATAAGGACCCTGTGCCCCCTCTCCCACTGCCTTGATCGAGCTGAGGTAGATAAAACGCGGCACACCTGCTTCCACGCAGGCTTTCAGAACCCGCTGTGTACCCTCGACGTTAACGCTACGATACGCATCGAGTGGATCGCTTGCCCTATCGTGTAAAACGTGAGTTCTCCCTACTAAGTGTACGACAGCATCTACACTTGACAGCGCTTCTAACCAACCATCATCCCGCGTAACATCCACAAGCACAGGCTTGATTCCAGGGACAAGGTCTCGCTGAGCCTCAGGTCTACGAACAGTTCCCCGAACGGTCCAGCCACATCTTAGAAGCTCGGTACACAAGCGCCTACCAATAAAGCCATTGGCTCCTGTAACAAGAACTCGCTTCATGATCGTACCTTTTCTACAGTCTCGCCCGGCCATCTGTTACCCATAAGCTCTTGATAAAGATCGAGTATCTGTTTGACAACAATGTCCTCAGAGAACTCTGTCACGGCTATCTCCCTGCTGGCCTTGCCGAATTGCTTTCTTAGTTCTGGAGACGCAAGTAAAGTCTGAATCGCCGTGGCCAGTGCTGCGCTATCTCGCGGTGGGACTAAGAGTCCATTCATTCTATGCCTGACGATCTCCCTACATCCCGGCACATCCGTTGCTACAATGGGACGAGCTGAAGCAGCTGCTTCCAATAGAATCTTCGGAAGACCCTCACGATAGCTAGGCAACACAACAACAGCGGCAGCAGAAAGGGTTGAAACCATATCCTCTTTTTGCCCCCACCACTCGACGACACCTGCCTGCGACCACTCATTTAGCTTAATCAACGGCACTGTAAGTCGATTCCCTTCATCTGGAGAACCCACTAGTACAAACCGAACGTCCGGATGCTCTTTCCTGATAGTCCTAGCTGCATCCACAAACTCGCCTACGCCTTTATCCCACAGCATGCGCGAAGGAAGCATTACAATAAGATTGCTCTCAGGCTGCTTTGTTGGCCGGAACCTTAGACAATCCACCCCTGAACCTCGAATCAACACGGCCTGTTTTCGGGGGAGCAGACCAGAAGAGCAAAACTCCTCAAGATCATCATTATTCTGAAAAATCGTGCGGCTCTGAGGAAGATGCAGCGCCCATCGATAGAGATTCTTCGCGACCCATTGCCGAATTCTAGCGTGCCCATGCGACGAAAACGCGTATCCTAAGCCACTAATTGCGTTAACAACCGCTGGTCGGCGTGTCAGCCAGGCAGCAAGAGAGCCATAGAGTATGGGCTTCATTGTCACATGGTGGACTAGGTCAGGTTTAAGCTTGTGATAAATCCTCACTAAAGACAGCAAGGCCCGAATCTCGGAAATTGGCCCAGAGAGTTTTCTCTTCATCGGCATTGACAGAAAATCTAACCCATACTGACGAATGGTGTCTCCCTTTCCCGTATCGCCAGCAGCAATAACCACGTGAATCCCCGCTTTCTTGGCCGCCAAGGCAATTGGAAGCCTGTGAGAGAGGAAGAACCAGTCCACATTCACAACAAATAGAAGGGTTGGCTTTGGCGTTGACAATGCTGACTTATTCACAACTGAGCTATAGCTTGAAGAGGAAGACGATTGATCTACCCCGCCTTCATTTTCTCTGTCAGTTGAAGGACCTTTACCTTGCTCCTCAAATTCGTGGAGACTCTCTGCTGAATACATCTTGCCCCTTTCTTGCAGCGGGAAAAGCAGGAATTTGCGATAACCGGATTCTACTGTTACTACGAACACGATCAGCTCCACAAGACGAGCCCAGTATAGGATCTACTCCCGATCAGATCTTCAGGTTTTCCCCTTCTAATACTCCGGACTTGCCGTGGGGTCCTTTTACTCCCGATAGTTCTTATACCACTCCACCGTCTGCTCCAACCCTTCGCGAACAGCTACCGCACCTTCATAGCCCAGCAGTCTCTTCGCCTTTGAGATATCAGCCAAAGAATCGCGGACATCTCCGGACCGCGGTGGAGTGTGTTCTGGCTCAATGTTTACCCCAATGATTTCTGCCAGCATGCGTGCCAGTTCGTTGATGGTGATCCGCTCTCCACAGGCAATGTTGCATACCTCTGCTGCCACACCAGGGGCCTTGGCCGCAAGCAGGTTGGCCTCGACCACGTTTTCGATGTAGGTGAAGTCCCGCGACTGCTCTCCATCGCCGAAGATCATCGGCGGCTCACTATGGAGTAAAGCGGTGATAAACTTGGGAACCACGGCAGCATATTGCGATTCAGGATCCTGCCACGGCCCAAAGACGTTAAAGTAGCGCAAAGCAACCGTTTCCAAGCCGTAGACATGATAGAAAGCCTGGCAATAAAGCTCTCCAGCAAGCTTGCTCACCGCATAGGGGGAGCGCGGTGCTTGCTTCATTTCCTCATGCTTTGGCAGCACAGGAGTATCGCCATAGACGGATGACGAAGAAGCATAGACGACCCGCTTCACTCCGGCATCACGGGCAGCAATCAGGACATTGAGTGTCCCCTCAACGTTGGCTGAGTTGCTTGTCAGTGGATCCTTCACAGAACGGGGGACTGAAGGCACAGCTGCCTGGTGGAGAACGTAATCCACTCCATCCATCGCTTTCTTGACCAGTTCCAATTCACGGATATCGCCCTCGACAAACTCGATCTTCGAGAGAAATGGCTCGATATTCTTCTTCTTTCCCGTGGAGAGGTTGTCTAGCACTCGGACATCCTCTCCCTGTTTCACCAATTCTTCAACGAGGTGCGAACCGATAAAACCAGCTCCACCTGTGACTAGATATAACAACTAGGACCTCCCTTCTTATGCTATTAGAGCTTCACGATGGAACCATGATATAGCGCAAGGCTTCAAAATCATGATCTACAGTAAATGCCGTATCGATACCCAATCGCTCCATTACGGCAAAGCTAGTGCAGTCAGTGAAACTCAGCACCTTATCATCGTATCTTTGGAAGATTTCCCAGGCTCTTTCTTTGTCCTCTTCTGTAGTAGATATCAATTGAGCCAAGC
>JALTFO010000122.1 GCA_027007005.1 Candidatus Bipolaricaulota bacterium | reverse complement strand
GTTCAAAGGACGGAGGGGCGGGGATGCGCGACATTCCCACCCTGCTTGAGCATGGCTACGTTGTCGTCTCGATCGACTATCGCTTGGCCCCGCAGTGGAAGTTCCCCGCCCAGATTGAGGACGTGAAGTGTGCCGTGCGCTACCTGCGCGTGCACTCAGATGATCTTGGGATCGATCCGGATCACATCGGGGCCTACGGCGGTAGCGCCGGCGGACACTTGGTCTCCGTACTGGGAACTGCGGATGACGACGCATTCAGTGACGATTGCTCGTGGGAGGCATCGAGCCGGGTGCAGGCGGTGGTCGACATGTTCGGCCCGGCAGACTTCTCCAAGTTCAACTTCAATAAAGCGGACAAGGCGTTCCAGGTGTTCGGAGCATCAGACGTGACGGATCCGATCTTCGCCCAGGCAAGCCCGGTGACATGGGCCTCCTCCGATGACCCCCCATTTCTCATCCTGCATGGCGATCAAGACCCGGTCGTCCCGCTCGAGCAGTCACAGAGCCTGTACGATCATCTGCAGGCTGTCGGTGTGCCGGTCGAGCTTGTGGTGGTGAAGAACGCCGGACACGGGTTCAAGCCGACAGGCGGAAGGATCGATCCCAGCAGGTCCGAGATATCGGAGATGATCGCCTCCTTCTTCGACCGCTGGCTGAAGGAGCCGTAGCACCAAACGGGATGAATGCGGAGGAAACTTGAGGAACTTGCCACCATCGACGAGCAAAGTTGTGCGTCGGGGTGCGTCGGGGTCAGACCTTTATTCTTGAATTTCGGCGCTGGTGGAGAGCAGGCACGACAGCTTCATATCCAGGCACACTGCTGTCCAATCATGCTATGCTCAAGACAATCGTAGAGCATTTCTGGTGCGGCATGAAAAACACAACGTGGCAGACAAGCTGCGCACGCTACGAAAGCCAGCGATCTTGGATTCCTTTATCTCTCGATGACGGTGAAACGAATCAGGTCGCGGCGCTTCATGACAGTTGAAGCTCGGCCACCCGGCTAAACTGTTCACCATTGGTGATAAAACCACCCCCTCCGATATGCAGTGCGGCGGGAAATCACAGTACACAGAATGTTTTGATAGTATCTTGTGCAGCAGTCGCTTTCAGAAGGACATGACTTTAATTTCCAGGCTGTATTGTGCTTCCGCGAGCCAGTCTCTGCCACGGCAACGCAACGATGTGCTCTCCTACTTGTAGGATCTCATCGCTGTTGTAGACGAGAACACCCGCTTTGCAACTGTCGTACTCGCTCATAAACCGCTTCAACCCTTGAATATCGCGATAATGGGCAGCGGATACAAGCTTCACCTCAATTGCTATGAGGCTTCTACCTTGCTCCAGCACGAAGTCGACTTCGATTCCGGAAACCGTGCGCCAGTAATAAATGCGGCCCGGTGGAGTTAAGAGATCAACGAGGGAACGCGCTGTGCTTCATCGATCACGACGTTGTTGGAGCCCGCCCACAAATCATCAGGATCACGCTGTGCTTGCTCCTGCACGTCCAGCTCGTCAAGGCTGTGGTAGCGCCACTGGCGCACAGGGGTCCGCGTGGTGTATAAGGGTCGATTTTCCCACCTGCCTCGGCCCTGTGACTACCACCACCGGATGTCTCTTCACCATTTGTGCAAGGCGATCTTCCAGCCATCTATGTTTGTAAATCCAAGCAGCCTCTGAATGATTATCATTCATAGCCTGAATAATAATCAGAGAAAACGGAGAAATCAATAGGCGTACTCACGCACTCATTCTGGGCGATCTCACGTCTCTTTCTTGTTGCATGGTTTGTAGCAGGTGCTTGCTTGCGGGGTTAGCATTGTTTACGGACACTTCGCAAAACGGTTGACAGAGCACCCAACATGCATAATTCGGAGCAGCACGGCAGGGGGACTTGCCTGACGTAAAAATACTGTAGGAGGCACGATGCAGCTTGCAGGGGTTTGGGAGAACGAACACGGCTCGATCATGGAGATCACCGTGCAGGAAGGCAGAATCGAGGGCTCATACAGTTCACACACTGGCGATACAGGAACCTATCGCGTGCTTGGATTAGCCGATCCTGCACCGGACGAGGGAACTCAGACATTTTCCTTTGCTGTTTCTTGGCGCCCGTTGGATGGCCATGCCGATGGAGCAGGTGAGCATTGGGTGTCCGGGTTTGTGGGGCAGCTTCAGCTGATCAACGGGGAGGAAACATTGACTACCATGTGGATGCTGACAAAACCAACCACACCAGAAGAGAACTGGACATCCATGCTGATCGATAAGTCGGTCTTCAAGCGTCGGGACAAGCTTTCTCGTAGATGACAGACTAGGAAGCGAAGTTCTTATGGAGTGACTTCTTTGCTTTTTCTATCTGTACGCGCACTGCAGACGGAGCGGTGCCACCGCGCCCAGAGTGGGCAGCGATGGAACGTTTGAAGTCAAATACCTTGTACACATCTTCAGAGAAGGCTGGGTCGATCCGCCGGTACTCAGAGAGGGGGAGATCTCTCAGTGAGCAACCCAGCTCCTCCGCCCGTTTGACCGCCTCGCCAACGAGCCGGTGACTACGCCGGAAAGGGACGCCCTTTTCCACAAGGTAGTCGGCGACGTCGGTGGCGAGCATCCCGTCGTCGAGGGCGGCGAAAATTGCTTCCTTGTGCAGCTTCAACGTGCTGATCACGCCTGTCGCCACAGGAAGCTCCATTTTCAGGGTGTCTATCGCGTCGAACAACGCCTCCTTGTCCTCCTGCAGGTCCTTGTTGTAGGTGGAAGGGAGCCCCTTGAGTGCCATCAGAAGGCTGAGCAGATCGCCGGTCATGCGCCCGCTCTTGCCGCGCATCAGCTCGAGTGCGTCTGGGTTCTTCTTCTGCGGCATCAGGCTCGATCCAGTGGAGTAGGCATCGTCCAGCTCCACGAACCCGAACTCATTGCTCGACCACAGGATGAGGTCCTCTGAAAGCTGACTCATGTGCACCTGCACCAGCGCAGCCCAGGCGAGGAACTCGACGACGTAGTCACGATCGTTCACTGCGTCCACGCTGTTCTCGCTCACCTTAGAGAACCCAAGCTCACAGGCCAACCACTCTCGATCGATCTCAAATGGGTTTCCGGCGATCGCCCCTGATCCAAGAGGGAGAACAGAAGCTCCGATCGCGACGGCGGCCAAGCGTTCAAGGTCACGCTCGATCTTCCAGAAGTAGGAGAGGATCCAATGGCTGAATAGGATCGGCTGGGCGTGCTGCATGTGCGTGTACCCAGGCATGATGACATCAATCTCTTTCTCTGCTCGCTCGACGATCGCCGTCTCTAGCTTCTTGAGCTGCGCACCCAGTGTCGCGATCTCGGCCAACAGGTAGAGGCGAAGGTCGGTCGTCACCTGATCGTTGCGGGAGCGGCCGGTGTGCAGCTTCCCAGCTACCGGCCCCACGATCTCCTCCAAGCGTCGCTCGACCGCGGTGTGGATGTCCTCGTCACCGGATACCTGTTTGAACGTGCCATCCTCGAACTCGACTTGCACCAGCTTCAGGCCTTCAACAAGCATAGCGCTCTCGTCCGCTCCAATGACTCCTGCCTTCTGAAGCGCCGCCACATAGGCGGCGCTCCCTTTGATATCGGCCTCATACAACCGTTGATCGAAGCAAAACGAGTCGTTCAGCTGGCGCATCGCCGCATCCGGCTTCCCGTTGAACCTTCCTCCCCACAGCGTCATTTCGCCTCCGCTGTTACGGGGTGTCCAACACTTTGCTCCATGTCGATGAGTGCCTTAACCTTGAGCGGCAGCCCGAACAGGTGGATAAACCCGGTCGCATCGGCCTGGTTGTAGACCTCATCGGAGCCGAAGGTAGCGAACTCTTCCTGGTACAGGCTGTACGGCGACTTGCGCCCGACTACGGTGCAACTCCCCTTGTACAGCTTCACCTTCACGGTGCCGGTCACTGTCTCCTGCGTCTTATCGACAAACGCATCCAGCGCTTCATGCAGCGGGGTAAACCACTGGCCGTTGTAGACCAGTTCAGCGTACTTGGCGGCGACAAGTTCCTTGTAGTGCGCGGTCTCCTTGTCCAGGCAGATGCTCTCCAGCCCCTGATGCGCTTCGTAGAGGATCGTCCCTCCTGGCGTCTCGTACACACCGCGCGACTTCATCCCCACCAGGCGGTTCTCCACAATGTCGATTCGTCCGACACCGTGCTCGCCGCCGACGGTGTTGAGGTACGTGAGAAGCTCGACCGGGCCCATTTCCACGCCGTTTATCGCCACCGGCACACCTTTCTCGAAATCTATCTCCACGTACAGGGGCGTATCGGGTGCCTCCTCCGGAGAGACGGAAAGCTGGAACATCTTCTCCTCCGGCTCGTTCCACGTGTCCTCCAGGATTCCGCCCTCATGGCTGATGTGCCAAATATTACCATCCCTGCTGTACAGCGATTCCTTGGTCATCGCCACCGGTATTCCGTGGGTATGAGCATAGTCCAATGCGTCCTCACGCGAGGTGATCGTCCACTTATCGTCGCGCCACGGGGCGATCACTTTAAGGTGTGGGTTAAGCGCCTGAAAGGCAAGTTCGAAGCGGACCTGATCGTTCCCCTTTCCAGTACAGCCATGGGCAACTGCGTCTGCTCCCTCTTTCTCGGCTATCTCCACCATGTACTTTCCTATCAGCGGTCGCGCAAACGACGTGCCGAGAAGGTATTTACCCTCATACACCGCCCCGGCCTTGAGGGTTGGGAAGACGTAATCGGTGAGGAACTCCTCGGTCAGATCCATGATGTAAGCCTTGCTCGCCCCGGTAGCGAGTGCCTTCTCTTCCAACCCATCAAGCTCGCTTGCGTCCTGCCCGAGGGCAGCGGTGAACGTGATCACTTCGCAGCCATAGTTCTCCTTGAGCCAGGTGACGATCACCGATGTGTCGAGCCCTCCAGAATAAGCTAGAACAACTTTCTTAATATCTTTCATGTGTAGTCTCCTCCTAATAATCTTTGGCAATCTAGTGAAACAAGGTTCTTGAGGTTACAAAAGGAATCGGCCAGGGAAGCCCGACCGTATGACCAAAGATATATTTAGAAAGAGCTAAGGCTACGGTGCGGGATACTTACCCAGCCACCGTCCGTCTGCGCATGCAAGCCTTGAGAATGCATTCTTCCGAAATCATCATAGTGTAAATGTACGATATGCTGCCGTGACTGTCAAGGCAAACAAGCCTGAGATGCAAAAGGACACCGATCGGCTTTGCGCCCAGTGACTTTGAACTCACCAATTTGCACACCATCACGCAAGGTAAGCAACAAAGTTAATTCATACAACAGGTGCTCTGCTACCTTGTAGTTCTTGAACAAGACCCGGTCATCCACCTGACTTGCTCAGTAATCCTACACCTGAGGATAGGTCAGCATTGTTCCATAAACATCCTGCACGTACGGAGAATCAAGATCGCCTGGTCTGATCGCACACCATGCATCCAGTTGAACGCTATTAAGACATTACGGCGAGATTTCGAGCGCGATTTCTGCCATCACAGGGAAATCCCGCTCGCGCTGCTGCGCGGTCGCTTTCTCGCCAGTTACAATGCTATCGCTCACAGTGAGTATGGAGAGAGCATCAACCCCAAACTTCGCGGCAAGGGTATACAATCCGCATGTCTCCATCTCAACAGCGAGGACACCGTACGCAGCCCACTTCTTCCACCAGTCTGGATCGTCTTCGTAGAACGTATCGGATGAGAACACTCCTCCCACATGCACGTTAACCGCACGCAACCGGGCCTCCTCATATGCCCTCAACAAAAGTCGGAAGCTTGCGATGGAGGCGTAATCCATCCCCGCAAAGCGCAGCTTATTAATGTGTGAGTCGGTCGAGGAGGCCATGGCGAGTATGATGTCGCCAACCTTTAGGTACGGCTGGATCGCCCCGCACGTTCCGATGCGGATCAATGTCTTAGCGTGGTATTCGCTCACCAGCTCGTTAACGTAGATGGAGAGGCTCGGAATGCCCATGCCACTTCCCATGATCGAAACTCTCCTGTCACCGTAGAGACCAGTATAGCCCAGCATTCCGCGAACTTCGCTGAAGCAGATCGCATCCTTCAGCATGGTTTCGGCGAAGTACTTGGCCCGCAACGGATCCCCGGGGAGGAGAACCGTTGGGGCGATCTGCCCCTCTTTCGCGCCAATGTGTGTGCTCACAACATACCTCCTCAATCGTACTCTTCACAGCGGGAACTGCGTTCTTCTTAACAGGCATGAGGCCACAACCCCGTCCCGTGTTCGACGCAAGATGACTCGTTGCCTCTTTCAATCTACTTCATCGGGCATGTCTCCCGCAAGACGTGCGCAGCGATAGAGGAGAGCAAGTTACCAATCTTGCGTTGCTTCGGAGATTACGCTTGCGACAAGCCGCTCAGATTCTCGATGTTGCGAATAACCCGACAAGGATTTCCCGCAGCGAACACGTCTTCTGGGATGTCACGCGTGACCACACTACCGGCACCGATGACGGAACGTGCTCCAATGTGCACACCCGGCGAGATGATTACTCCACCGCTCACCCAGACATCGGAGCCAATTTCAATTGGTTGAGCAAGTTCCCGTCCCATCTTCCGCTTCGAGGCGGTGATTGGATGAGTGGCTGTGTAGATCTGCACAGCAGGGCCGAACATGGTATTGTCGCCGATGATCACGAGAGCAGGATCGAGGATTATGCAATTGAAGTTAAAGTAAACGTTGTTTCCAAGAGTGATGTTATCTCCGTAATCACAGTAGAAAGGA
Source organism: Candidatus Bipolaricaulota bacterium (assembly GCA_027007005.1). Taxonomy (GTDB): domain Bacteria; phylum Bipolaricaulota; class Bipolaricaulia; order UBA7950; family UBA9294; genus M55B144. The sequence goes on along the minus strand of JALTFO010000122.1, from coordinate 1,615 downwards.
GGCTCAATCCAGATGGCATCACCTACCCTCGCAAACAGCTCCCGAATGACACGTTCACGCAACTCACGATCCCCATCGTGAGAATCATTGAGTGCCTTACACAGATCCCGCGCGCGTCGTCGTCCTGCAATGAGCTCAGGGTCCATTGGATCGTATAGCTCGCCAGCGAGCATCTTTTCTCTCTCAGTTGGCATGCATTCACCCTCTTGTGTGCACATCCCAGAATCCACTTAGCAATTGCTGCCTGCTCAATATTCCTTCCACCAACCACTAATGATCGACACTCTCTTATTGGTGGCGTCAATCTCCAGCTGCACTCCAATCGGTAGGGTGAGCATGGGGTGCGTGTGGCTACAATCGAAATCAGCCAGAAACGGTAACTCTTGACCGTTAAGAACCTCTTGGAGTATCTCGTATGGTTTCAGATTTGAGTTTCTGGCTTTGAATCGCTCGTGCTTGCCCAGAATGATCCCCGACACCTTGTCGAACACATCGTTCACCTTGAGGAACGAAAACGAACGCTCCAACGCGGCGGCATCCTGCATCGAATCCTCGATGAACAGTATATCTCCATCGTGTATCGCCGGCATGTACTGACTGCCCCAGAACCCTCGCATGGTGTTGAGGTTCCCACCGATCACACTGCCCCGCGCTACGCCAGGATACACAGATATCCACTGGTTCTCGTGTTGCTGCTTGGGACGATCTTGCTCCTCCCAATCGATGAATTCATCCGTCCAAGACGGCGGCACATCATAGTTAAACGGCGACGTCGGGTGCACGAGCATCCCTTCGAAGCTCTCGTAAGTCATATCGACGAACGGCGGAAACTCTCCGAAGGAGGCAACCAACGCCGGGCCGTAGAAGGTGATCAAGCCCGTCTTTGCGTACACTCCCAACAAAATGGCAGTGACATCTGAGTAGCCAATGAGAATCTTCGGGTCTTTAATCAGCGCGTCATAATCGATGTAGGCAAGGAGAGAGTTCGAGTTCATCCCGCCGATGGTGGACATGATGCAGCGCACATCAGGATTGCGGATAAGATCGTTCAGTTCCTCTGCTCGCTCCATGATCGTCCCCGAGCGGTATCCAGCACTCTTGCCGGTAAGGCTCCCTGCCAACAGGCGAAAGCCCTTGCTTTCTAGGTAATCCTTTGCCCGCTGAAACCGCTTCGGAGCAAACGCCGTCGCTGGAGACGAAGGAGAGTAGAACGCAATCGTATCGCCCGGTTTCAAGAGCGGTGGCTTTATCACTTCCATCATTGATCCTCGACTCCCTTCACGAGTTGAGATGACACCGCATGATATCACAGCTCAACCACGAACTCTCCATTCTTGTAGACGAGTTCATCGTCGACATGGATCTCGCCGCCATTCTTGAGGTCGCAGACCATGTCCCAGTGGATCGATGACTTGTTCACACTTCCGCTCTCGGGGTATCCAACGCCAAGCGCCATGTGCAAGCTGCCGCCGATTTTCTCGTCAAATAGGAGCCTGTCCAACAAAGGGTGCTGCATGTATAACGCGGGCGGGTCTTTTCCCCTCCCTTCTTCTCCATTCATCGTGACTCCTCAATCGAGAAGTCGTAGCGGGTTCTTACCCCCTCAGTAGGGCAG
>JALTFO010000121.1 GCA_027007005.1 Candidatus Bipolaricaulota bacterium | reverse complement strand
GCGCATCTATTGCCGCGGCGATCAGGTTGTGCGCCGCACCGATGGCGTGGATGTCACCGGTCAGGTGAAGGTTGAACTCCTCCATCGGGATCACCTGCGCATGCCCCCCACCGGCAGCCCCGCCCTTGATCCCGAACGTCGGTCCCTGAGATGGTTGGCGGATGCAGGCCAGTGACTTCTTACCGATCTTGCCCAGTCCCTGCACCAGGCCGATCGTTGTTGTTGTTTTTCCTTCGCCAAGCGGAGTGGGAGTGATCGCGGTAACGTCGATGTACTTACCGTTCGGCTGATCCTTCAGTCGCTCTAGGATGGAAAGGCGCACCTTTGCCTTGTACTCCCCATAGAGCTCCAGTTCTTCCGGTCTGATACCCGCTTGAATCCCAATCTGGGAAATGGGTAGAGTTTCAGCAGCTTGAGCAATATCGAGATCTGTATTCATCTTCCCTCTTATTTCTCTAACAAAGGAACATCTGCTCTGTACACAAGTTCTGGAGGACAATAATGATTCAAGATCTCATTTAATGTATCCTTTGCCTGTTGAGCAGTAGGCGCTGTCTGCAGCAGGGCCAAGCTCCTGGAACGAGTGGTGAATAAAGAGCCGTTCTCTTCGCGCACCGAGGCAAAGTAAACTTTTATTCCCTTCTTCGAAAGGTCTTGCCACGGGAATTGGAATGGCTTTTCTGCCTCAGACGTATTTGGATACCCCTTAGGCACAAGATACTTACACACAGTGGCTTTGTGTTTAAATTCCACTTTGTCTACCAACGTCCCTTCGGCGATTGATCGGAATATCTCGACCAGATCAGAATCCATAATTGATAACACATTCATTGCCTCGGGATCCCCAAAGCGCCCGTTGAATTCTACAATCTTCGGTCCATTTTCTGTTTGGATGAACTGTCCGTAGAGAATTCCCCTATACGGTGTTCCTTCGGTTTGGCCCAGCTGCCTGATCGTATCGGATACTATGCTCAGGGCACTGTCAAAGTCGTCTTCTGAGATGAAAGGAAGCCGATGGTCAGCCTGGGAATAGGACCCCATCCCTCCAGTCATCGCCCCAGTGTTGCCCTCCTTGGCGTACTTGTAGTCTTGAACCAACGGCATGGGAATGATCTCTTTGCCGTCAGTAAACACCATAAGAGAGAACTCTTCCCCGTCCAGCTTTTCTTCCACCAGGATTCTTCCCTGCTCTGTAATGACCTCTTGGGCATATTCGATGGCATCATTGATCCCGGCAAGCTGGCGTCCCATGACACGCACTCCCTTGCCTCCCGTAAGCCCTATGGGCTTTAGAACTACGTTAGGATTGCCATGTAGATAGCTCTCCACAGACTTTACATCATCGAAGACCTCCCAGCGCGGGAACCCTCGCCGGATGTATCGCCTCATGAAATCCCGCATGAATGCCTTATCCGCTTCTATGCGCGCCAATCTCTTTACTGGTCCAACACAGGAGACACCGATCTCGTTGAGCGCATCAACCGCTCCTACCGCCAGAGGTGCCTCTGAGCCAAAGACAACCATCTCAGGGCGGATGTACTCTGCATAGCGCTTGATCGCCTGGATATCATCCATCGCCCCTTGTGTCCAATCCTCAACTAACGCCTGAATCCCTGGATTCGCCGTTGACATGTACGCGAAAAGCCGTGGTTGGGAGGGAGAAGTTTTTAGAGCTTCTGTAATGATATGTTCTCGTGCGCCATTACCCACAATAAAGAGTTTCATCAGTTACTACTCCTGACACTTCGGACCGCTTGCATCAGCGCTCGCACTCGCTCTTGGTCCACAGGATTATTGACGTTGCCGTCTTCCTTGAAGAAACTGCCGACTATCGCTCCATCCACCACATCAAGGACTTTCTTGATCGTTTCCGGGGTGATTCCACTACCCAGCAGGACACGCGCCTGAGGGATCTTCTCTTTGAGCTGGCGAATGAGATCTATCGGTGCAACCTCTCCAGTGCGGTTTCCTGTAAGTATGATCGCATCGGCATTCCCTCTTTCCAGAGCATCGCGGGCAGAGTCAAATACATCGCGAGATGGAAGAGCGTGGGTATACTTGCCTTGTACATCCGCAAGGACAGCAACACCTTCTGCTCCTAGGGTCTTCTTGAGTCGCATCATCTTTGGAGCAGAAGGCATAAGTATTCCAAGGTCGGAAAGCAATAGATCAACAAAACCTTCCACCCTAATGAAGTCCAGCTCCAGAATCTTAGCAAGGTAGAGTTCGTCTTCCGTGTCATTGAAGAGAATATTCACACCAATAGGCAGTTCGATAGCCGCCTTAATTTCATAGGCGACAGCAGCCATCGCTATTATCGTTGAAGTAGGGACTCTCTCTGTAAGATAAGGGTAATCATGAAAGTTTTCTACGAGAATCGCATCTACGCCCCCTGCCTCCAATGATCGCGCTTCCTTGAGCGCAAAGTGCACTATTTCCTTCAGTGACTTCTCAGAATAGGCGGGTGAACCGGGAAGTGCTGGAAGATGCACCATCCCTATGATTGGCTTTATGAGAGTTAAAAACCGTGATTTAGGCAAAAATACCCCTCCTTAATTCCTGTTTTTCTCTAAAATACCTTCGAGGTTGTCTTTTGTAAGTCCACTTTGTCCAGCACCTGCTTGTTGGGCAACTACAGCTCCAGCTGCATTCCCCCAACGGGCGGCTTCTTGCAGAGATCCGCTTTCCGTCAGTTTCAGCAAGAATGCTCCGTTAAAGGCATCTCCACAGCCTGTCGTGTCACTGGCAACTACCGAGAAAGAGCTGACATAAAACGAGTCTTCTCTCGTAGCGATAAAGGATCCATTCTTGCCGCGCTTTATTACGACGAGCGGTGCCAATTCTAGTAACCTTCGAGATGCCTCGCTAATGTCCTCAGTTCCGGTAATGATCCCCATCTCGATTTCATTTAATAGCAATACCTTTAGGTAGGCTGCTATATCTGAGAAGAAAGTGAGTCCGCGTGATGCACCAACAGCACCCGGATCCAAAGCAAGAGGCGTATCAAGTTCACCTTGCCGATACCACCTTTCTAATGTCTGTACCGTGGAAGGAAGGGGATCAGCGATATATGCCCAGTTTGCGCTCTGCAGTTGAGTAAGGTCTTCCTTCTCTAGGATTCTCGCTCCGTTGGCTCCCCGAAAGTACAGCAACCGTCTCTCTCCATTCGGTTCCACCAGCGAATATGCCCTCCCAGTGCTCTTTGTACCAACCTGCACCTCATTTATATTCACACCAAGAGAACTCATATTCCTGAGCAGTTCCCTACCCGCTAGATCATCACCGACAGCGCCGATGATACTGACTTTGGCCCCTAATCTGGCGCACACGGTCGCCACATTGGCTGCGTCTCCTCCAGAACTTTCTGTCACTGCATCCAAAGCCACTTCCTCATCCGCATTGGGAATGCACGGCGACTTCAAGATCACATCCCAGTTCAAGTCTCCAATTGTAACTACGTCAAATTTCATTGGTTGCCACTAAACTCCTATTCCTCTAACCACTTTCTGGACCGGTAGCAAAGAAGGTTCTCATCACTTGTTGTTTCCGAGGAGCGATGCTCCCTTATTGAACCAAATAGCCAATAAGAGAATTGCCCCTTCAACAATCTGTTGATAGAATGCTGACACATGTATCATGATTAACCCATTGCCTATCAGAGCAAGCAGTAAGGTACCGATCACCGTACCAAGCATTCTGCCCTCTCCACCAAAGAGATTAGTTCCACCAACAATGACCGAGGCGATGACCGTAAGCTCAAATCCCACACCGATGTATGACGATCCTGCAGCGACCCGCGCAGCAACTATCATGCCCGCAATAGCTGTCAAAGTCCCACTTAGCACATAGGCCAAGAACTTGACTCTCTTTACATTGACACCAGCACGACGCACAGCTTCTTCGTTGCTGCCAATACCTGTGACATATAGCCCAAACGGGGTTCTGTAGAACAGTATGTAGCCGATAATCACCACTACCAGGGCTATCCAAACTGGGACAGGCACTCCTAAGACCCATCCACGCCCTATGAAAATAAATGGACTATTTGGGGGTATCGGTAATGAATATCCGTGCGTTAGCAACAGTGCAAGTCCCCGATAGACAGAAAGCGTAGCCAACGTGACGATAAATGCTGGAATTTTCTGGTAGGCTGCAAAGAAACCATTCACTGCACCCATTCCAGAACCTATAATCAAGACCGCTACTATTGCCAACAGGACATTCCATCCTGCTCCCAGAGTCATTGCCGACAATACGGCGACAACCGCGAGCAACGATCCGATGGAGAGATCGATACCACTCAGCGTTATAACAATCGTCATTGCCACTGCTGAAATTAGTGTTGGAGCTGCCTGGCGTAACACGTTCAAAAGGTTGCTTGTGGTGAAAAACCGTGGATTGGCCAAGGAAAAGACAACAAAAACCACAAGAAGAGCTACCGATAGCGCCATGTAGAATACTCGAGTGGGATCAAGAAGAATCGCAGAATATCGAGATCTTATAAGAGCGAACAACTTATTCACTTCCATCCCTCCTTGAAACTGATTCTGACTGAGAGATCAGGTTAATAAGCTCTTCCAGCTTAAGGGCACTCGTCTTTCGCTCGGCTACTTTTTTGCCTTCATACATAACTACGACACGATCTGTAACTGACATAACATCCTGCAGACGATGGCTGATCAAAATAGTCGCTATATTATGGCTTTTCAGACTATTGATGAGATCTAAGACCTTTTGAACCTCTCGCACCGCAAGCGCCGCTGTCGGTTCGTCCAGGATTAGTATCTTTGGCTTAAACGTAACGGCCCGTCCAATGGCTACTGCTTGTCGTTGTCCGCCTGATAGGTTTTTCACCTGGGCCCGTATAGAAGGAATCTTGATCTTCAACTCTTCTAGCACATGTTGAGTCTTTTCGTAGAGTTCTCTCTTATCGAGCAAACGCACCCCAATAATACGTTTCACCGGTTCCCGCCCTAGAAAGACGTTTTGTGCAACTGTAAGTGTTTCGCACAGTGATAGATCTTGGTAAACCATCTCTATACCACGAGCACGTGCTTCCCTGGGGGTCTTGAAGTGCACGTCATTCCCATCAAGGAAGATCCGCCCATGATCGGGTACTACTGCACCGCTCATTATCTTTAGCAAGGTAGATTTTCCAGCGCCGTTATCACCGACGATGCCAAGTGCTTCTCCGTAATCAAGATCCAAGTCAACGCCACGAAGAGCTTGAATCTTCCCAAAATGCTTTTCTATCCCTTCAAGACGCAAGAGTTGCATGTTACCATACCTTAGTATTAAGTCAGAAGAGGGAGCAAACATTGGATAATTTGCTCCCTCAATAAGATGCTTAACTAGCCGCCGAAGAGTGGGCGGAACTGGTCGACGTTATCTTTGGTAACTATCGTGATGGGGATAATGATCTCCTCAGGAACTTTCTCTCCCTTGAGAACCTTAAGCGCATTGACAACACCTTGATATCCCTCTTGGTATGGATCCTGCTGCACTATACCTATAACAAATCCCTTGTCGATACCACTGATCACCTGCTTCTGCAAGTCCCAACCAACCACCTTTGTCTTGGTATTGCCTGCTGCTTCAATTGCCGCAACAGAACCTACTGTCTGTGGCTCACCGGTAGTGTAAAAGAAATCTAGGTCTGGATTTGCGGAAACTAAGTTTTCAGCTGCCGACATTGCGACCTCTAGAACGTTCTGTCCATCTACAACTTGGACGACTTGTATGCCTATTTCATCCTTTACTGCCTCTAGAAAACCAGCCATTCGTAGGTTTTGGATGTAAGAGTTGAGCGCTCCAACTATACCAACTTTGGCTTTGCCTCCCATATTATCTTTCACATACTTAACTAAAAATTCTCCTATTTCTTTACCGGCCGCGTAATTATCGACACCAATGAAGATAGAAGCAGGTGGAATCTCGATTTTCTGATCAATTGCTATGATTGGTACACCAGCTTTAACAGCATCCTGTATTGCTGGGATTACTCCGGTGGCATCCACTGGGTTGACAATTATAGCATTTGCCCCTTCTTGCACTAGATCCTCTATTGAGCTTACCTGTCGGGTAAGTTGGTTCTGGCAATCGACAGCTATGAACTTGACATTGTTGTCTTTGGCCGCCTGTTTGATACCGTCCAGTTGCTGATTGAAGAATAGTGCCTGCAGGTTCCATACTGTAAAGCCAATAGTAGTTGTGCTTTCAGCCACCACAGGTATCACTGAGCTAGCAATCAGTACGATTACTCCTAGAACAAGGAGCAGTTTTTTTGTTTTCTTCATTCGTTATTTCCTCCTTTTAGTTTAGTGACCAGCAGCTACACATTGATAGTACTCAACTTCATCACCTCCCCATTTTGCCTTCGACCATCACCGCGTAGCACTCAGATGAAACTTATACCGCTCTCCACAATAAAAAATCTTTAACTTTTCTATCGCCATCCCATTTCTCAGAAAAGTTACTCCTTCCACAAGTAGTAATGGAGTATTAAGAGGAACCTGTAAGAGTTGGGCTGCTGCTTTATCTGCCAACACTGGTGCCAAGGTTTGTTCGGCACGAGCAATAATGTGCCCATAATGTTTCTCCAGGATCTCATACAGTGATTGGTTCTCTAGGTCCATCTTCTCCAGACCCGGTACAAGCTTTTGCGGTAAGACTGAGATGTTGATAGCTACCGGCTCATCATCTGCAAGTCTCAATCTCTCGAGCCGGATTACGTCGTCTCCCTGCACCAGGCCAAGTTGTTTTGTTACTATCTGGTCTGGCTTCTCTGGCTGACAAGAAAGAAGCCTGGCCTTTGGAGTAAGGCCCAACATTCGCATGTCCTCTGTGAAGCTTGTAAGGCGAGAGAGCGTCTGACGAAACTTCGGTTTAGAAACAAAAGTTCCTCGTCCCTGAATTCGATACAGCCATCCTTCCAGCGCTAGCTCCGAAAGGGCGTGACGAATTGTGGACCTCGACACTCCAAACTTTGCAACGAGTTCATTCTCCGACGGAATTTGATCTCCTGATCGGTATACATCGCCATCAATTGCGTCACGCAACCAGTTCTTCACGTGTTGAGACAGCTTAATCGAGATCATACTCATCTGCTTGTACGGACAACATGATAATGGTATTATAGGATCACGTTGTCTCTCTGTCAAGAGGTAACTGAGAAAAATACGTATCAAGGAGGTGGAGGAAATCCTTACGGATTCCCGAGAACCATGAAATACAGGATTGGTCTCTTGACCTCTCTCTATGACGATTATGCGGTTGATCTCCTGCGAAAGTTCGACGCGGCAATTGAAGAAGGACTTATTCCCGCCGAAGTCTCTTTCGTCTTTTCCTCACGGGACAAGGGATCATCGCAGAAGATCGATGAACGAATTGCTACAATTGAGGGATTAAAACACGTGAAGCCATTGATAATCCTCTCTGCTAAAGAGTTCCAACCAGAGTTTCGCGCCCGTGAACATGAGGAGTGGAGACTCGCCTATGATCGGGAAGTGATGAAACTCCTCCCTAAAGCTGACTCCTATCTTAATGTTGGCTATATGCAGATTATCGGCTCAGAAATGCTTGATAAATTCGATATAGTTAATCTACATCCTGCTTTGCCCTGGCTCGGTCCGAGGGGAATGTGGCCTGCCGTAATGGAGGAACAAGCGGAGCGGCCACTTCCATATCTCCTGGCAACTCGACAATACGATTTACAAAGCAAGCTCCCGAGAATCATGTCGATAAGCTGGAACAAAGTGGGAGGAATGCTGCACTTAGTGACCGATGAGCCTGATCGAGGGCCGATAATCTCTTGGTATGAGTTCCCTCTCATTTCCCCTACCTTGAATGCCTTATGGAGCCAAGTTACCACGATTCTGCGAAGCTCGAACTTCGCTACGCTGAAGAAATCCGCTCCTTGGCAAGAGCTAGTCCGGGAGATACGTAGCGAGCAATTCAAGGGGGAAGATTCCCTTATCCTGCTTACCTATCAGAAACTCGCCCGTGGAGAGTGGACCATAAGAGATAAGAAGCTCATCGTTGACCGGCAAGACTTTCCAGAGGGGTATTGTCTGAAGCACGATATTGCCGAGTTCTTGAAATCCCAAGGGATTGAGAATCTGATAGGCCAGCCATGAGCAACCGCTTTCTCACGTCTCTTCTCTGGCAAGTACATTGAGAAGAGAAGGACTATGACATTAAAATCCGACGTGATCAAGAGTTCTACTTGCGATACGCCCAAATCCCGGCTAGGATTCCCTCGTCTACTAAGGAGGAACTATGCGCAGGCACTTTCGTACGTCCGAATCGGTAACCGAGGGACATCCAGACAAGATCGCTGATCGGATCTCCGATGCGGTTCTTGATGAGATAC
>JALTFO010000120.1 GCA_027007005.1 Candidatus Bipolaricaulota bacterium | reverse complement strand
ATCCCTAACGTTCGGAGAGTGGCCGAGCTTCAGCTTTCATGAATCGCCGTGATCTCATTGTAGCAAATTGAGAAGAGTGGATGTATTCTGATTCGCCATGGTGCGCGGCATGACTGGTGCCAAAACCCAAAAACAGGTGTTTGCCAACCAGTTCCTCGACATCGGGAGATAAAGGAACCTTTAGCGAAACATATCATCAAGATGCTTAAGGGCTAATATACATCGGCTTTTGTATCGTGCGCATCTTGTCTGCCACGTTGCGCTTTTGATGCTGCGTCAGCAACGCTCGATCATGGCACGAGTTTGTCGGCTGCATGCCTGGACATAAAGCTATTACGGTCGTTTCTCCTCGCACCGAAACACCAAAAATAAAGATCTAATATCAGCTGACCACCACTCGGAGATACTAACCCAGCCCGTGATACATTTTGATAGCCAAGTGAGTTCTTGCTGATGTTCTAAGAGAACTCATGCATGAAAGATAGTTAGGGCGAGTTGTGTTAAGAGCAAGCGATAAATGAGAAAATGGCACACACCTGGACGACACCTTTCAGTTTTCCACTGCTATTTTGCTTCGACGACGTACATACCCTATACTGTCAAGACTTCGCAAAGTTTCATGGAGATGAAGATGGTACAGCTTCACGAGAATCAAGAGGAATTACAGGCTCTTCGTCCTTCCCCAGATACACTTGATCCTTCCCAGAGAAAGTTCTGTGATGATCAGGCTAATGCCCTACGGCTGCTAGCTCCTGCGGGCAGCGGTAAGACCATGTCTCTTCTGTGGAGATGTCTCAGACTGGTCAACACATCTCAGGATGACTCGTACCGCCTGCTGTTAGTGACTTTCACACGAGCGGCAAGAGATGAACTCAACGAACGGATGCGCGCGCAACCCGAATTTGCAAAACTACCAAGCCATGTCACGACTACAACGCTCAATTCTTGGGCACATCGTCGTATTTGCCGGCAGAAGACGAATCTTCAACTCAAGACCGAGAGACGTGATAGACAGAATGTAGTCCTGAACAACCTTCAGCCCGTGTGGTCTCGGTTCGAGAAGCTCCAAGAACAGCTTGCCTTCCGTGGTAAGTGGAACAAAGCAAGTGCAGTATTCGACCTCATTGACACCCTCAAGTCACTCGGATTCCGCCATGATCAGTATGGCGGAGTAGAGGACCTCTCTCGACACCTTGAATGGCTGACGTCAGCTGGGATGGGAGCCTCGCGGCAGGCTGTTCGGAAGGCCCTACACGATCTGTATCTGCTGGAATACGGATCTGAAGAAGAAGAGCTGCGGATGATGCACGAGAACTTCATGCTTTTCTGGTGCCAAGCGACGCAGCAACTGTACGATCAGTCCCTTATTACATTCGAAGACCAGAAGTACTGGCCGCTCATAGAGATTGAGTCCCTGATCGATCAGGGAAGGCTATCAAGAAGACCTCACCGATACAACGCGATTCTTGTGGACGAGTTCCAGGACATAAACGTTTTAGATCTGAATCTTCTGAGATCCATCGCTCGTCTCAACCAGACAGACCTCACAGTTGTTGGCGACGATGATCAGGCGATCTACGAGTGGAGAGGTGCGTCACCTCAGTTCATAGTTGAGCCCGAGAGGTTCCTGGGCAAACCATACAAAACGCACATTCTAACTACTAACTACCGTTCCCCAAAGAACATCGTGGAGTTTTCCGCAAAGCTGATCGGCAACAACAAGCACAGAGTGGCAAAGGAGATCAATGCCGCCTCACAAGATATCGCCGAAATCAGCATTGAACAGCCGGACAATCTCGCACAAGCGATGGATTTTGTCGTTGCTGAAATAGACTTACTACTTGATAAAAAGGGATTCCGCGATGTAGCCTTAATCAGCCGGAAGAGAAGCCAGTTGATACCGTATCAAATCAGATTTGCACGAGATGGTATCCCTTTCTTCGCCGACATGGACCTCCAAGTTCTACTCACAGGTGCGTTTCGCGAAGTTAAGAAGATGCTCAGAATCGTAGGGTGTGCTGAAGCCACGGGTTTCGCTGATACCGATCCTGTTGAGGATGTTATTGATCTCTGTGACAGAGTAAGGAGGTTCCAGCTCCCCAAGCGAAAACGGCAGCCTCTGATCAGACACCTGCGCCAGCGTAACCCTCGAACGCTTGCAGAGGCTGTGGATGCCCTTGCAGATTCGGCAGGGCACTTGGAGGATGCTCCCGAGTACCAGGAGGCAATACGCGGGCTTCTTGCTGCCACATCAGTGTCCGAGAAAATCAAGGCCATTAGCAGAGGCTTTGAAGGGCTGCGTAAGGACTACGTGAAGTCACAAGATGACGTGTTCTTCGCCGATCCTCCGTTCATCCACCTGGCGGAATACGCACGAGTGTACGGAGATGACCTAGCTGGCTTCTATCGAGATATCCAGGAAGCAACCGCGAAGCTTGCCAGGATACCTACAGATGAAGAGCAGAGTTACGAAGACTGGAAGTTCAGCATCCATTTGATGACAGCTCTTCGCACCAAAGGGAAGGAATTCGACGCCGTATTCATTCTTGATGCGAACAACGGCACATGGCCCAGCAGTCTTGCCGTAACAGAAGAAGAGAAGGAACAGGAACGGAGGCTCTTCTACGTTGCTTTCACCCGCGTACGGAGGCGGATGTATTTGCTTGTCAGTCAGTCACTTCTTGGTGAACCTGTGGCGCCTTCCCCGTACCTAGCAGAGATGGGCTTCTAGGGTCTCGACTTCCCCCTGATGGGAACCCGCCCCAAGCCGCTAGTAGATATTAGCATCAAGCCACGTATATTGGTATGCTGTTCGAAGAGTGTTGATCCGAACGTGGAAATCCCCCTCTCTATGGGCTATAGCCGCGGAAGTAGGTACTCGAGCTTACCTGAACTACGCAATCAAAGGTTCCAGATGCTGCGAGGAGGTAGAGAGCGCTGCCTATTCGCTTATTAAGCGCAATATCTGACCACGCGGTTACTGTAAGATAGGTCGATCTTGGGCTCGCTTCACCCATCATTCACAGTTTGTCGAGATGACGGGAGAGAGCTGTCGCCAGCGCCAGATGAGGCTTGCCAATCGCAGGTCGATCACGGGAGAAAAGGAGGTGCTTACAGACGCCACCCATGAAGCAGTGTGCCTGCTTTTCCCCTAGCGCCAAAACATTAAGAATAAGGAGCTGACTCCGATATCTCAGGCCAAAGGACGGGCATGTCCCCCTTTTATCTTGCCGGCAGACAGCATGTCGATGTATAATGTCGCAGGCTCTCATGCGAATGGTGAAAGCTGATGTAAAGATAGGCTTATGATTGGTTCAGCCAGCGTTATGTACAAGAGGACCCAAGAAGGGTGAGAATGCACAAGAAGTCACTCATCGAACGTGATATCTGCACGAAGTTCATCACCCCTGCTCGGCGGGCAACTGTCAATCAAGAGCACATTCGTGGATTTCTATCATCTCTCCCACAGTTGCTAAACAAGAACGCATCGTTGCGAAGATCGATCAACTGATGACCCTATACGACATCTTTGAATCCAGGTTCAAACAAGCCCAAATCGGCGCCGATTACCGCCTTACTCCTATCGTTCATGATCTGCCCCATGAGAAGAGTTCCTCCACGGAAAGAGGCGAGTGATGGGTGCCATTATCGTAAGCTCTCTTGCAGTTATTGTACTGCTTGCCTTTCTTCCAAGAATGGTCGAACAGTATCGGATTATGGCAAAGGCAAAAGCAGATTACGCTCGTAGTAGAGGTACGTATCATCTTCGCCAAATCCGAGCAGCTATCACGAAGCATGAATTAGCGCTGCGTCCATATATTCAGGAGAATAACAGGTTAACGCAAGAGCTTGATACATTGAATAAAGAGCGGTCCAAGGAATTTGAACGAACACTAACGATGCAGCTTGTTAATAACCTCTCGTTGGAAGTACCTGGTATTGGCACAAAGCTTAAGGATCGGATCATTGCAACGTGCTTTGATGGATCACTGGAGAGTTTGCTCCGAGCACAACAGTATGTGCCTGGTATTGGGAAACAAAAGGAGTACGCAATCAGGGTTTGGGTCAACAATCTACAACATCAGATGCCACAGCTTGTTGCAAGTGACTTTGTTGGAAAAAGAGAAATCCAGACCAAGTATGAGAAAAAGCATAGGGAACTTTCTTCGCGCAAGAGAGAACTTGCCAAGATTATAAAATCACGACAGAAACTCATCTCATACGCTAAGCAGAAGATAGAGCCTTTGGAAGCAGTTACTCGTATGGTTTTTGGTAGAGCATTGCGCGGTGATTCCAAAGCTTCGGATGCAGTAGCAAAGTATACAATAGGCGCGTTTGCGGAATGGGAGCCGTTACCTGTTTGGTTTTCTGATATTATGAAAGATCCAACAGAGGGAAAGTAATGAAACTTAATTTCTTGACAAGAATGTTTCAGAAGCAAGTGGAGATAAATCTGGAGTTCGAGCTAGATCTGGATGAGAGTGAACGGCATGTCATTCATGTTTACAAGAAATACAACGGGACACGATCACTTATTCACAATCCTGATGAGTTTTGGAGCTATGGAAAAACGTTCGAATTAGATGGTGCCCTTTGTTCTCTTTCGTTCAAGGCAGTAGAATCGCTCCAAGCCCTGAGATCTCTTAACCCTGAGATTCGTGCCGATGGAGCTATTGTAATTGATTTCCTGCCTCCTGTTCTAGCGTACTTACGCAGACGCAAAGATGTCAAAGAAACTGAGGCTTCTTCGCAACTTCTAGTTTCGAAAGATCCCCTAGAGCCATTCGCGACTGTTGATTACGATCCTAATCAAGGTGCTCAGATAACGGCTGGATTCAAGCGAGATAACGATGACGAAATCATCGGCAAGAGTAATTTAAAGCTAACTCAAGATGGTGGCTACGCAAGGTTCGGGAATATGTTCTATCCCTTGAAGGAGCCTACTTCAGAGAAGGTGGCTACTTGGCTAGAGGAAGGGGAAAGCATGATTGCTCTGGCCAATGTACCGGAGTTCTTCATGCGCGACCTTGTGCTCATAAAGAGCGAGTTATCTGCTGTGTTGACAGATCGAGCACAGAGGGTTCAGATCGTCACCACTGCTTTTAAGCCTAGAGTAACGGTGCAAAGAAATGAGCCGGGGTGGTTGGATTTTGTCGTAGCTTACGAAGTGGGGGACTTCGTGGTGCCAGAGAATGCTGTTAATCAAGCAATCACTGATGGAAGATCGCATGTTCAATATGACGAGTATAACTTCATAGAGATTGATCAAAAGGTAGTTGCTAACATAGATTGGGAAATTCAAAACCTTGGAGCTGTTCCTCTTGCTGACCGATATCGAGTACCCATTACCAAGTTCTCATCTCTAGAAGAATTCATAGACAAAATCGGTGGAGCAAAAGTTCTGTCCAAAGAGTATGAGCAGTTTCTAGCGCAACTAACTGGATTTGAACCAGACGAGAATTTCAAGCTGTCCGACTCCGCTGAGAGGTCTCTTCTTAATGCTGGCTTCAAATTGCGGCCGTATCAGCGTGCGGGTATTCATTGGCTGAACTGGCTACGAGAGAATCACCTGCACGGAATTCTTGCAGATGATATGGGGTTGGGAAAGACTGTCCAGACAATTAGTATGCTGAATATTACGCATGAAGAAGAAGATGTAGATAGGCCTTCTCTCATTATTTGTCCGAAGTCGGTTGTTCCATTTTGGATACGTGAAGTACGGCGCTGCGTCCCAAAGATTCAGATCTTCGCCTACGGGGGACCGGGACGTGATAGGACAGTTTGGAACAGGGCAGGGGAATGCTGGTTCGTCAGTACGTATGAAACCGTTGCTAGGGACATAGATATGATCTCGAAGGTTCCTTTCTATTTCCTTGTCTTGGATGAGGCTACAAAGATCAA
Source organism: Candidatus Bipolaricaulota bacterium (assembly GCA_027007005.1). Taxonomy (GTDB): domain Bacteria; phylum Bipolaricaulota; class Bipolaricaulia; order UBA7950; family UBA9294; genus M55B144. The sequence goes on along the minus strand of JALTFO010000120.1, from coordinate 2,514 downwards.
GAATCCCAGTGCGCAGAGAACCCAAGCGATTAAATCCATAAATGCAATGCACCGGCTAGCGCTCTCTGGTACGCCTGTCGAGAATCGGCTAAATGAGCTTTGGTCACTCTTCGATTTTCTGATCAAAGGATTCCTAGGTACTAGCGCTAGTTTTGCTTCCCGATATGGACGGCCAATTGATGCTGGAGACGAGCAAGCTGCTGCAGAATTATCCAAACGCATACGCCCGTTTCTTCTGAGACGCTTAAAAGAGAATGTTGCGAAAGATCTTCCGGAGAAGATTGAGATTGACGAATGGTGTGATCTGACTGACGAGCAAAGATCTTTGTATGGACAGATTCAAGATCGACAGGTGAAACCTCTCCGGAAAGAAATAGAAAGTGGAACTCGTGTCAATTATAGAATGAACATTCTTACAATCCTTACGAAGCTGAAACAGGTTTGTGACCATCCAGCACTAATTACGGGAGATGCTGTTCCTCTATTTGGTCGCTCTGAGAAATTTGATGCAACAATTGATCGCATCAAGGGCATAAAGGAAGCTGGTGAACACACGGTCGTATTCAGCCATTTTTTAGAAACATTAAATCTGTTTGAATCAGCATTTCGGGAAATAGGAATCACTTATATCAGAATCGATGGATCTGTTGATAATAGGCAAGAATTGATCGATTACTTCAATGCAGGGAAGGCAGACGTTGCACTATGCAGTATCCTGGCAAGTGGACAGGGGATCACTCTAACAGCAGCCAATCATGTTATTCACTTTGATCGGTGGTGGAATCCAGCTGTGGAGGATCAAGCTACGGACCGTGTCCATCGTATAGGCCAGCAGAAGAATGTCTATGTCTATCGTACACTAGTGTCAGGGACTCTAGAGGAGAAGATTGCCATGCTCTTGGAAAGGAAACGAGACCTTGCTGACAGAATCATCGGTGCTACGATCACCCAGCCAATGGGTTGGACAAATGAGGAGTTACTCGAATTGCTGAAGCCCTTGGACTAAGTTCTGTGGTTGAGAGAAGGAGATTATCCTGCTCTTTTGCGCACCCAGTGTAAAGAAACATCAGCTAGATCCGACCCTTCTCTCTAGTACCAGGGCCAAACGTTCCGTGTGAACAGCTTCATAGCCGCGAAAGATCAGAGAGCACTTCTTGCGACCAGTTCAGGACCAGGTATGTCTCTCCGTCAAGATTTATCGAGGAAGTCACGTCGTCTTTATAATCCACACTCTTCCTCTTGATAGCCAACCTCGTTAGATCCTCACCGATTTCTCTGCGGACCTTATCTTTGCTGGTCTTGAACTGTGCCTTGACGTAAGCATGAGCTTCCCCTGTCAGGGGGATATTTCGGTCATTGTCTTTGTCTCGCAAATGATTGCGAGCGCTGCAAAACGCTGCATAGTAAGCTCGACTGATAGCACATCTTTTCTTGGCCTCATCAGAAGGCGATTCTGTAGGTTGCCCGACAAGCTCTCTTGCTACGTTTAAATACTCGGACCAATCAAAATTCATTGCACCTCAATGGAAATGCACAATAGACCTTGTGATCTTCCCATCTCATCCAACCACCAATCTCTGTCAAACTCCTTTAGCCTTCTGTATGCGTCCTTTGCAGGCAGGCTTGTAGAAACGGCAGCGAGTAGCTGATAGGCGCCCTCTGTTTCTGGATCGACAATCACTTCTAGTGAAACCTCTGAGTTCGGGAAGTAGACATCGAGCTTCTCACGGGCTTCCATCAGGAGCGGGATCAAGAAAGAATGCTCATCAAGAATCCGAGCAACCGCTGCCTTCCCTCTTAGGGAGTACAAGCCTTCTATAGAGGATGCTGTATTTGCTGCTGTTACTTGCATTATATTAGAGTGTACCTCTTGAAGGAGGGAAAAGAACTTACTCAGCGCATCGGGGGCATACGCTGTTGCTTCGAGAACCTCATTAGCGCGCGCAACAATGCCAGCCATTCCGGTAGCGCTTTCAGAATCCCATTGCGCTCTAGCTGTAGTTAAGGTGATCATTCTTCGTACTCGCGTTCAGGGAACAGAAGCTCCTTTGGCACTACGGACGTTACTAAGGTTTGTGTCTTGACATGATATAACGGCTCTCCATTGCTCCCCGGGATTGGTTTATCAACGCTCCTAGCCGCTTGGACAACCACTTGTTTGACTCTTAGAATAGTTCCATCTTCAAGTTTGTACGTGTTCCACTTCTCATCAGACTCGACAATATCGACAACCTCCATCTTGAACCTGACTCCTAACGCTTTGTCCTCGTAGTCATATTGCTTGCTTGACATGGAATCACCATGGATAAGTATTGTCTTCCGCATCCCCGATGTCAAGTACATGTATCACTCAAGGATCTCAACGCTCGCGACAAGCTGCTTTGTTGGTGTTGGAGGCGTAGATTCACGGAGCCTGAAAATAGAAAACGGGCAACCGCGTGTGCGATTGCCCGTTTTATTGTACTTGTACAGGTTTATCTACTTTGCCCTGCAAGCGCCGGTTCCGTTTCCACG
>JALTFO010000119.1 GCA_027007005.1 Candidatus Bipolaricaulota bacterium | reverse complement strand
CAGTTGGTAGGCGATCTACCAGTGGAACCCAAATTCTGTATCCCGCATCCAATTGAGTCCCGCGTTTCTCGATCCACTCACGATTCAGAAGCCACAAGAGAGGCCACAGCTGCTCATCCCCTGCATACTCAGCTGCGAGTGTCTGCCAGGAGTCACCTACTCCCGTTGTCACTATGCCGCGTGTTTGTGTCGAGAACAGCGCTGCGACCCCAGATTCCCATAGCGGAACGTTGTGAAGACGTAAGTACCCAATCACAAGTGCGGAGAAGAACCATGGATCCAGATCCTCATACTTATCAGCATTGCCGTAGCGCTCAAGAAAGCCCAGGAAATCGCCGGCTAAACCTTTCTCATCTTCTGAATTCGTTAAGACTGCTGAGCCCGGTACTCCCTCGCGCAATATGGACTCAAATGTAACTTCGCGATCGACCTTCCATGCTCGCAGCGACGGAGGAAGAAGCACAGCCAATGCGACAATGAGTGCAGCGGAGAGCGCGATGATGAGAAACCCAGTGCCTTCGATGCGCAAGCGATGGTTCATCGTTTTTCCCTGATGAATAGATAGATAGCTAAGCCAGATCCGATCACCGCTGAAGCGAATAGTCCGATAAGGTCCCAGCGGGGTGGCACGGAGATGTCCCTCGGAATTGCCCGCTGTCCTTGCTGGAGCAGGCGGAACAAACCTGCTGCAAACAGGCCCAGAGAGCAGGCCGCCGTTGCGAGTGTTGGGACAAAGCGTTTCGCGAAGCGCCATGAGGGCTTCTGCCTGGTGGTCCGAGCAAACCAAGCCGAAAAACTCGAAGATTGCGCCCGATCACTCAGGTCTTTGACACTGCGGCTAGCTCGTTCGGCAAGTTCTCTCTCAAGCTCGCGGCACTCTTGGCATCGCAACAGGTGTGCATCCACAACTGCTCGTTCGAATGATGGCAGCGCACCGATTTGGTAGTCGAGCAGTGTGTCGAGGTCTGGATGATTCGCTGCTGGCGCAGGGGCTGCGATATCCTCCTGGAAGGTCCTTAGAACGAAATCCTCAAACGCAGATGGTGTATTGGGCATCACTTTTTCTCCTGAAGTTGGATTGGTTCGCCAAACATGCGGCTCCACTCTTCCCGGATTGCACGCTCCAGTCGATCCACCAGACGCTTGTAAGCTGAGTAATCGTCGGGATTGCCGCCGACCAGTCGAGCGCTGTCTGCCCAAGTGAGTCGTCGCCCCACAACCGTCCTGAGTTCATGAATGTCCAGGACTTCTTCAACGTTGTCTTCAACCTGACTGCCCACGCAACTGAACCAATAAATCACCGCTGCTTTCAGGTTCCTTTGCATCGCCGGGGTCATCTCCTGGAACGAGGCGACTGCTGCGCGAAGCAGAATGTAGGCCCTGCGCTCCTCAACCGTGCCGGCTCGAGCAAGAGGGAGCAATTCGCGATCAATATCCTCAGGCGAGACCATGATTCCTCGAAGAAGCTGCTGCCAGAACGCTAGGCGCACATCAGGTGTCTCACAGCCAATCCCGATCATGTTATCACCTGTGAGCCGCGGAGTGCCAACATGTCGAGGAAGTCCTCATCATTACTTGTCTGGTCAGTCTGGCGTCGATCTAGCACCCTTTGCATAGACGCTCCATCCCAAGGCGTGAGATTCCCCCTGTAGTGTATCCCCGATTGGTATTCGCTCTCCATGTACCGCTTCACGAGTACGGCAATGGCTGAGTGTCCTCGTAGTCTCTTGATGAGGGGACACTGCTGCGGAACGTACTGCTCAAAGAAGTGATGGACCAGTCGATAAAGGTTGAGATATGCGTCCTCAGCAACACGCGCATTGCAATGCAGGAGTAGCTCGCGCTCGGTTCTTGACTGCAGATGGTACATAGCGCGAGCCAGATGAGCTTTTCTGGTATCCGCTCCCTTGGCATTGCAGAATTGTATTAGTAGGGACCTCTCGCTGTATCGTGGAAGCATTCCGAGATTGCGTGCATTGTCGATTGTGATGTTGCGAATGACTCCAGCCAGATACTTGAGAAAAGGAAGAGCACCTGGGGATTGCTCGTCGCATTCATGGAGGTAGTTGCGGATGAGGTCACGAGTCAGCGCGATCCAGACGTCTGAGATCGTGTTCTCGAACAACTCAAGACAGCGTCCCCGCAATATGCGATCAGCAACAGAAGGGTCAAAACGAAAGGCTACAAGGCCAAGCTTCCAAAGGTGAAGCACGACAAGCCGGCGAATGTCGTCTCCATACATCGTCTCAAAAGCAGAAGCAAGGTCTTCTGACCACCTGGTCTGGTTGATCCGTGTTAGCAAGGACAGAGGGTCAGGGAATCGCTGATTGCGCTCGATTTGCCGTCTCATTGATTGATCGCGATGTTCATTCTCACATCTCCGCTCCCAACAACAGAATGCAGCCTCCTTAAGGATACCTCAGTTCACCGAAGAAGTGAAGTCCTCTGCGACGTGGAGACGAAGGGTGTTGTCTTTGAGAGTCATCGAGCAGCCTTCCAGATTTCTTGGTTGACTCCTGAGAATGCTGA
>JALTFO010000118.1 GCA_027007005.1 Candidatus Bipolaricaulota bacterium | reverse complement strand
CGCCATATCAGCCTCTTTCGTGCACGACTATTCCATTAAAGATCGTCATATCAACTGACATATCTTTTATATGTGATGGATCGTTGAACGGGTCTCCGTCCAGCATGATGAGATCGGCCAGCTTCCCACCTTCAAGCGAGCCCTTCTTGTCCTCCTCGAGTGATGCGTACGCTCCACCGATGGTGTAGGCCTTGAATGCCTGCTCCGGAGACATTCGCTGCATGGGATAAGGGGCGTTCACCGCCCAGTGGATCCCATACAGTGGATCAAACGGCATGCAGTCGGAGCCAAAGGCGAGTGGTAGATCGCTCTTAACAATGGAAGCAAACGGATTCATTGACATTGTGCGCTCGCGCCCCAAGCGATGATCGTACATCCCGCCCGCAAGGCCCCACTGCCCGACGAAGTTTGGCTGCATCGAGGCGATGATCTTCATCTCCTTCATTCTCGTGATCTGCTTCACAGATAGCATCTCGGCGTGTTCGATTCGGTGGCGCAGATCCTTCTTCTGCTGCAAGTTAGCCTTCTCGAAACAGTCCAACACAAGATCGATCGCACGATCCCCGATCGCGTGTATCGCGAGCTGAATATCGTTCTTGTGAGCCTTGAAGACTATATTCTCCAACTCTTCGTTTTCCCACATCAACAGACCCAACTCATCGGGATTGTCCAGATACGGTTCGCTGATCGCGGCTGTTCCCGCGCCAATCGAGCCATCGGAAAACACCTTGAGCGGCCCTAGCCTCAGCCTGTCATCGCCGAACCCCGCCCCGAGGCCGAGTGTGACCAGGTCGTCCAGGTATTCCGTCGTCGGCATCAGGCTCGCTCTGATGTTCAGTTCTCCCGCCTGATTGAGCGAGCGGTATGCCTTCAGCATCCTCCCATCGACCTGAGCATCCTGAATAGAGGTCACACCGAGGCGATGCGCAGTCTTTGTGGCGGTAGTGATCCCGGTGGCAAACTGTTCGACGCTCGGCTCTAGGATCTTGGCAGCCAATTCGACTGCGTCCTCCTTAAGAATGCCCGTCGCCACTCCATCCACTATCTCGTAGCCAATGGTATCTTTGCGAAGGTTCAGGATCTCTAGCGCTCGTGTATTGACGCAGTCAAGGTGCCCGTCCACCCTGCGAAGGAGAACGGGATTGTTCGGTGCGACAGCGTCGAGCTCCCCTTTTGTCATGTACTCCTTGCTGTCGCTCCAGTGGCTCTCGTCCCATCCCGACCCGATGACCCATTCCCCGGACGCCTTATTGAGGGAAAAGCCTCTGATCTTGGACAGAGCCTCGTGCTTCGATTTCGTATCTGACAGATTAAGCTGCCCTTCCCTAATCCCCATGTGCGCAAAGTGCGTATGCGCATCGATGAATCCAGGGAGGACTACGCGTCCCTTTGCGTCGATCACACGAGTCCTGCCCTTTGCGAGAGCCTCTACCTCACGGTTCAGCCCCACGAGCATGATCCTATTTCCTGTAATCCCTAGTGCCTCAGAGAAAGGATCATGTTGTTTGTCGAGGGTATGTATTTGTCCGTTCACAATAACGATATCAGGTATGAATATTTCTATCATTTTAGCATTTGCATAGACTATGAATATTTTTTTTCATCAGATAAGCGAAGTATAAATATATTTCGTCAATGTTACGATGTCGAATACTGGAAGATTAGCAGCTTGGGCAATCTCATTTGCAAAAGGAGGTAAATCAGTGCACTCTAGAACAATTGCGCCCATACTTGGCGCTTCTTCAAGCAGGAGGACAACGGTATCTAGAAGTTCCTCTTTGAAACCTTCAATGTCCAGTTGATCCCCGGAAACGACATCACTATGAGAAAATGCGATGGTTTTCTCTAATCCTGCTATACAAATCGGAATAGATTGATCTATTCCTACGGCCTCTAAATGTGCTCTTGTCAAAGAAGTTTTATCGGCGGTTATTATTCCAATTGTGCGATCTGCCCTTAGCATCCTATGCACAAAAGAGACCTGTAATAAGCTTGAAGTAAAAACAGGTATGTTTACTGAATTAGCAAGTTCTTCTTGAAAGAGAGCATTGAAACCGCAACTTGTCGTAATTGCCCGTATCCCTTTCTTCTCCAACCGTTGACATGCTTGGATCATTGGAACTAGAAGTGCTCCAGATGGCTGCTTGACTACTGTGTCGAGATTTGCGCCAATAATCGGTTCATAAAGGACAGGGAAAGAGAATGTTAAGGGGTTAGTCGCGTTGCCGGGTAATTCTGAGAGCTCTCGTAAAGCAGAAGGAATAGTTCTTTTCTCCCAGCACAACATTCCAATTAGTGGCTGGTCCACTTGCCTATTCATCCTGTTCCTCTATGGTTGTTCGTTTCTAGATCCATAATTGTCCCGTTGCTACAATTTCTACTAAACTATGATTAAAAGCAGCCTTTGTTACCTTTCTGTCTTGAAGCTCCAGTTCCAGACTTGTAATGTCAGGCCCACCGATTTTGAAGGTGCTCCCTCCTGATTCGAATAATAGGTGTGCACTGCCACTCTCAGAATAATTAATCTCACCACTTTCTGCCATTGCTAGACCAATAGCGACTGTTCCAGTTCCACAAGCGGGTTCAATACGATCACTAGCTATTCCATGTGGGAAAATCACCCGTCCGGTATGTTCTGCACTTAATGGATGGAGATCATACACGGAAAAGTTAGCAGTAGGTGCATGTGGAAATCGAAGTGCATTAAATTCTTTTTGCATGTTTCGTAGCACGCGAAGCGTCTTCGGCTCTGTATTCTCCAGATTTATGTCAGGATAAGCGTGATGGATAGCGTCCACGTTAGCGACAAGAAACTTCCCGACCTTCATGACGTGAACGTTAAAGACATTAAGAGATTCAATTCCATAATAATAACAGGCTTTTACAAATGATGTCATGTCTGTCACGACAGAGGTCTCTTTTTCACTATTGGTCACAATTGTAATTCTTACCGGGCCTGATATTGTCTCTAGTATGATAGAAGTAACAGGGTCAGTAATCGATAGATCAAACTCCTGCCTAAGATTCGTCGTGACCAGTGCTTTTCCAAGTACTTGCGTTAGTCCACCGCACATGCTAATAAATTGTTTAGATATTCCACCCACAATCTTTGCTTTTAGGTTGTTATTCCCTTTTGCTGGATAAAGGACGCCTACTTCGTGGCCCCTAATGTTTGGCGGATAGAGAACTTGCAAAGCAACCTCAAGGTCTCTCCCTGTGGGAATTTCTTCTCCGTTTAAGAGAATAATCTCGTTTCCACCCATATGCCCTTTGATAAAAGAAATAGGGTTCATTATCATATTACCTTTTTAATGTCTTTAGATGAGGATCCAAGAAATCTCGTAATCCGTCACCGAGAATATTAAGGCCCAAGATTGTAATAAACAGAGCTACTCCTGGAAATATCGAAATCCAGGGAGCAAAGTAGAGATAATTTCGACCATTGCTCAACATCGCTCCCCATTCAGGTGTAGGGGGTTGTGCTCCCAGCCCCAGAAAGCTCAATGTAGCTGCCACCAATATGGCATCTGCTACGCCAAGGGTAACAATTACAAGGATTGGTCCAAGAATATTCGGCAGAATATGTTTTCTCAAGATTCTGAAAGGAGAACATCCTAGCGCTCGAGCTGCTTCAGTATAGGTTGTTGCTCGTACAGATAGCGTCTCTGCGCGTGCAATTCGACACGTATAGGTCCAATTTACTATTCCTAGGGCGATAAATAGGTTAATTATTCCAGGCCCCAAGAGAGCCATAATTGCAAGAGCCAATATCAACGCGGGCATGGAGAGAGTAATGTTGGTTATACCCATAATGATATCATCAACTACCCCGCCGTAATAACCGGCAATTAGTCCCAATGTGACGCCAATGAAGGTGTTAATGGACTGAGCAACGAATCCTATCATCAATGACAGCCGCGCTCCATACATGAGCCTACTGAGAATATCTCGCCCATATTGATCGGTTCCTAACCAATACTTCTTGCACGGAGGGGAAAGCGCATCCATGAGATTGCCTATCCTAAAACTGTGCGGTGCAATTAAACCGGCAAAAATGGCGATAATAATGACAGTAGAGACGATAGATCCTCCGATCACTAAACCCTTATTCCTCTTTATAAATGTTTTTAGTTCCATATTACACTACCTTTAATCATACTGAATACGTGGGTCAATATACCCATATACTAGATCAACCGCTAGATTGACAACGAGAAACGTTACAACAATGACAAGAATACATCCTTGCAGCACAGGAACGTCACGGTTGAATATCGATTGCACTAATAAACTTCCAATACCGGGTAGTGAGAATACGGTCTCTACTACCACTGCACTTGCTAACATACCTCCAAATTGGAGGCCGATTACTGTTACTACCGGTATAAGGGCGTTTCGGAAAATATGCCGATATCTCACTCTCCACTCAGAAAGCCCCTTTGCTCTAGCTGTTTTTACGTAATCTTGATAAACAATCTCCAAGACAGAAGCGCGGCTTATCCGAGCAAGGAGAGCCATATATCTGACCCCTAAAGTAATTGCAGGAAGAATCAAATAGACGAACCTTCCAGCGCCGTACCCTGACGTAGGAAGCACTCTCCACAAGGCTCCAAATAAATACATTAACATTAGGCCTAACCAGAAATTAGGAATGGACATGCCTGCTACTGCACCAACCATAGCGCCCACATCTACTGCTGATCCTTGGTGTATAGCGGAGATAAAGCCCAAACTAACTCCACTAATAGCCGCAAGAAAGATGGCGAATCCAGCCAACCGAAACGTGACGGGAAGGCGTGTCTTCAAGATGTCCGAGACGGCCCTATCCTGCCGAAAGGAGACACCCAAATCTCCATGAACTAAGTTGTCCAGGTATCTAAAATAGCGAATATAGAGTGGATCATCTAGGCCCCATTTTGCCCGTAATTCTGCAACAACTCTTGGATCTACACCTCCGCGTGGATTTCCACTTAAGAGAGCAGCATCACCTGGCATAACGTTAAGTAATATGAAGATAATGAAGCTAACTACCAACACAGTTGGTATAAACTGGAGGATACGTCTTATGAAGAATGTAAACATTTAATCCTAGTATGCCCCTGGCCTCGAAGCAAAGCCAGGGGCAATGAGTCTTTATTACTGTTTGGCTCGTGGACTTGTTTCATCGATCCAAACGGAAGCCATTGGTTGATACGACAGATCCAGCGCCACAGGCTTTAAGCCATGCACCCATGGTTGATGAATCATGACCGCTTTACTGTAGTTGCAGAACCAGATAGGAGCGTCATCAACAAAAATGGCTTCGGCTTTCCTAATGAGGTTCATCCTCTTGTCAAAATTAGATTCCTTGCTTGCACGGTTCATGTAATAATCGAATCGAGGATTGAAGTAGGCAGGGGTGTTGCCTTCTGATCGCGAATACTGAGAGAGGAACCGACTCATGTACTGTAATGATGAAGGTACACCACCAGTCGACGTCATATACCCATCAAATTTGCCAGCATTAGCGCGGGCATGGCGGGCTGCAGATTCCAGCGGAACCAGTGTGAGCTTAAATCCAACTGCTTCCAGATACGGCCGCGCCGCTTCAACATAAGGTATTCCCCAAGTCTGTGCGGTTGGAGCGCCTATGAGTTCTACAGCAACACCGTTTTCGTATCCCGCGGCCTTGAGAAGTGACTTCGCTAATTCAGGATCGTAATTATACGGAAGCAGATCAGGGTTAAACGCTGGCAGTGACGGAGGTATATAGCCTATACACGTATAGGCTTTCCCTAAGAGAAACTTTTCAATTATTGTCTTGTTGTCAATGGCATAGTTGAAAGCTTGTCGCACCAGCTTATTGGCGAATGGACCCTCGCGGGTATTGAAGCACAAGTTTCGCGTCCAAAGCTCGGCAACCTCGATAAGATCGTTCTTATAGGTTGGGTTATTCCTATACTTTGCATATTGTGGAGACGTAAGAATAGTTGCATCAATCTCCCCGGCTTCAAATGCAGATTCTCGTGTTCCCGCCTCCAACATGGTTCTGTAGATGAGCCTATCTAGATAAGGGCGCCCATTCCAGTAACCATCAAAAGCCTCAAGAGTAATGTCATTTCCCACCCAGCTAACAAACTTGAATGGTCCAGTCCCTACAGGCGTACGGCCGAAGTCCTTTCCTAAACGATTGACCTCCTCTGCAGGTACTATTGATGCACCAGCTTCAGCAAGCTTATACAAGAAGACCACATCAGGCGAGGCTAAAGTGATTTGAACCGTGTAATCATCGACAAGCTTAATACCAGAAATGTGCTTCGCCGTTCCTGCCTGATACTTATCCGCGCCAGCCACATTTGCAAGAATATGAATTGGTACAGCGGCCTCGGCTGGATTCATTAGCCGTTCAAATGAATAGATAACATCCTGAGCTGTCACCTCACGGCTGTTATGGAATTTGACACCATGTCGAATATGGAATGTGTATGTTAAGAGATCATCGCTGATTTCCCAACTCTCTGCTATTGCAGGAACTATTTTAAGCGTTGGGAGATCCAGTTTCACGAGACCTTCAAGGGCTTGAATGATCACTTGGATGTCCTCAGCTCTCTCGTTTCCAATACGAATTGGATCCATTGAAATATGAGCGCTATATGTCTCAGGTACAATTAGTGTCCCCCCGGTACGAGGTTGAGCACTATCTCCCCATGTAACTATACTATATCCACCTACTAGGGCAAGTAAAAGCATCCCCAGCACAAGGCCTTTGAACTTAAACATCTCTATACCTCCTTAATCACACAACTACAGCCCTGATTTCCTTCCCCGATTTTCTTGCTCTTTCTCAGTTACCTGTAACTTCCTAGATCACCTCCTCGTTCTTGGATACAAGCTGTTCATGCTTTTCGTGAAGACTAATGCCTTGCTGCTTGAGCTCTTGGAGAATTGGTTTGTAGATCGTAGGATCGGTAGGTATGCGGACTCCTACAAGGTCAATCTTCCCCTGTAAAATCAACTTTGTAGCAATGGCCGAGGGAATGCCGACTGTGCGTGCAATCGCTGAATCTCCACCAGGCACCCCATAATCTACAAGTGTCGAGGTTATCCTTTCCGTCTCTTGTTTCTCTAGATGTTCGACTATTAATTCATCCTGAAGAACGACCATATCCCTCTCATTTTCCACGTAAGACATCTTTTCAAGCATTGTTTCTAGCAAGATACTAAAAACAGATCCATGCTGAGTGGGTAGAGGAGTATCGCTTAGGAGACCAAGCCACTCAAGCCGCCTCATGATGCTAGATTCCTTATCTATGCAAAACCGACTCTTGAGATTCTGCGTAAGCTCATCTTGATTTGCACTCCCCGTTAGTTGCTCAAGAAGCTGTCGGTATGAGAGGTGTTCTAAATCATCTCGTTCTTCTTCATTAAGCAAGCCCAATTTCCTAAATTTACTTAACGTTTCGCACCACCCGATATATCGAAGAGTGCCACGATAGATTGTCCGGGCCGTCGAGATACCGTAGGTCTGCAAATATGGTAAACAGTTCATGTTCGGATAATTCTCAAAATAGCCTAATCCCTCGATATATTGCAGGGAGTAATGCTCAAGAAGGCTATCGGATGAAATTGCGATTTCCCTTCCATTTTCTAAATACCGTGCCGGGCGTTTTGCTGCGCTTAGGGCTCCCTCCGGGTACCAAGAGAACTTGTATCCAAATGGGTTTAGACTGGCTTCAGGGGCTGGGATAGCGCCGCAAACGGAGCGAAAACTTATTACCTTCTTCCCATCATTCTGAGCATCGTGTATAGTCTTCATTGCAGACATGTGATCGATGCCAGGGTCAAGACCAACCTCTGCAAGAATTAGGATTCCTCTTTGTTCTGCTTCTCTACTTAGTGCCTTAAGCTGGTCGCTAGCATACGAAGTAGATATCATTGGTTTTCCGTTTGCGATACATAGTTTTGCAACATCGACGTGATAAACTGGGGGAAGAAAACTGGCAACAAGACTTACAGAGGGAGCAGATACAACAGCTCTTAACGCATCTATATCACGGACATCCAGTGTCTTGACCGATCCTCTGGGATGAGAGCCAATGATGTCGGATGCTCTGTCAACATCCAATGATGCAACAATCAAGCTCAGATCCGTTTCATCCAACAGATAGCGAACAAACGGGTTCACTACCCTTCCTGATCCAAGAACAAGAACAGTTCTCATGCCGTTTCTCCTAACTCCTCCAAATCATTATACCCTTTCCGATATTTATCTAGTAAAGTAAAGTGGCGTTTTATCGCTTTACACACGCCATCACTGTCATGATTTCTGATTGCGACAAAGATTTCTTTATGCGTATCTAAATCCTTCTGTTCTTTCTGCCAAGTATATCCTAAATCTATCTCATCTAGTAATTGTTGGCTGGTTGCCTTTATAAGAGGCTGAAGAGCTTCCATCAACACAAAATTGTGAGCTGCTTCAGCTACAGATAAGTGGAAAATCCTGTTAGCCTCTAGATATCTTGCGTTGTCTGCTATGGCAGAGTCTGTGCGCATCTCTTCTAAAGCGGTAGAGATATTGCGGAGGTCACTCTTCTTGGCTTTTGTACTAGCGAGTTTTGCCAAGCTGGTTTCGAGTTCTTGTCTTGCCTCCCATATTTCAAATAAATCCTTACTTCCTTCCACAAAAGCAACAACTCTACTAAGATCGATGCCTCTTTCTCCATTTCCAGAGACGTACGTCCCCGTTCCTGCTTTACTTTCAATGATACCTATGATCTGAAGTGCGCGAAGAGCTTCGCGCACTGAATTCCTACTAACTTTCATTTGTTCGGCAATTCGCCGCTCTGGAGGAAGCTGACTTCCCACCGGATATTCTCCCTGTTTAATCGTAGCAAGTATTTGTTCTGCAACATACATTGCTTTGGTCTTTCTTGGAGCGATCTCTTGAAACGGCATGTCTCATGTCCCCATATTTGCACCGGTATAGTGGTAGAACCGCAAACAAGAATCACCATAGCACTTTTCCTGCTGGATGTCAAGTCAAGGATAACACGGGAGGCGCACCACTAACGATGGGATGAATCAAGGCAAAGGATACTTAACTTCTGAGAAACGAGATGTATTCATTATTGATGCCTTGGTAGCGATCTCCTCTCTCGATTCAGACTTCTGCTTTACAACGCGAGTCAGCCTTCAGAATATAACGAGCAGTGGTGTATGCTGTATGGGCATTCACAAGAGGATATGGATATCATCTGATGGACAAGCTGTAACTGTAGCAGTCCGCGCAATTCAAGGAGAGTGAGAATAATGGCAAGCGTCACTTCCAAAAACGTTACACCGGAACAATTGGCTGCCTTTGCCGATGCCTTCAACAGCAGCCCCAAGAATCGCCTTTCGCTAGATGCGGTCACTAAGAACTCGGTGCACTCCGTAGCGCTGAACCGAGCGGTCGTCACTGGAACCGATCATGCGTTTTCACATAAGCTGCCGAGTAATAAGGCTACCGCGCAGATGAAGAGCGGCCGCTGTTGGCTCTTCTCTGGGCTGAACGTGTTGCGCGCGGAGGCCATGAAGAATCTTAACATGAAGGAGTTCGAGCTGTCGCAGAGCTACCAGATGTTCTGGGACAAGCTAGAGAAGTCGAACTACTTCCTTGAAAGTGTGATCGCTACCCTCGATGAGCCGATCGACGGGCGTCTGTTCATGTTCTTGCTCAAGGACCCGATCCAAGACGGCGGGCAGTGGGACATGTTCATCAACCTCGTCAAGAAGTACGGGGTTGTTCCAAAATCGGTGATGCCGGAAACGGAGAGCAGCAGCAACTCGCGCGTGATGAACTACATCATTACCACGAAATTGCGCGAGTACGCCGCCGACCTCCGCAAGATGCACGAACAAGGTGTCGGGATCGATGAATTGCGGGCGCGCAAAGAGGAGATGCTGGCAGTGATCTACCGCATGCTCTGCATCCACCTCGGCCAGCCGCCAGAGCGGTTCTTCTGGCAGTGGCACGACAAGGACGAAAAGTTCCATCGCGCCGGGGAGATCACCCCGCGGGAGTTCTTCGAGGAGTATGTGAAGTATGATCTTGACTCCGTCGCCTGCTTGATCAACTGCCCCACCGCGGACAAGCCGTTTGATAAGCTGTATACAGTGGAGTACCTGGGAAACGTTGTCGACGGCAACATCGTGCGCTATCTGAACGTGGAGATGCCCGTGTTCAAGCAAGCGGCGGTGGAGATGATCAAGGCAGGGCAGCCCGTTTGGTTTGGATGTGACGTCGGTAAGATGATGGAGCGTGACCTGGGAATCCTTGACATGGAAGTATACGACTACGGGCTTGTCTACGACACGCAGTTCAAGTCGGACAAGGCAGAGCGAGTGGATTATGGGCAGAGCGTGATGACGCACGCCATGGTCCTCACCGGCGTTGATCTCGATGAATCTGGTGCGCCGCGCAAGTGGCGCGTGGAGAACAGTTGGGGGGACAAGCTGGGAGACAAGGGCTTCTTTGTCATGAGCGACCGCTGGTTCGACGAATTCATGTACGAAGTGGCGATAGAAAAGCGCTTCCTTGATCCTGAGCTGCTGGCGGTCCTCGATACAGAGCCGATCAAACTCCATCCGTGGGATCCGATGGGATCACTGGCGATCGCTGCGTAGTGAGTTATTTCGTATCACCGATGCGCAATTGAAAACACGCTCAGCACCGGGAGGACAAGGCGTCCCAACGTCCGGTGCTGAGCGTTCTTTGTTTGTTGTCATCAGCACTTTTGGAGCCGCTGGAAAAACAGCACACGAGTGACCTC
Source organism: Candidatus Bipolaricaulota bacterium (assembly GCA_027007005.1). GTDB lineage: Bacteria > Bipolaricaulota > Bipolaricaulia > UBA7950 > UBA9294 > M55B144. The sequence continues at coordinate 13,095 of JALTFO010000118.1, read as the reverse complement.
TTCGGCTCCGAGATACGTCATGCACTGGGATCGACCAGACCCGTGCATGTGCTTACTCGTGGGCAGAGTGCTTGAAACGATGAGTGATGAGCAAGGAGTCATTCCAGTACTCCTTGTCCATTAGCCCGCGATTGACCAGAGCCATCAGCTCAACGTGGAGAGGAAAAGGAAGCGCTACAGAAAATCTGTGACGCTTCCTCTTTCATTCTAATAAGCCGGCGTTACCGGCTCGACACATGTGCTAAGCGCTGATTGCACCAACAGGGCACTGATCAATTGCTTCCTGAATGCAGGCGGCATTGGTGTCGGCTCCGGCCTTTACCTGTGCTGTGCCCTCTGCCCCCATCTCGAATACATCTGGGCAGACCTGAGTGCACAGTGCACAACCGATGCATAGATCCTTATCCACTTTTGGATTAGCCATGTCATCCTCCTTAGTTCTTAAGTATTGCGACTGTGGAAATATACCACGTTGCGCGCTGAACGCAACCTCCGGCCACTTGAAGTTCGAGAAGCAACTCTGATATTTGTGTGCACGGGCTATGATCAGCTAAAGTAGCGCGCTATGTCAAAGAGACGAGAGGGAGGATCTATGAAAAAAGTGCTGCTACTACTGCTATTGGTACTTGTCGTTGCTGCTCCCGCCATGTCGATGACGATCGATGAGGCGCTCAAGCTGTTTCCAGAAAACTCAGACATCATGATCCAGTACAATGCTGGTGGGCGAGCGCAGCTAGAGGAGGCAATCCAAGCGCTCAAAGATGCACTCGGTGTGACTCCAACTTTCGATGATACAAACGAGGATGCCTACAAGAAGCTACCAATCGCTCTTGATCACAAGGACTGGGTGAACAAGCTCTCTCAGTGTTATTACACCCTGGGAGATGTCTTCCTGCGCAATGGCAATCAAGCAGCGAGTGTATTTGACAAGGGGAGGCTGTGGGGGTTGAAGAGCCTGCGCATGAGTCCGAAATTCGCTACTGAAGAGAAGAGGCATAACTTCATCGCTGCTGTTGATCAGGAGACCGACGTCGCCGCGCTGTACTGGACCTACGCCAATTGGGCACGCAAGGATGAGTTCGATAAGCTTGGGGCCATTGCACGCAATGATCCGCCAAAACTTCTAGCTCTTGCCGAACGCTCCCTCGCCGTTGATAGGACATACATCGCGTATGGTCCCTATCGTTCACTTGCTGCCTTTTGGGGCGGACTCCCGCCGTTTCCCCTACTGAAGTTTGGGCAGAATCTGCCACGAACACTCTCCTACATCTGCCCTGTGATCGATGAGCCGCAGTATTGCAGCGACTGTGCCGACTGCCCCATCGACCCCAATGGCAATGCCTACTTTGAGAACAGGCTCATCTTCGCTCAGTATTATCTGATGGAGAAAGGCTTGTGGGATGAGGCAGCACGTGTCCTACAAAGTATCATAGACGATCCAATCGGTGATAAATACCCACTGTATAACGCTTTCGATCAAGAATTGGCAAGAGAGCTTCTTGACCAGGTGAACAAGCATCGGTAAAGTTGGCATATGTGGTGCAAGAGGGAAGAGATTTCACTTGATGGCTATCATGGCCTAGCCTATGCGTTGTTAAGGAGGAGAGCATGAACAAACTGTTGGTTGTTGGTCTCTGTCTGTTGCTACTTGTCGGTGTTGTTGCAACTGCACAGGTGAAACCTGTATCGATGGATCTCGATACGGCGCTTTCTTATTATCAGAACGATGCCTTCACGATTGAGTACTCTGATACAGGACAAGCTCAACTGCTGGGAATCATCGACGCGTTCAAGGCAGCGCTTGGAGTGACCGCTGCCCTCGATGAGAAAAACGAAGACAAGGTTGGTGCGTTTGCCATCGATATTTCCCTCAAGGATATCGTCAACAAGCTGTCGCAAGCCTACTACACGCTGGGGAACGTCTTTGTTGACCCCTCCAAGAATGAGGATATTTACCTCAAAGGGAAGAACTGGGGCCTCAAGAGCCTGCGCATGAACCCGAAGTTTGCCGAGCTGGAGAAAAAGCGCTTCGACAGTGCCGTTGCTACTGAGACGGATATCGCTGCCCTTTATTGGACAAATTCCAACTGGCTGCGAGTGGCACAGAAGCATCCGCTAAAGGCAGTAATGGCGGGGGTAACGAAGCGCACCGGAGCAATCATGAATCGTCTACTTGAGCTCGATACGAGTTACCTGTCCGGTGGCATCTATCGCTCTTACGGCGCCTACTACTCCGGTCTGCCGATCGGAAAGGATATGAACAAGGCCCTCTCCTATCTTTGCCACGTGGTCGATGAACCCAACTACTGCACCGACAAGGGAAAGGTTCCAGGAGCAAATGAGTACTTTGAGAACCGCACCTTCTTCGTCGAGTTCTACCTAATGCCGAAGAAGCAGTGGAAGGATGCAGCTCGCATCCTGCAGAGCGTCATCAACGCTCCAATTGGTGACAAGTTCCCGTTTATGAACGCGTATTCGCAGGTGCACGCGCAGAAACTACTAGCTGAGGTTCAGAAACACTTGTAGGCTGACCGATCTGAGCAATAAAAACGCAAACCAAGGGGCCGCGATTTCGTGGCCCCTTCTCACTTTTAACCGATTGTCAGGATCACCGCAGGGTGTTCTCCCTGGCGACGAGCGGTGACAAGACCCCACAGCTCATCAAATCCTCTTCCGAGTGCACGCAGGGTTCCCGCAACGGTCTCTTCTTTTGTAACAACTGGTTGAATCGCCTTCGTATCCCGGATGCGCACAAAATTAGGGCTCGCAAGCCCACTGACGAGAGCCTCACACTCAGAAACAAGGCTCGTAACTCCTTTCATCTTCTTGGGGTCAGCGTGCTTCTGCTCTTCGGGTGATGTGTTTCTCTGGGTTCTGATAAGATGATATTCTCCGTCTTCGTAAAGCTCATACACGCGAAACTGGGGACAATCTCCGAAGTGCCTGCGAGGTATCTGGTCCCCTTTACAGGCTATGGCAACTCGGATACTTCTTCGTTGCTCATCACTCATGTAATCGCTCCCGTCGGACATACAGCAACACACGCACGACAACCTTTGCAACGCAGTTGATCAACCTTCGCCTTTCCATCAACAAGAGATAAAGCCCCGGTTGGGCACACTGATACGCACTTTCCGCAACCAGTGCACTTTTCAGGGTCTATTACTATTGTTGCAGTCTTCGTCGAGTTTTCTCCTGAGGAAGAACCCATGCGACGGCCCATTCCTAAACCACGCCCGCGCCCCATCCCCCTACCACGTCCCATCCCTCTCGGTCCGGTTCCATCTCGAAACGGCATCTGCCCACTCCTCTTGTCGCTACTAGGCGAGACACAATCATACAACCGCGCGTTTCTGTTCGCAAAATTATCCGCTTCGCTTGAGCTTCCCAGTGCGCTTCGCGTACCGCTCTACGTAGCGGAAGACAACGAGCCCGACTGCGATGACCGCAATCCCCGCACCGAAGAGGAGGAAAACGGTGGGAAGAAGCGTTACCGTTGCTTTGCCATGCAACAGGCAGCCACGCATCCCCTTGATCACATACGTCGCTGGCGATGCCGCGGCAATCCTCTGCAACCAGAGCGGGAGAGTCTCCACCGGATAGTAGACCCCCGATATCAGCAGTAGGAGCGCCGCCGCTGCGTTTGTCATCTGCGCTCCCCTCTCTGGGTAGAGCAACGGCAGAACGGCGGCCAGTATCCCAAGGCCGACAAACGACACACTCCCCGCAAGGAGAAGCAAGACAGCCCCAGAGATGTTCGCTCCCGACAGATCGAGATGGAAGAACGAAGCAACGATCACTAAGATGACAAGCGTGCGCAGCACACCGTACCCGATGGCAAACAGTGTCGTTCCAACGAGGTGTGTCGGTCGCGAAACCGGGGCCATGAACGTGTACTCGATCGTCCCCTCCCAGCGCTCCCAAGCGATCATCTCACTGATCGCGTAGAAGATCACTGAAAGGTACGACCAGATCAGTGTTCCTACCAGAAGGTAGGTGATCAGATACTGCGTGTCGAGGGCCTGACCGCTTATTCTTTCCATCCCTGCGCCGATGTAGGTGACAGCGAGCGAGTTGACGAGTGAATAGATCAACCACACGATCTCCCAGCCCCAATAGCGTTTGATCAGATTGATATTGCGCTCGACAAAGGCGAACGCGCTACGCATCTCACGCACTATCGCGTTCATTCGTCACGCTCCTTCTCCTCCATTCGCGTTCCAGTAAGTTCCATGAACACATCTTCAAGCGTTGTGTCACGCCCGTTATGCTTGCTGACGAGCCCCTTCAGTCCTTCCGGAGTGTCGAGGGCGATGATCTTCCCCTCATCGATGATCGCGATCCGGTCGCACAGCCGGTTCGCCTCCTCCATGTCGTGCGTCGTGAGGAGGATCGTTGCATCGTGATCCTCTCGGATCTCTCGCACAAAGCCCTGCACATCGAGCTTGGAATGAGGATCGAGACCGGTCGTCGGCTCATCGAGGAGAAGAAGCGTGGGAGAGGTGAGAAATCCGCGAGCCACAGCTACTTTCTGTTGCATCCCACGCGACATGTTCTCCATCGGCTGGGTGAATGTGGATTTCTTCAGGCCAAGACGGAGCATGATCTGGCGCATCTTCTCACGCGCCTCGTGGATCGGCATCCCGTAGAGGCGGGCGGCGTAGGTTAGGTTCTCCATCGGTGAGAACTTCTTGAAGAACGCTGCATCGACCGACACGCGGTTTATGAGGCGCTTCACCGCAAATTCTTCCTTCTCCACATCGTGGCCGAAAACACGAACCGTTCCGCTATCGGGAAGGAGTAAGGTTGATACGAGCCTGATTAGCGTCGACTTCCCCGATCCGTTCGGTCCGAGGACACCGAAGATCTCGCGGCGCTTAACCGCCAGATCCACTTTTTCAAGGGCGACAACCTCCTCTCGCTTGGCGCGAGAGAAGCGTGCCTTCTGATTCTTCTTGAGGAAAACTTTGCGTACTTGCTTGAGTTCCAGAGCAGGGATACTCATAGTAGCTCCTTGGAGATCAAAGAAAAGGGAAACCGTCCGACGACGAACGAGCCGACAGAAAACTACAGCCAACTCAGTCTAAAGCGTTCTGTTCCTCACGATCATCGTACCCCCAGGAGCCTTTGTGGGCCGGTCAAATGAAAAGCAAAAAGCAGTATACAAAAGAGCACTTGACGTGTCAAACAAAGGCTCCTAGTTGGAAACACCAACAGCTACGGGATCCTCTCAACAGAAACAGTGGGGAGCGCGCCATCCGATGACAATAGCCAGGTTGTTCGCTTTACCTACTGGGGATTCACAGAGTCCTTCGCATGCACCCAGCCAAACGCCTCGTAGATCACCTTGATCGCGGCGACGGAGGTGATATCAGCGTGATCGAGCGGGGGCGAGACCTCCACGACATCAAGCGCGCGCACCGACAGATTAGAGAAGACTTCCCGCAGAAGCTCCAACACGTCACGAGTGGAGAGGCCGCCCGCCTCAGGCGTTCCAGTTGCCGGGGCGTACGCTGGGTCGAGGGCGTCGATGTCGAGCGTCACGTAGACGGCGTTCACTCCCTGCAACTGCTTTACAACAGAAAGAGCAACTTTCTCGATTCCCTGCACGTGGACATCACGCGCTGTGTGAACTTCGATTTCTGGATGACCGGCAAGAAACTCCGACTCATCATCCATGAATGAGCGGATTCCAACGAAAGCAAGGTGCTGCGGATCGATATTGGGAAGCTCCAGCACCCTTCGCTGTGTGCAGGCGTGCGACCAGCGAGACCCTTCGAAAGTGTCGGCGAGATCGAGGTGCGCGTCGATGTGAATCATCCCAAATTTCCCGTTCACAGCAGCACTAAACGCCCGCGTAAGCGGAATGGTGACAGAGTGATCGCCGCCGAGGAATATCGCCAAATGGTGATTTAGAACCTGCTGCGCGCGTGCCTCAACCGTCTTGAAATAACGCTTCCAATCAAGATCTACAAAGACATCTCCGTAATCACGTACCCTCAGTCCGGCAAGGCTGATACCCTCCTCGGTAGAAGGGGAGGCATGCGGAGTCAATTCGCGAATCTTACTCGGAGCGAACGATGCTCCTTTGCGGAAGCTCGTCGCCCCATCGAATGGAACACCGAGGACTCCAATCTCAGCTTTCGGATCGTCGGTCGAGAATCCACTCCACAGATGTCGATGTGCCGGTTGGATCGTATCAGGAGTTGTCATGCCCTGATTCTAAGCGATCAAAGCGATAAGTAAACCCCGCGCACTTGATCAAGATTCATCACGAAGAGCACGAAGGACACGAAGAAAGTAATCCAGCAAATCGGGTGCTTGGCTTTGCCTCAACATCCGCCAAGAACTGAGGCAGGATCATTTATAGTCGACGTATGAGCAGTGGCTTGCTCACAAGATCAAAGCGAATGGGATTCGTTTCAAGCTTGTACACCACTACCGGTGGAGTACAAAGGCGTGCGTCTCGATTGCGGCAACCAGGACGGCACACTTGTAGAAGACAAGGTGATCATCTTGGGGGTGTAGTAAACAGGACTGGCTACTATATTCCTCAAGGTGAAAAGTCTTATACAAGTGCTTTGTTCTTTGACACCTTCGTGCTCTTGGTGCCCTTCGTGGTGAAACAGTTGGTTTGTAAGAGCCTTGTCTCTTGCCCCTTTCTTTTCACATACCCGCTTGACAGTTGCACTTGGGAGTTGAATCAAAGACGATAAAGAGCGCAAGCTCCAGGTCTCTTACCCGGAATGAGCGACAGCCGGCGTATGCTCCTCTTCAGCCGGTTTGCGTTCGAGGTAGATCAAGCGCGTGAGGAAAACGGCAAAGATCAACGCGAAGTGACACATCACTGAGGGGAGCGCCCCCTCCGCCGGTGCCAAGTAGCTTGACACCACAAGGGAGGGAATAAGGAACGCCAGCGTCCCAGCGAACACCTGAAAGAGGAGACGACGGCGATGCGGATCTGAGCACGTCCTTACACCGTATCCGGAGTGCACGATCATCCCCAGGAGTCCCAGCCAATAGAAGCCAGCGTATATCGTGAATCGCGGCATGGGATTGGTGTAACGCGCAAATAGCGTATTGCACACCGAAGAAGAGACAAATCCCCCGTCCAGAGCGATCCACACGACAATACCAAGTGCAGCAGCAAACATGGCGTAAGCATTCCCATACGTCAGGCGGGAGCGTGGACGCTGGAGCTTGGCGATCAGGAGTAGCCCAAGGGGTGGAAGCCAGGCTACGTCAATGAACGCCAATCTCGGCAGGAACCCGCTAGCAGCCGAATTGGCGCAGATGCCAACTTCGAAAATCTGATAACCCGCTAGAAAAAGAAGAATGGCAGCAGTTGTGCGTATTATCGACCTGTTTCCTGGGCCACGCAGAGCCCAGATAGCAACAGTAATCTCGAACGTTGCTGTAGCGATAGAAAGCCCTGGAGAGTAGTCCATAAGTCCCCCTCATAAACTTAGATCAGCAAGTATACAGCAGATGTTGATCTTGGTCACCTCTATCCAGTCCCATGTAGATTAGCACGCAAGTGCATGTTCTTGTGTGATGCGTGTGAATTGCCCGGTCGGATGCGGTATGATGCACCGCCCGTCATCATGCTTGTGTGAGCGGAGCAAATTAGCGAGGGTGAAAGAGCGATGGACTTTGATCACAGCTTGCAGGAGCTACTTACCAGAAACAATGTTATCGATAACCCGTCCCGAGAATCACTGATCGAAGATGCTGTCAAGAACAAAGAGGCTCTCGTCAGTCGTTGCGGAGCGCTGGCCACATGGACTCCAACAGAATCGACCGGACGCAGCCCTCTTGACACGCTAACGGTCCGCCGTGCGGAGAGCGAAGGCAATATCGACTGGGACTCTCCGAACAACATTCCGATCGACGAAGAGACGTTTGATATGGTGATTGAAGACGCACTTGCCACGCTCAATCACAAGCAGAAGCTGTACATCACCGACCGCGTCCTTGGTGCAGACTCCGCTTACGCTCTTCCCGTAAAAACGATCAGCGATCAGGCTCTCACGGCTCTGTTCACAGATAATATGTTCCGGCCGATTCCATCGGATATCGCAAAAAGTCTCTTTGGTGATCGTCCCTTCACCATGCTTGTCCTTCCCTACGACAAGCTCGATCCGAAGCGATACGAAGGACGCCTGCGCATAGACCCACGCATTGGTGGAACATCGACGATGGTCATCGGGATGGATTACGACCGAAGGATCGGCGTTGTCTACGGCTCGGCCTACGGCGGCTCGGTAAAGAAGCTGATGTTCACCGTGATGAACTACCTCTTGCCAGCCGAAGGGATCCTGCCACTGCACTGCTCGGCAAACGAGGGAAAGAACGGGGATTCCGCGCTTCTTTTAGGCCTCTCCGGTACCGGGAAGACGACCCTCTCCGCCGATCCGCGCCGTGCCCTTCTGGGTGATGACGAACACGGCTGGAGCGACGATGGGATCGCTAACTTCGAGAACGGTTGCTACGCTAAACTGATCGACCTCGATCCAGAGAAGGAGCCCGAGATCTACAACGCGGTGATGCACGTGGATGACTATCGCAAGCACGGGTCGATCGTGGAAAACGCCATGTTCTATCCCAGCGGCGAGTTCGACCTGTACGATGATCGACTCACCCCAAACTCGCGCGCGTCCTATCCCCTTACCTACCTGACAAACATAAAGCCGTCATCCACTTCCGGACACCCCAAGACGATCCTCTTCCTCACCGCCGATGCCAACGGAGTCATCCCACCGATCTCCAAGTTGACCAAGGAACAGGCAATGCTTTGGTTCCTGATGGGCTACACGAGCAAGCTCGCAGGGACGGAGACTGGGATCGTCGAGCCGAAATCGACATTCTCTCGCTTCTTCGGTGAGCCGTTCATGCCGCGAAATCCGGATGTGTACGCTCACCTATTGGGAGAGAAGATGGAGAGGCATGGAACGACCGTCTACTTGGTAAACACTGGCTGGTCCGGTGGTCCGTATGGTGTGGCGAAGAGGATGGACATCAACCTCACCCGCGCGATGGTACATGCCGCGCTCACCGGGAAGCTGGCAAATGTCGAGTACGATGAGAACAAGGTATTCCACGTCCTCGTCCCGCGCACCTGTCCCGATGTGCCATCAGAGATCCTTAACCCGAGGAACACCTGGCAGGACAAAGCTGCCTACGATGCGCGCGCGAACAAGCTAGCCGGCGAGTTCGCCGTCCACTTCGACAAAGCCTACGGAAACAAGGGAATCGATGAGGCGATTGTCCGACAATGCCCGGGAAAGTAGACATAGCATGCAGTAAGCCAGGCCTTGCGCATTGATGTTTATGGGGAATCCAGTGTAGACTGACGAACGTGCGGTTCCCGTTGCTGGTCCGTGCAAGGAGCCTTCATGAAGATCGAGTATGAATCAATCGGCATAATTCACAGCCCGTTCAAATCGCCTAAAGGGATGCCGATCCAACCCGCTGGGGCAGAAGGGATCACGGGCACAGTCGAGGTCTTCGAGGAATTTGCCGAAGGGTTGAAGGACCTCGACGGTTTCTCGCATGTCATCCTGATCTATCACTTCCACCGCAGTTCCGGGTTCGATCTCCACGTTGCTCCATTCATGGACAGATCTCAGCGTGGTATCTTCGCCACCCGTGCTCCGCGTCGGCCCAACCCAATCGGGCTCTCAGTGGTCAATTTGATCAAGATCGAGGGAGCTATCCTGCACGTGAGAAACATCGATATCCTCGATGGGACGCCGCTACTCGATATCAAGCCCTACGTGCCAGACTTCGACTATCACCAGGTAACGCACTTTGGCTGGTTGGAGAAGGTACCCGGCCGCGTACGAAGGCAGAAATCGGACGGCAGGTTCAAGTAGGAGGTTCCAGATCGGTGCACACGGTTTGACGAGGGAAAGGCGCTTGGGAACGATCAGCGGCTTCGTGGCGATTATCCTGTGGAGCACGACCGTAGCCCTTGCGCGCAGTCTCTCAGAACAGCTTGGGCCGCTGAGTGCAGCAGCGGCTGTGTACACTGTGAGCGGATCGATTGCGCTTCTACGGCTTGTGCACTCTAGTCAAAGGCGGAAACAGATCAGCCAAATTCCGCTCAAGTACCTCATTGGGTGTGGCATACCGTTTCTGTCCTACATGATCGCGCTCTTCCTTGCGGTCGGTTACGCCGCAGGGCGGCAGCAGGTTTTGGAGGTCGGGCTGCTAAACTACCTCTGGCCCACACTCACAATCCTCCTATCCCTTGTTGTCCTCAAGAGGAGGGCGACCGTTTGGCTCATCCCGGGAACGATCCTTGCGCTCATTGGGATCTTTCTTGTGCTAACGCAGGGATCGCGCGTCTCGTTCGGATCGATCCTGGAGAACGTGTCTGCCAATCCAGTTGCATACTCATTGGGACTAAGCGCTGCTATATCATGGGCCGTCTATTCCAACCTCACGCGGCGCTGGGCAGGAAATACTGGGCAAGGGATGGTCGATCTATTCTTGCCAATCACAGCCGTCACCCTCATCGTCGTATCGCTTCTTGCCGAGAGCGGGCATGTGTGGAGCGCGAGATCGCTTCTTGAAGTGGGATTCCTAGGGATCGTAACCTACGTCGCTTATTGGTCGTGGGAGGTATCCATGCGCAGGGGGAACTTCACTCTGGTTGCTGCTGCTTCCTACATTACACCGTTCTTTTCCACCGTGGTGGCCAGTCTTTACCTGCACGTAGCGCCAACTGCGAGCCTGTGGATAGGGTGCGCTGTGCTCGTCCTTGGATCACTGCTCAGTTGGGTATCAATCGGGGCCCTGCGGGACGGCTCTGCCAACGAGTGATAGAACGAACTATCCTCTCGCCGAGGCGCAGAGGCCTGCCTGTCGTCGCGTTCTGATAGACAGGGCATGGAGAACACAGTGACGCGTAATGCGTGAAGAGTAACGAGGCGGGCAAGGAAATCGTGCGCCTTGAGCTGATTGTTGATTGCTGACCGCTGGGAACTGATGCTTCCTTTGCGGCTTGAGCGAGCATGGCTAGCACGCGAGAGAAGAACCTTCCATAATTTGCGGTCAAGAGATCGTTGTGCACCCAAACAGTGAATACCAGGAACAAAGAGGCTCCCGAATTCTGACACACCGGCTGTCTTGATAACAGTCGGCTATCTGGTTGACCGCTGTTATGAAACGAATTAGACTACAAAACATGCCCGTCACCTTTAGAACGTCGTGGTGAACCCCGAAGTCTCAAGAACACACTTTGATAAGAAGCGGGAAAATGATTAAACTTCCTGAGGATGCTGTGCAGCAATAAGTTGTCAAACTTCAGTATTTCCCTATTAATAATTTAAAAAGACCTGTAAACTTTATGTTGTAGGAGGATGTCGTTGAAAGTAAAGAATATCGCTATTATTAGTCATGTCGATCATGGTAAGACAACACTTGTTGACTGCCTATTGAGGTTTTCAGGTAAGCTTAGAGATACAAGCGATAGGCTTCTTGACAGCAATGATCTTGAGAAGGAAAAGGGCATGACCATACTGTCGAAGGTTGCGTCTGTTTCATATAAAGATTATAAGATCAATATAGTCGACACACCTGGACATGCTGATTTTGGCGGAGAAGTTGAGCGCATAATGAATATGGTTGACGGCGTTTTTCTGCTTGTCGATGCAGCTGAGGGGCCAATGCCGCAGACAAAGTTCCTCCTGTCGAAAGTCTTAAAATATGGGTTTTACCCTATTGTCGTTATCAACAAAATTGATAGAAAGGATGCGATACCCGACAGTGTTGCTGGACAAGTGTTCGATCTTTTTTACAACCTAGGAGCAAACGCAAAACAGCTCGATTTTCCGCTGCTTTATGCATCTGCCAAACAAGGTTATGCTATAGAACAACTGTCTGACGAAAAAAAGGATTTTACACCATTCTTCGAAGCCGCTCTTAAGTATGTCAATGATCCCAAAGGCAACAATGATAATCCGCTCCAAGTGCAGGTAAGCCTTATAGATTACGATGACTATCTTGGAAGACTTGGCATTGGAAGAGTCGTCAACGGCGAGATTAGAACCAACGACGCTGTTCTTGCAGTTTATCCCGACGGCAAGAAAGAAAATGCCAAGATAATGAAACTCTATGGCTTTACGGGCAATAAAAGAGTTCCTATCGACTATGCAAGCTCTGGCGACATAATAGCGGTCAGCGGAATCAGTAATATTGATGTTGGCGTAACCTTGACAGACAAGGAGCATCCCGCTCCACTTCCGCCTCTGCACATTGATGAACCAACCATGTCGGCTATTTTTTCCGTAAATGATAGTCCCTTCGCAGGCAAAGAGGGCAAATTCGTTACCGTAAGCAAGCTAAAAGAACGGCTCATACAAGAATCGCGATCTAACGTTAGTATCATATATAGGGAAGCGGGGACAGGCAAGTTTGAGATTGTTGCGCGAGGAGAGCTGCAGCTTGCTATTATTATGGAGGAGATGAGGAGGGAGGGCTACGAATTTTCTGTTTCTGCTCCTAAGGTCATCTTTAAATATGAAAGCGGCAAAAGGTTTGAGCCCATACTCAGCTTTACGGCTGAAGTAGCTCCGAATTATGTGGGCGCGGTCATTGAAAAGCTATCTCAAAGAAGGGCATCTATAGACAGTATCGACCAGCTCTCAAACAATTTATCGAGAATATCAGGAACCGTTCCTACAAGAGGGTCGCTCGGATATCACCAACAGTTCTTAACTGATACACATGGCGAGGGTGTTATATCATTCACGTTCAAGGAATATGGCGAATATAGAGGGGATATAAAAAGAAAAAGGTTCAATTCCCTCTCGTCTTTTGAGACTGGAAAGGTCACTGCGTATGCTTTGAACAACCTCGCCAAGCGGGGTGAATTCTATGTAGCCCCTGGTGAGAGTGTTTACGGCGGGCAGGTAGTGGGCTTTACACCCCTCGATCATGACATGGACATAAACGTTTGTAAAAAGAAGAATCTAACAAATATGCGTGCTGCCGCTGCGGACAAAACGGTTGTAATTAAACCACCTGTAAAAATCAGCCTTGAAAAGGCAATTGAAATTGTTACAGACGACCAACTGATAGAAATAACAC
>JALTFO010000117.1 GCA_027007005.1 Candidatus Bipolaricaulota bacterium | reverse complement strand
CTGGAGCAGGAGGTGGAAGAGTTCAGCGCTAAGGTTAGGCGGCATCTGGAGAGAATGGGAGTTAATGGATAATGGATGATAGACAAGGAGCAATGGACAGTTGACAATGGATAATTGATAGTGGAAAGTGGGTAATGAAAGATAGTGTGGTTCGAGATAAGTCGTTTGACTTTGCGTTGCGGATTGTGCAATTGAGTCAAGCGCTCCAGAACGAGAAGCATGAGTTTGTGCTGAGCAAACAGGTCTTGCGCAGCGGTACGGCTATTGGTGCGTTGATTCGTGAAGCGGATCAGGCGGAGAGCAAGGCCGATTTTGTTCATAAGATGGCCATCGCTCTGAAAGAGGCTAACGAAACCGAGTACTGGATAAAGCTACTGGAAGGCTCGAAGCAGATTGAGCAGGTTTTATCTGTCTCGCTTCAGGCCGATCTGAACGAGTTGCTGAGGCTTCTGACCGCCATCATCAAGACCGCAAAGGCCAACAAATGACCACCAACCATTCCCCCTCTTCTGATTCTCCATTCTCCATTGTCCATTCTCCATTGAAAAAAGGCTACAAGCGCACCGAGGTGGGGGTAATCCCGGAAGATTGGAGGCCGACACCAATCCACGATTTCGCTCCGCTACAGAGAGGCTTCGACTTGCCTACATCCCTGATCCGACCTGGCCAACATCCTGTCGTCTATTCAAACGGAATCCTACGGCATCATGAACACGCCATGGTGAAGGGACCAGGCGTCGTAACTGGCCGGTCTGGAACAATTGGGAAGGTCCACCTTCTTCAGGAAGACTTCTGGCCTCACAATACTACACTCTGGGTGACATCTTTTCGTGGCAATGACCCGACGTTCGTCTACTATCTCTACACCTACATCAACTTCGTACGTCTTCTCTCGGGGTCAGGCGTCCCCACACTTAACCGTAACGACGTACACCAGTATGTGATTGCCAAGCCGCCAATCGCAGAACAACGCGCCATCGCTGAGGCGTTGTCGGATGTGGATGGGTTGATTACGGCGCTGGAGAAGCTAATCGCCAAGAAGCGGGCCATCAAGCAGGCCGCCATGCAGCAGCTCCTCACCGGCAAAACCCGCCTGCCTGGCTTCAGCGGCGAGTGGGAGACGAAGCGGCTGGAGGATATTGGACATTTTCTCAAAGGCAGTGGAGTCACTCGGCACGATGCGAACAGTGGCCGTATCCCATGTGTGCGATACGGCGAGATATACACTACACACAATGACTACATCCGCAAGTTTCATTCTTGGATATCAGCCACAGTTGCAGCCACAGCTACACCTCTTGAATATGGCGATATACTCTTTGCGGGATCAGGAGAGACCAAAGAGGAAATAGGAAAATGTGTTGCCTTCGTAACAGATACAGAAGTCTACGCAGGTGGTGACATTCTCATACTAAGGCCACGAGACGTCAATTCTCTATTCCTAGGTTACGCATTGAACACTCCAGAGGTAAATCGGCAGAAGTCTAGTCGTGGGCAAGGGGACGCGGTTGTTCATATCAGCGCGACAGCATTGGCCCAAGTCTGCTTGCTACTACCTCCACTTGAAGAACAAACCGCAATCGCCACTGTCCTCTCCGACATGGACGCCGAGATCGAAGCCCTTGAAGCCCGCCGCGATAAGACAAAACAGATCAAGCAAGGGATGATGCAGCAGCTCCTGAGTGGCCGTATCCGGCTGGTTCAACCTGATCCAGTTGTTAGAGGAGGGGAGCAATGAACACTGCCGACCTCTCGGCCTTACTGGAACAGCTGATTACAACGTGGGAGGATGAAGTTGTGGAGTTCAAACAGGCAACCGATGCTTACTCCACGTCGGAGATTGGCAAGTATTTTTCGGCACTGGCCAACGAAGCCAACCTGCGCGGTGCAGAGCGTGCGTGGCTGGTGTTTGGTGTGAACAACAAGTCACGTACAGTAGTGGGAACGAGTTATCGCATAGAGCCGGAGCACCTGCAAAGCCTGAAGATGCAGATTGCACAGCGTACCGAGCCCAGCATCACGTTTCGCAATATTCACGAGTTGCCGCATCCCGGCGGTCGAGTCGTGATGTTCGAGATTCCTGCTGCCCCTTCCGGGATACCTATTGCCTGGAATGGCCACTACTATGCCCGCGCTGGAGAGAGCCTCACCTCACTGGGGTTAGACAAACTAGACGAGATTCGACAACAGACCACTGCGGCAGACTGGTCGGCTCAGATTGTCGCTAATGCTACATTAACTCATCTTGATGATGCGGCCTTGCTACAGGCACGTGAATCGTTTGCCAAGAAGTATGCAAATCGCTTTCCGACAGAGCAAGTTATGGCCTGGCCGTTGGAGGCGTTTCTCGATCGAGCGCGGTTGACACGTGACGGCAAGGTAACACGTGCCGCGCTCCTATTGCTGGGCAAACCAGAGTCAGCACATTTGCTTCTCCCGCATCCAGCCCAGATGACCTGGAAGCTGGAGGGACCGGAACGGGCGTACGAGCACTTTGGTCCACCTTTTCTCCTCAGTACTTCCGCGCTTTATCAGCGGATACGAAATATTCAGATTCGTATCCTGCCAGATGATGCGTTGCTGGCTGTGGAAATGGCAAAGTACGATCGCAAGGTAGTTCTCGAAGCGCTACATAACTGTATCGCGCACCAAGATTACGCCCGTAACGGACGCATCGTCGTTACCGAGCGGCCTGACAGGCTGATATTTGAAAACGAGGGCAGCTTCTTCGAAGGGCGACCAGATGATTATGTTGCTGGCAATAAAACGCCGCGCCGTTATCGCAATCCGTTTCTCGCTCAGGCAATGACAGAACTAAACATGATCGATACCATGGGATACGGCATCCACGAAATGCATATAAGTCAGGCAAAGCGGTACTTTCCAATGCCGGATTACGACTTAAGCGAGCCAGGCGTCGTGCGCATGACCGTGTACGGCAGTGTTGTCGATCCAGCGTATACTCGCATACTGATGCAGAAAACAAACCTGCCATTAATGGATGTCCTGGCCCTGGATCGAGTGCAGAAGCACTTACCCGTCGATGCTGCAACGGCAAGACGCTTGCGCCGCGCAGGACTGGTCGAAGGGCGCAAACCTAATCTCCATGTTTCTGCCTTGGTCGCCAAGGTAACCGCAAGCAAGGCGGACTACATCCGAACTCGGGCACAGGATGACGCGTTTTACGCTAAGCTGATCACAGACTACTTGGGAAAATTCGGCAAAGCTTCACGCCGGGAAATCGATGAGCTCCTATGGGATAAACTAAGCGATGCCTTGGGCGACGAGCAGAAGAAGAATAAGATCAGTAATCTGATCACTAAGCTGCGGCGGTCCGGACGTATTCGCAATGATGGTTCACGTAAGGCCCCAGAATGGAGGCTCGCAGAATAAATGCAGGATAAAACGGCCTCTATGCAGAATAAATGCAGAATAAATCGCTGCCACTTGTGTCAGGAACACCGTACTGGGCTTGGTCGATTGCTGTAATGCTAAGCGGTATTTTGGGGAGGAGGAACGGTCGTGACTAAGGTCGGCGAAAGAGCACGCAAGACCCAGCCACTGGTGCTCGACTTCCTACGGCTGGGGCTCGAATCCCTCTACCAGGCGAAGTACATCGAGCGCATGGGAACAGGAACGGAGGACATGATCCGGCGATGCAAGGCAGTCGGTCTAGCTGAGCCAGAGTTCTCGGTGAGTGATGGGTTTCGAGCAATCGTTCGTAGGAGTGGGGCTACATCAGTAGACATTCCCAGTTTCCCCGGAGGAACTACCCAAGAAACTACCCAAGAAAGGATTCTCATGCTGCTCCGCGTCCATCCCACGATGACGCGTAAGGAGCTCGCCCAGCACATCGGTATCACTGCGGACGGCATCAAGTATCATCTCGATAAGATGAGAGCTTCTGGGCGTATCAGACATGTCGGGTCCACAAAGAAAGGCTATTGGGAGATTATTGAGGATGATACAAATGACTAATGTCGGCCAGCGCGAGATTGTAACGCAGAAGCGCGTCATCCAGTTCTTTCAGGATGCTTTGGGCTACGAGTATCTTGGAAACTGGGAGTACCGCGATGGGAACAGCAATGTCGAGGAAGGGTTGCTGTCTGATTGGCTCAAACGACAGGGGCACAGCGACAAGATCATCAACAAGGCGCTGCACGAGCTTGACAGGGCAAAGTCGCTTGGCGGAAGCAAGACGCTCTACGACGCCAACCGCGAGGTGTATAGCCTGCTGCGTTACGGCGTCAAGGTAAAACCTGATGTGGGTGAGCAACACATCACCGTTTGGCTCATCGATTGGAAGGAGATCGAGAATAACGATTTTGCTATCGCCGAGGAGGTGACTGTTACCGGCCAGAATACCAAGCGCCCGGACATCGTGCTCTACGTAAACGGCATCGCCCTGGGTGTACTGGAACTGAAACGCTCGACCGTGTCGGTAACAGAGGGCATCCGGCAGAATCTTGACAACCAGAAGAAGGAATTCATCCAGCCCTTCTTCTCCACAGTGCAGCTCATAATGGCGGGCAATGAGACCGAAGGCCTGCGCTACGGCGTGATCGAAACACCGGAAACATACTGGCTAAGATGGAAAGCAATGGACAGTGGACAATTGATAATAGATAGGGGGCAATTGACAATTAACAATGGAGAATTGATAATGGAAAATGAACGAGGAGAAATGGATAATGAGCCACCGCTTTCCACTGTGAATTCTCCATCGCTTCCTGTCAATCCTCCATCGCCTTCCGTTGTCAATTCTCCATTGTCCATTGTCAATTCCCCATTGTTATTCCCGCTCTCTGCTCTTTGCCGCAAAGAACGCTTGCTGGAAATCGTGCACGATTTCATGGTGTTCGACGCTGGTATCAAGAAGACATGTCGCCACAATCAGTACTTCGGGGTTCGTGCAGCGCAGGAGCGCGTAAGGCGCCGCGAGGGCGGGATCATCTGGCACACGCAGGGAAGCGGCAAGAGCCTGATCATGGTTTGGCTCGCCAAGTGGATTCGTGAACATGTAGATGACTCCCGAGTCCTGATCATCACCGACCGCACGGAGCTCGATGAGCAGATAGAGAAGGTGTTCAAGGGGGTCGACGAAGACATCTACCGGACAAAGAGCGGTGCGGACCTCGTCAGCGTACTGAATGACAACAAGGAGTGGCTTACCTGTTCGCTGATTCATAAGTTTGGCCGCGCCGATGATCTGAGCGAGGCGGACCTCGATACCTACCTCGATGAGATCAAGAGGAATCTGCCCAGAGGGTTTCAAGCGAAGGGCGAGGTCTTCGTATTTGTGGACGAGTGCCACCGCACGCAGTCGGGCAAGCTGCACGAGGCGATGAAGGCTATTCTTCCTACAGCCATGCTCATTGGCTTCACCGGTACCCCTCTTTTGAAAAAGGATAAGCTTAAGAGCATCGAGGTCTTCGGGCCGTATATTCACACGTACAAGTACGATGAGGCAGTGCGCGATGGTGTGGTGCTGGACCTGCGATACGAGGCACGTGATATCGATCAGAATATCACCTCGCAGGAGAAGATCGATCAGTGGTTCGAGATCAAGACCAAAGGGCTGACGAACCTGGCCAAGGCGCAGCTCAAGCAGCGCTGGGGCACGATGCGGAAGGTGTTGAGCGCACGCAGTCGGCTGGAGAAGATCGTCGGCGATATCCTGATGGATATGGAGACCCGCGATCGGTTAAAGAGCGGCCATGGCAACGCGATGCTCGTATCCGGGAGCATCTACTCTGCGTGTCGGTTCTTCGAGATGTTTCAGAAGACCGATCTTAAGGGCAAGTGCGCAATCATTACCTCCTACAAGCCATCGCCTGCCGACATCAAGGGCGAAGAGACAGGCGAGGGGTTGACCGAGAAGCTGCGGCAGTACGAGATCTATCGGAAGATGCTGGCGGATCACTTCGATGAGCCGGAAGAGACGGCGATGTACAAGGTGGACCTATTTGAGAAGGAAGTGAAGAAGCGTTTTATCGAGCAGCCCGGACAGATGAAGCTGCTGATCGTTGTGGACAAGCTGTTGACCGGCTTTGACGCTCCGCCCGCGACGTACCTGTACATCGACAAGCAGATGCACGACCACGGCTTGTTTCAGGCGATCTGCCGCGTGAACCGCCTTGACGGTGAGGACAAGGAATACGGTTACATCATCGACTATAAGGATCTATTCAAGTCCTTGGAAAAGTCGATCCACGAGTACACAGGCGGAGCCTTTGAGGGCTACGACAAGGATGATGTCGCTGGCCTGTTGAAGAATCGATTGGAACAAGGCAGGAAGCGCCTGGAAGAACTCCGCGAGGAGGTCAAGGCGCTGTGCGAACCGGTTGAACCACCTCGGGATACCGATGCCTACATCCACTTCTTCTGCAGTGACGAACCTGGTGATGCTGATCAGCTAAGAGATAACGAGCCGAAGCGAGTGGCTCTGTACAAGCTAGTTGCAGCGCTGGTGCGAGCATATGCCAACCTTGCCAATGAGATGACGGAGGCCGGATACAGTGATACGGAGATAGAAGAGATAAAGGCTGAAGTCGATCACTACGAGAAGGTTCGCGAAGAGGTGAAGCTCGCCAGTTCGGACTACGTCGATATGAAGGTGTACGAGCCGGCCATGCGGCATCTGCTGGACACCTACATCCGTGCCGACGAGAGCGAGAGGCTGTCAGCTTTCGATGACATGACGCTCGTTGATCTGATAGTGAAACAAGGACAGGAAGCTGTCGACTGGCTGCCGAAGGGAATCCGCCAAAGCGACGAGGCGGTGGCTGAGACGGTTGAGAACAACGTCCGCAAGCTCATCATAGACGAGATGGCGATGAACCCGAAGTACTATGAGAAGATGTCGGAGCTCCTTGATGCCCTCATTGAGCAGCGAAAGATAGAGGCAATAGAGTACAAGGAGTATCTGCGCAAGATCGTCGAACTGACGAAGAACGTGAAGAATGCGGGGATGCAGTGGCGCTATCCCGCAAGCATCAAGACACGCTCTTTGCAGGCGCTCTTCGATAACCTGGACGAGAGTGAACCATCGACTCACGAATGGCGTGAGCGATACGCAGCGAGCGGTCCGGTCAACGTTAGGGAAGCGAAGGCGCTCGCCCTGGATGAGGCCATTCGCAGTGTAAAGAAGGACGGATGGCGTGGGAACAAGTTCAAGATGGCCGAGGTTAGGAACGCTATAAAGGCGGTGCTCGGGGATGACAACGGTCAGGTCAAGGAGATCTTCGACATAGTGAGGGAGCCTCGCAGTGGCTACTAAGCGACAACTACTCGAAGTCAGTGGGATCTCCGTTGAAGTCGTTCGTAAGGACATCAAGAACCTTCACCTTGGTGTCTATCCTCCCAATGGGCGAGTGCGTGTGGCCGTTCCACTTCGGATTAGCGACGACACAGTCAGATTGGCTATCCTCTCGCGCCTGGGATGGATCAGGCGCAAACAAACGGAGTTTATCAGGCAAAATCGTCAGTCAAAACGCGAGATGATTACAGGTGAGAGCCATTACTTCAGAGGCCGCCGATACCGCCTAGACGTGATCGAATACGATGGCCCTGCGACGGTTCAATTGAAGAATAACAGAACGCTGGAACTGCTTGTGCGCCCTGCTACCGGCAGAGATGATCGCGAAGAGATACTCAATCGCTGGTACCGTCGCATGCTGCAGGAAGAGGTGCCTTCACTCATCGCCAAGTGGCAACAGCAGATTGGCGTTGTGGTGGCGGAGTGGCGCATCAAGAAGATGAAGACACTGTGGGGGAGCTGCAACATCGATGCACGAAGAATCTGGCTGAACCTGGAGCTTGCAAAGAAGCCGCCTTCCTGCCTCGAGTATATCCTCGTGCACGAGATGCTCCATCTCATCGAGCGACGGCACAACAAGAGATTCATAGAACTGATGGGTCACTACATGCCCAATTGGCAGCTGCACAGAGACGAGCTGAATCGTGCCCCACTCGCGCACGCAGATTGGAAGTATTAGCCGTGCATTCGGTGCGGACTATGTGTACAGAATCATCCTGATTGCACGTGGATAGAGACATCGGTAAAATTCCCTTCAGAACTATGTTTCTCATCGGAGCGGTCGTCATCGGTGTCGTGCTTGGCTATGTCTTGAGAGGGAGGATCAGCAACCTCTCGGGCCTTCCCCTGCGCTTCTCATGGCTGGTGGGCCTGGCGATACTTATTCAGCTTGCGATATTTCCCCTCTTCTCCTCGCGCGCGCTATTCCCCTACGCGACGACCGAGCTTCATTTGACATCGTACGCCCTTCTCTTTATCTTCTTCATCATCAACTACCGCGTGTGGGCTCTCTTGGTCATCGCCGCGGGATCGACCTTCAACCTGCTCGTTATCGCCCTGAACGGTGGAAGGATGCCCTCTTCACCACACGCCCTCACCTGCGCCGGGCAGCCGGAGATCGCGCGCAAGCTCGCTGCTGAAGG
>JALTFO010000116.1 GCA_027007005.1 Candidatus Bipolaricaulota bacterium | reverse complement strand
AAGTTGAGTGTTGGATTGCAAGACCTAACCCCATTAATCTCTGGCCCAGTGAAGAACTGGTTTCGTGAGGAAATCGCCGATTGGGATTCCATCATCGCCCACGAGAAGCTTCCGCGTCGGGTGGAAACGCTGCTCGAACTCCGCCATCCCGGATAGGGCCCCATGAACACGACCGCTTTTCACCTCGATCGCGGTCAGAGAGCGCCCGGTCTCCACAACAAAATCGACCTCGCGATCCCCCGCCCACCAGTAGTAGATCCGGCACTCTCCTGCGCTTTGTGCGCTCACGAGATGAGCCCCAACAGCTGATTCGATCATCCTTCCCCAGTACGAGCGGTCGCCCCGTGCATCCGTAAGTGTCAGTCCGGACGTAGCGGTCATCAACGCGGTGTTCATCACCTGCAGCTTCGGGCTCGATCCCCGGCGGCGGGTCTCTCCCTTCGCGTATTTCTGCAGGCCGATCACCATCCCTACTCCTGCCAGGAGATCGAGATAATGGGCAAGGGTGGTGGTGTTCCCCGCATCATGGAGCTGGCCGAGCATCTTCGTGTAGGAAAGCACCTGTCCGGAATACGCACAACCAAGCTCGAACAGCCGCCGGAGGAGGGCCGGTTTGGCGATACGGGTGTGGAGGAGGACGTCACGCGATATCGTGGTCTCGATCAGGGAATCGAGGATGTACCGAACCCAACGAGGATGATCATCGATCAAGAAAGCAGCACCAGGGTAACCGCCGTAGAAAACATACTGATCGAGGTCCCAGCCGAACGCACCTTTCATCTCTGCATAGCTCCAGTGGGGAAGGTGGACGGTTTCGAACCGACCGGCAAGGCTCTCGGTCAATCCCTGTTGGACGAGGAGCGGGGCTGAGCCGAGGAGGACGACCTTGAGTTGACGTCCTTTGGCGGTGTCCTCATCCCACAGCCGCTTGACCGCCTCCGACCAACCATCGACCTTCTGGACCTCGTCGATCACGAGGACGAACTCGTCTACCCCCGCCGCTGCCCGCGTGGCCTCCCATTGCTCCTCGAGCCAGACACGATCGCGGAGCATTGGCTCGTCGGCGCTCGCGTAGCGATGAGGGATATCGAGCTCACCAAGGACTTGTCTGATCAGCGTCGTCTTGCCGACCTGGCGCGGGCCAGCGATCACTTGAATGAACCGCCGCGGCTCCTCGAGCCGCCGAGCGATGACCTCCCAGATCGGGCGGCGATACTGCGGTAGCATGAAAGTACTCATCGTACTGAGTAAATTAACTCAATACATTGAGTAAATCAAGTGTGAAAGCCTATAACCCTTTCCTGTTCAGGGCTCAGGAAAGCACCATCATCTCCGATACCGTCTCGATCGGGAGGGGACTAGCGAAGAACAAAGCGAATAGGCGCAGCACCTCCTTCACTCTTAGGTACGGCTCGAAGTTGCTCTCCTGCAGGAGGACGCCGATCCGCGCCTTCTCCCTGCGATCGACGCGCGAGATCACGCGGCCGAAGAACTCGATCTGTCCTGAGTCCGCCTCACGAATTCCCTCAAGGATCTCCAGAGTCGTAGTCTTCCCCGCTCAGTTCGGGCCGAGGAGGGTGAACACACTGGCACATGGGACAAAGAAGGAGATCCCGTCGACCGCGCGGACATCGCCGTAGTGCTTGGTCAACCCCTCGGCGCGGAGGATGGCGTTGGTCCCGGTCGCCGTGGCCGTCTCCGTTGACATCGGCTAATTCCCGTCAGGCTTGATGATCGAGGTGATGATGCGATATGCAGAGCTCTCCAGCAGTTGATGAGCGATACTCATCCCATTTCCCAGTTTGCCTTAGCTTCATGGTCTTCATCAACGTCAGATTGCAGGGCTTCCCGTCCTGATCCAACGGCAATCTTGCGCAGTTGGATGCATTCAGCGCTCCGTCTATTTTCTGGTGACATTCATTGCCGACGTGATTACCTTGTAGGCTGGGGTGCCAAAGGTAAAAAAGATCTCTCCTTCCCCACCATATGGTTGATTTTTTCTGTACAAATCAAAATAATTAAATTGTGCACTTTTTATATTTTCGTGTATTAACCAGTAAATACTTGCAGACATCGTGTCGCTTTGCTCTTGATAATCCGAAAGCCTATTTGTCATGGTATAAAATTGTTCTGGACCCAGATTAAAACCATCTTGTGGGATAGCCCATGTTTCACATAATTTTATATCCACTGAAGGGTATTTGTTTCTTATGTAATCCATTACAGGTTTGTAAAATTTAATAATCGCTTTATCCATTACAGACAATCTTTGATCTTTTTGAGTTTCAAGTGTAGCCTCACTATTATCTAACATAAAATCAAGATGTCTCCCATCTGAAGACTCCCAATCCCAAAAGTCTCCAGTTATCTCACTAACATTACCAGAATAATTGTAAAAAGGGCTAGCATTGTTTAAAATGTTAGAAGTCGTATTTTCGTACCCCAGATGTCCAGAATAAACTTCTGATATCTGTGTAAAAAAGTTTTTCAAATAAGAAGAGTATATATTTAAACCATCCATTTCAATAAAGGGAATGTACTCTTCGAC
>JALTFO010000115.1 GCA_027007005.1 Candidatus Bipolaricaulota bacterium | reverse complement strand
TCCAGCTTTGCTACCAGTTGGCGGCCAAACCCCTTGCCCTGGTATTGAGGTAACATGTATATTGCGTAGAGTTCGCAATCTGCGCTTCCAATGTCGAAACGCGCTAATCCGCCACTGATGAATCCACAAATTTCCGAGCCATCTTCAAGGACCCAATATTTCACCTTCTTTTTGATGAAAGTGCGAGCGTGCCTTTTAGCCTGATGCACAACGTCCATGGAATCTAAGTAATCGTCAGCAACGGTCCCCCTGAATGCGTGCTGCCATGAAGTGACAAGGACACGTGCAATCGCTTCTATGTCAGAGTCTCTAGCTTCGCGAATCATGGCCATATCCGTTGCCCAACCTTTCACTTTACAGAAGATCTCCGTCTACAAATAATTGCTTCCTACCTTCTCATCGTAATCATCTATCTCATCGATAGCAACGGGAAACTTTGGAATGCTTCGATAGGACTCTGATCATAGATTAGCATAATGTCGCAATTTAGTTATGGAGATTCTGCATAGCCAGAAGATCCGAATATTTCAGAGATCCTCAAGAGGATAGAGGTCACGCGCTCTTGAACCAGTACAATTGGAACATGTACGCAGGTAACAGGCGATTGTCACCAGCGCGCATCTGCCACCTAGAGCGTCCTGAGCCAAGTGGCGAACACACGGTCTGTGATACAGTACCGGCCGTCTTCGTTGGTGAGAGTAATGCGTCGCGAGTGCTCATGCCCAATACAATCTCCTTACTCACTTTATACAAACGCCAAGATACGAATAGACAGGGAAAAACGAACGGGTCTTGTTGTCAAGTCATCGCGGTAGTGGCCCACATCAGGATTCTCAGCAAGAAGTTCGAAGACTTCCAGGAACCGCCCATGAACACGCAAAGCTGCCTCAACGCTGTCATTTGCTATGTAGTTGAATATTTCCAGCAAGTCATTTCGCGCCTCTGGCACTAAAACATAGTTCGCCACGTTAGGGTTTTCTGACCTTGATCAGCGAGCCCAATTCCGCCATGACTTCTTTCCCATCTAGCAGTTCACCATTATCTGCTTGGTCAATTCCCTTTTGAATTTCACCGCGCAATGATTGGAGCTTGGCCCCCAGAATCAGATCCTTTTCCTTAAGTAGACGTAAGCCATCGCGCACTACCTCGCTGACTGAAGCATAATCCCCAGAGGCAACTTTACCTCTCACAAATTCCTCAAAATCCTTGCCCACAGAAACATTCATTCTGGCCACCTCCATAGTCGCAATTCAGCTACACACATTCTATTGGCAATATCAAATATTGTCAATTTTTGATATTGCGCTAGTGAGTGGCGAATGTAGTATTCAAGCATTTTATGCCTCAATCAGCGATATCCCCCTAATCTAAATGATATTGCAAGCGCTAAACTTACGGTGCAAAGCGTGGAGTAGTTAAGTATCACGATAAAATCCTTCGTGACTAGCAACTATAGTGTTCAGACACTAATGCATCGATCGCACACGCAGTGGTTCATCGGCCAATGACCAACAGAAAGGCTCCTCCCAAGACCACTAACAGGAGAACGTTCCAGGCAAAAGCCTCCACGAGAAATCCCTTCAGATCGTCCTTCTTTGTCCCCTGGTAGAGGCTCAGGCCGATGAGGTTGGCAAACGAGGCGATCACCGTTCCCAAGCCTCCGAGGTTCACGCCGTAGAACAGGCTGCGCCAATCCGTGGTGACGCGCGAAAGGAGCATCGCCGCGGGGACGTTGCTGATGAGCTGAGAGATCCCGATTCCCATCCCATATACGCTGAGCTGGCCTCCAATCCCACTTCCGAGTGCGCGCGCAAGGGTGCTTCCAAAACAGCTCATCGTGGGGAAGAGGAGGAGGAAGGTGCCCAATAACCACCAGTCGAGCTGGCGGAAGCCGCCGCGCAGGGATATCGCCATGTAGAGGACGAGGAGTCCAGCTGAGATGTACACGGGCACGAAATGCAGGACGCTCAAAACGAGCAGCGCGAATAGACCCAGCAGGATCGCCGTCTTTTCCCATGCGACATGAGGTTCATCAGCGGTCGTGCTGCCAAGAGCATCTCCCCCGCTGGATCTCAGCGTCAGCGAGGAAAGGAGGAAGAGGGCGACCAAGCTGATGAGGACGAATAGATAGCTCTCATGAAAGAAGGCGCCGGGGGAGAGACGGTAGTAGTGGTAGATGAACAGGTTCTGCGGGTTTCCCCATGGGGTCAGCGCGCTTCCCAGGTTCACCGCGATGATCTCGTAGATCACGATGCGGCGCAGGTTCAACCGGACACGCCCGCCGAGGACGATAGTGAACGGGATGACCGCAAAGAGGGCTGCATCATTGGTGATGAGCATCGCCAAGACGAATGCTCCGGTCAACAGCAAGAAGTAGAGCCTGGTCAGGCTGTGTCCTGCCCGAGCCACCCTCTCGGCGATCCAGCCCATGAACCCGACGAGTTTCAGCCCCTCTGAGATGAGCATGAACGACCCGAGCAGAGAGAGGAGACGCCAGTCGATGGTCGAAGGGATTTCCCTCAACGAAATAAGGTGTGTGACAAGAAGGGTTCCC
>JALTFO010000114.1 GCA_027007005.1 Candidatus Bipolaricaulota bacterium | reverse complement strand
AGACAAGGAATATGAAACGATGGCGCAGAGACTGTTTCCCCTCTTTTCTAATGTAACGCTCACGCGATCTCGTAGCCCGCGCTCGCTGGCGCCAAGTCAACTTACAGCGATCGCCGCAGGGTTCCCTGTACGATGTGCAGTGACAGGCTCGGTCGCAGCGGGACTGCTCACCGCTCGCGGTCGCCTGAATTTAGGTGACGCGCTCCTTATCACTGGATCGCTGACGATAGTGCGTGAGGCGAGGCCATTCCTGGTGGAAGCAGCATGAAGGCTGTTACACAGACCGCACAATCTCTTCGCGTCTCCCAGTCCCGCTCGCGCGTGTTTTGTGGTAGAATGACCTACCGAAGTAGCAAAATTCGAATCGGGCAATGGAGAAGGATTCACTCTTGCCAAACGACATAGCAAGGTTGATTGAACTTGTCAGAGAGCGGGGTCTGCCCCAGCATGTGGCGATCATCATGGATGGGAACGGCCGCTGGGCGAAGAAGCGCGGCCTCCCGCGAACCGCCGGCCATCAAGCAGGGACGCAGACTGCCGAGCGATTGATCCGATTCGCCGGCAGGGATCTTAAACTTCCTTACCTGACACTCTTTGCCTTTTCTACAGAGAACTGGGCGCGGCCAACTGAGGAGGTCGATTTTATAATGGATCTTCTCGATAAGTTCATCACTGAGAAACTAGCAGAGTTTGAGCGAGAAGGGGTGCACGTGAACGTGCTCGGAGATATGACTCCACTGCCCGACAAGCTTCGGCAACGGGTCGATCAAGCTGTCAGGGAGACCGCTGGTAATTCCCGACTTGTGCTAAATATTGCCCTCAATTACGGTTCGCGTCAGGAGATCATTCGCGCTTGCCGCGACGTCGCAAAGCGTGTTGCTTCAGGCGAGGTTGATCCCGCAAAGATCGACGAACAGGCGATAACGACATCACTGTACACCTCAGAAATCCCAGACCCTGATCTGATCATCCGCACCAGTGGAGAGATGCGCCTATCGAACTTTCTGCTGTGGCAAGCGGCCTATACTGAGCTCTACTTTACTGATACACTGTGGCCAGATTTTGGCCCTGACGAACTTGTCAGGGCAATTGCAGAGTACCAGGAACGCGAACGCCGCTACGGCTCGGTGGAGGACGCAGAATGATCAATGCTCGTAACCTAACAAAGCGGTTGTTCAGCGCCTTGACCGCTGGTGGGATCGTGTTTAGCACGCTCTATCTTGGCACGCGCTTTGACGTGCAGTGGATTGTCGGAATCCTCATCCTCTTCGCCGCTTATCCGGCTGGAGTGGAGTATTTGCAATTGATGAAACGATTGCAAATCCCCCTTGCCGCGCCTGAGTTCCTTATCTGGATTCCAATCCTCGTCTTCTCTACAGTGATCTTCAACGGTCGCTATAGCATCGTGGCACTCCTCCTGGCGATCGCCTATCAGGTGCTACGCTACCTAGGTAGCCTGCCGCATCGCGATGGTTTCCTGAAAGCGGTTGCCGGGGTGTTCGGGCTCCTATACATCCCATGGCTCCTCACCTTCTTCTACCAGATATACATCAGTGGGGGAGATCGCCCTGCGGTCGGCGCATCAAACGCGCTGATCATCCTGCTTATGGTGTGGGGATACGACAGTGGCGCTTACATCATCGGAAGCGTATTCGGCCGGCATCAGGCCTTCCCTAATGTCAGTCCCAAGAAGACATGGGAAGGCATAATCGGCGGATTTCTATTCACCATCCTTGGGGCACTCGTGGGGGCAGCGTTCTCCCCGGTGTGGCGCGAATTTGCCTTCTGGCAGGGGTTTCCGCACATCGTCGCATCATCATTTATCGTGGCCGGGGCTGCACAATTAGGAGATGTATTTGAGTCAAAGCTGAAGCGCGCAGCCGGTGTGAAGGACTCTGGAACGTTCCTGCCTGGGCATGGAGGAGCGCTCGACCGAATTGACGGCCTCCTCTTTGCGCTGCCGGTCTTTTTCTTCTACTACAACTACATCCTTCACTTCTTCAATTGATAGAAAAGCAAGATCGGCCTAATATCGTCTCACGATGAACTTATTCGTCCAAGCAATCTACCTATCATCGGGGCTGTCCCTGGCCTACATCTTCTTTCTCTACCGCAGCAATCCCCTGCGACGCCTGCCAGGTTCCCGAGTGACAATTTCCTTTGTCGTAGGCATGATTGCGGTAATCCCAGTGATTCTCATAAAGCAGCTCGTGCAGCTCCCGGAGGGGTCTTCTCTCTTTACGTCGTTTGTCAGCGCGGGGATGATCGAAGAGGGAGTGAAGTTTGCGTTGATGGCGCTAACGATATGGCGATTTTCCTTCCCAGATCTGGCGGAACCGCTTGATTTTGCCATTTATTTTGGAATTCTTGGAGTAGGGTTCGGAATCTATGAGGACTTCTCCTACCTCTTCTCGGGCACCTATTCTGTGTGGCAGACAGGAGACATTGGGCAGTTTCATCGTGCACTACAGGTATTGGTGACAGCACGCGCTTTTCCCGGACACATCCTGTTTGATTCCCTTGCCGGGTTCCTGCTCGGGCGAGCACGATTCCTCACAGACTGGCGCGTCAAAGGAGGGTGGATCGCGGGGGCGTTCATCCTCGCAGTAGCGCTACACGGGTCGTTTAACATGATCGCCATGTACGGCGGATCGATTCCGCTTCTAACTTACGTTGCTGTACTTGTCGGCGCTTTCCTCCATCTGCGCCGCCGAGCACTGGAACACTCGCCGTTCCGCGCCACCATCGCCTATGTCAAGGGAGAAACAAGCGACTGGCAGTATCAACACAAGCCAGCAGAGTACCTGTTTGCAGAAGGATTCTTCTGGCCAGGAAAACCGAAGGGAGGGATGTACGAACTGTTCCCGCTGACGCTATCGCTCGTCATCCTCTACCCACTCCTTGTGGCGACAGTCTATCTGCTTGAACGAGCAACGATATTGCTGACAAGATTGTAAGGCCAAAGCATCAACGTGGCAGACAAGCTGCCCACGCTACTGAATCTGTGGTGAGAGGCCCCTTGAAATCGAATTACTCTTGGATGGACAGTCGAAGTGCAAAGGGCGGTCAGGCTGAGCCTAACCGCCCTCTCCGGGTGGTGAAAAAGATGAGGGGGTTCTCATGCTTTTACGAGCACACTATACACCTTTCTATTTGCTTTGTCGGTAACGAATATCACACTGCATGCAAGTTTGCGCTTTGCTGACGTCACTCGATCGACGTTACTCGCGATCTGCTGCGATGATCTCACTGAGAGACAACGACTCAAGCAGACCCTTGAACTTCTTATCAAGAGTCTTCCACATCGTCTTCGTTGGACAGACGGATGCAAGCAAGCAGTCGGGGTTCACGTTGATGCAACTGACAAGATCGAGCGATTCGCCGAGTGCCTCCAGCACCTGCCGCAAGGACACCTCAGAAGGATCCTTGCTGAACGTGTACCCACCACCACGTCCCTGTTGCGCAGATACAAATCCAGCGTTCTTCAACTGATGAAGAATCTTCCCAACAAACGGTGGTGGGAGCCTGTACTTCTCTGCAATGGCAGACGCGGAAACAGGATCTCTCCCGATGTTTGCTGCCAGTTCTAAGGAAGCAATGAGACCATAGCCCGCTTTCTTTGTTACCTGCACGTGCTAGGTTTCCTTTCCTTCCGTGGCGAAGGCTTTATACCGCTCTTCAAGAGAGGCTATCTCCTTTGCAATGTGCTCGTGCCTCTTGACAAGAGCAGGTGGAATCTCACGCCCCTGTTCGGTGAGATAGCTGTAGATCGCTTCGTTCAGCGCATCGGCGGCCAGTGCGGAGCAATGCATCTTGATCGGTGGGAGGCCACCCAGCTCTTCTGCCACATCCTTGTTGGTGATCGCTATCGCTTGATCGATCGTCTTTCCTTTAGCGATATCAGAGACCATCGATGAGGTAGCAATCGCCGCGGTGCAGCCAAACGTCTCCCACGAGATGTCCGAGATCACTTCGCGCCCCTGCTCGTCGTCTTCCACCTTGATGTACAGCCACATCACGTCACCGCACACTATGTTTCCTACCTTACCCACGGCTGAGTACTCATCGAGCTTTCCCATGTGATGTGGGTGGCGAAAGTGTTCGATTACCTTCTCGGTGTACATGTCATTCACCTACCTTGAACGGCGAGATCGCGCGCAGTTTTCCAACAACTGGTGGAAGTGCTGCAATGATAGCGTCGATGTCGTCATCCGTCGTTTGGCGACCGGTGCTTATCCGCAAGCTCCCGTGGGCCATCGTAAGAGGAACACCAATCGCCACCAGCACGTGGCTCGGCTCAAGATTTGGCGATGAACAGGCCGATCCGGTAGAAGTGGCAATTCCTTTCTCGTCGAGCCGCATCACCAGGCTTTCCCCTTCTATCCCCGCGAAGCTGAAGTTGGAGACATGCGGGAGGCTATCCGTCCGGTCTCCATTCAATCGTGTTCCAGGCAGAGCGGTGATTGATTCAATCAGTCGCTGTCTGTACCCGCGTAGACGTGGTGTTACCTCGTCCATCTCGGAGAAGGAGAGCTTCACTGCGGTCGCCATTCCGACGATCCCGGGGATGTTCTCAGTTCCGCTGCGCAGTCCCCTCTCGTGCCCACCTCCGTGGAGGACTGGTATGAGCTTGATCCCTTTACGAACGTACAGGAAGCCAACTCCCTTTGGCCCGCTGATCTTGTGCGCGGAGACGGAAAGCATGTCGATCACGTCAAGCGGCAGTGGAATCTTCGCGTACGCTTGTACAGCATCGGTGTGGAAAACAACGCCGTGCTCGCGACAGATCTCTCCAATCTTCTCAATCGGCTCGATCGTGCCGATCTCGTTATTGCCCGCCATCACCGACACAAGAAGCGTGTCCTCGCGGATCTCCTCGGCGACTTGCTCGGGATCAACGCGACCATTCCCGTCCACATCAAGGTATGTCACCTCGCGACCTTGCGTCTCCAACCACTTGCAGGTGCTAAGGACAGCGTCATGCTCAATCTTCGAAGTGATGATGTGCCGTTTGTCGGGGTTGGAGAACGCCAACCCTTTGATCGCTAGGTTATCCGCCTCCGTCGCTCCGGCAGTGAAGATTATCTCTGAGGGGTCGGCGTCGAGCGTCTCAGCAATCGCCTCGCGGCTCTCATCCAGAGCCTTATGTGCCGCCTGCCCAAAGCCATGTAGGCTAGATGCGTTCCCATACACTTTCGAGAAGTAAGGAAGCATCGCCTCGACAACCTCTGGTGCGACCGGTGTTGTTGCGCTGTTATCAAGATATATGCGTCTTGTCATTTCCATCACCGAGCGTAAGTCTACCAAATTAGTCCGATTTATCAAGGAGCATGAATTGTTACTGTTACTTTTTGCTTCAAAAGGAAAGCGCTGGAAACACCGCTTGCAAGAACCTGTCTCCAACGCCTTAGGCTTACATCTTCCCGGTAAATCCTAGATCTGCTCGAATAGCTCCTTCTCGGCCCCGCAATCAGGGCAGGTCCAACCATCGGGTAGGTCTTCGAACGCTGTCCCTGGAGCGATCCCCGTCGTCGGATCACCTGATGCAGGATCGTAGATATAGCCACACACCGTGCATTCCCATCTATCCATCGTCCACCTCCTGTGAAGCTTCTTCCCCACTGTCTTTCATATCTTCTGTGCCTTCTTGAGCTACATCTTGCTGCTCAGTATCTTGCTCTTCCTGTGCTTCTTCTTTCTCTTCTTCTAGCTTCTCTGGCAGATCTCCCACGTGGAAGCGGAACTCCTCCACACTCGACAGGCCGAAGTAGCGCAGGAACTCGTCCGTCACGTACAGGAGCAGCGTACGCCCCTGCTCCTCAGCGCGGATAAGGCCCCGTTCTAGGAGCTCCTGCACGTGTTTGTACGCCTTGTTCCCCCGCGCCTTGACTAGATCAGCCTGAGTCAACGGGTGGTTGTAGGCGATCATCGCCAGGCTGCGCAGCACCGGACGTGAGATGTCCTGGTGCGGGGCAAGGTGAGCCACGGCGTCGATGTATGCTCGCTTCACCTGGAACATCGACTTGCCATCCTCTACGTGTAGCTCGATTCCATGCGCGTCGAGGCGGAATTCGTCCTCGATCTGCGCTAAGATGCGTTCCACATAAGCTAGCGACGCTCCGCCGATGATCCGCGCCAGCTTATGCCGCGTTAGAGGCTCGGGCGAGAGGAAAAGGGCTGCCTCAACAAGGGCCTGATCGTGCTCGATGTTGCTTTCCTGCCTGTCTGGCATCGCCTCTCCCATAACACAAATTAAGGGATTTAGCAATTGAACGATCGGATGATTATCAAGCCGCCCAATCTCCCACTCGCCAAATCTCTCAATTCATTCCTCACTCTGCCTCCTGTGGCAGCATGATCGTGATGTCCCCCAGGAACTCCTGCTGCTGACAGGTTATCTCTCCTTGCGCAGCGAGGTGAAGGACCTCAAAGAAGTAGCTGATACGCTCATCCTTGTCCCCGCGCTCTAGGAGGCGGAAGAAGCTGATCACACGATGCCCTGTGAGGAGGTTCTTGATCTTAGTAAACAGCGAGTGGAGCCTCTGCCCGAAGTCCGGCCCTCCCAGCTGGAAGTCGTCGAACAAGTCGTCTTCCTCCTCTTCGACACGCTGCGCATGACGCTTGCCCCGGCGAAAGCTGACCTTCACCGCGGCAGCCAGCGCGCGACTTAGGTCGAAGATCGTCACCTGACGCCGCGGACGTCGGAACAGAGGGAGCGAGAATTCATCTGGTTCCTCAGGTGCCTCCCACTGCGCAGCCTCCTCCTCAATCGCTTCCTCCAGCTCATCCATCAGATCGTTTCTGTCTGTTGGACGCGCGGAAGCGAGGAGATCGTCTGACTGCATGCGAAGGAGGATGGAGCAGGTGAGGACCATCCGCCCCGATATATCGAAGTGAAGCTCACGTAGCGCGTCCACGTAGTCGCGGTAGCGGTGCGCCAGCTCGACGATGTCGATATCCCATGGGTCCATGCCCACGGTCAGACGCTGCAGAAGCCCTTCCCACGTCTCCTCCAACAGATCGGTGATTGGGATCTCGGCGATCGTAAGTCCGTTCATCCGGTTCATTTCTCCTCTAATTCAGGTTCAAGGCGAGTATCTGCGACGCGCCATTCTTGATTGTCACCCCGTAGGCCCGGTCAGCGTGACGAACTGTTTCCTCATTATGTGAGACAACGATCACCTGAATCTTGTTGGCATACTCCCGCAGCATCCGCCCGAGGAGGGTAATGTTCATTCGATCAAGGGCAGCGTCGATCTCATCGAGGACGAAGAATGGTGCCCGTTGGTACTCTTGCAGAGCAAAGATGAACGCCGTAGCAACCAGGGTTTGCTCGCCGCCAGAGAGGGCGTCGATCACGTGCGGCTCCTTGTCCGGTGGATTGGCCTTGATGAGCAGGCCTGAGGAGATGTTACCCTCCTCCTCTAGCTCTAGCGAGGCCGATCCACCACTGAACAGTTTCGTGAACGTGTGGCTAAACTGGGAGTTGATCGCCTCCAGCGTATCCATGAACTTCTCTCGTTTCCGTTCCTCAATCTGTCCAATCAGCGCCTCGATTTCGCGCTTCTCTGCCTCCAGGGCCTCAACGCGATCGCGAAACTCGTTGTATTCACGCTCGTAGACCGCGTATTCGTCGATGGCGCGCATGTTGATCGGCTCCAAGCGCCGCAGGCGCCTCCGGTTGCTCTCAATCTGCCGTTCCAGGTCGGCGACCGACCCTTCGATGAACTCCGCAGACTCTTGCTCCTCCTCCCCCAGCGCCTCCAACTCTGCCTGTGCCTCCGCCTCCTGACGCTCGTAGCGCGTCATGCTGCGTCGCAGGTTTTCCAGGTTTCGGTAAGCGTCGCGCCGCTGCTCCCGGAGCGCGCGAAGTTCGTCGCTGCGCGAGCTCGCCTCTCCCTTTGTCTCTTGCTTCTTGTCCTGTTCCTGCGCAAGTTCCTTCTCTTTATCCGTGAGCTTCTCGGTTAACGACTCAATCTCCTCGCGTAGCTTGGCCATCTCCCTGTTGATGCGCGAGATCTGTTGCCGCTTCTTGGCTGTGTCAAAGGTGGTGTCCGACGGCTTGTTCTCCGCACGCTTGTCCTTACCAGTGCCGGCACGCCAGCCACCG
The DNA here is from genome assembly GCA_027007005.1 of Candidatus Bipolaricaulota bacterium. Lineage (GTDB taxonomy): Bacteria > Bipolaricaulota > Bipolaricaulia > UBA7950 > UBA9294 > M55B144. The sequence continues at coordinate 16,054 of JALTFO010000114.1, read as the reverse complement.
GTGAGCGCGCCTCCCTTGCTCTGCAGGTCGCCGTCTAGGGTGATCGCACGCACGCCATCGACATTGCGCACCGCAGCCAGGTTCTCAACGATGATCGCGTCGGAGAGGATGTACTCGAACGCGCGGCGGTACTTCGAGTCGAAATCGACGAGGTTGATTGCGTAGTCGATCACACCCGGGAGCTTGAGCGCATCAGCGGAGGCAAGGCTCTTGCGCCCAGCCACCAGCCGGCGCAATGGGAGGATGCGCGCCCGTCCGAGGCGGTTCTTCTTCAGGTAATCGATGCACTCGATCGCCGTCTCGCGGGAGTCCACAATGACATCGTTCATGTGCCCCCCGGCGGCAGTCTCGAAGGCTACCTGGAACCCATCGCGTGGCGTGGACAGGGAGGCGATGGTACCGTACACGCCACCGCGCTTTCTTTCGAGCAAGGCCTGAACGGCGCGGTTCCTCCCGGCAGCGGTGGGCTGGACACGCGTCTGCGCCTTGATCTTTGCCACCTCATCGATCATCTCCTGCAGGTTCTTCACTTGCTGGGACTTCAGATCGATCTGTCCCTGGCGATTGATGATTTCAGAGCGAAGGCGCTCCACCTCCTTAACAAGGACAATTTGATCGCCGCCCTCCAGATCCTCGCGCATCCCTTCCAGGGCCCACTCCTTGTTTTCGATCGCCAGATCGAGCTTCGTTACCTGTGCTTCAAGGGCCTCAATCTTCTGTGCCATCCCCACGCGCTCCGCCTTGGCGCGCTCCAGCCGCTCGACGAGCCGCTCGCGCTGGCGATGGCGGATTGACTTCTCCAGGAGCGACTGTTCCTCTGTTAGGTGTTGATACGCGAGGGCGGCATCCCTCTCTCTAGCCAGACCGAGCAGGCGTCGATGACGCTCGGCAAGGATCACCCGGTGGGTGTTTAACTTCGTCTTAACGTCCTTCAGCTCCGCGATCGCTTTCTTGCGCTTCTCATCGTAGGCAGCTATTCCGCTTACTTCGTCGATGATCTCCCGCCGTTTGATCGCGTTGCGCTTGATAATCTCCGTGATTCGCCCCTGAGCGATCAGTTGCTGTCCATCGGGGTCGATCCGCCCCATTTCCAGCACACGATCGACCATCGCTCGTGAGCAAGCCTTACCCATGAACGTGTAGGTCGATGACTTGCGCGTAATCCTACGCCCAAGCATCACCTCCGCAACACGCTCATCGCCGAAGAACTCGTTGAAATCACCGTCGCTGTTGTCTAGATGGAGCGTCACTTCTGCCGTATTCGCCGGGGAGAGGCGCTCACCTCCATTGAAGATGAGGTGCTCCAGCCGCTCGGCGCGCATCTGCGAGGAACGCCGCCCCATAACGAAGCTAAGCGCATCGAACAGGTTTGACTTCCCTGCCCCATTCTCGCCGATCACAGCGGTCATGCCATCAAAGAACGGCACAACCGTTTTATTGCGGAACGACTTGAAGCCTGTCAGCACAAGCTTATTGATCTTTGTCATCGGACTTGTTCAATCCCTCCCCGATCGGAGAAAAGTCCAAGTTGTTCGATATTTCCTTCACGAGCAAGGGCAGGTCGCCGTTCCAAGGGTGCACTGTTCGAAAGGAAATGCTCAATCTTGTAACGGTTGTAGTCATTTGGAACGGCGATACCTGACTCCCAGCGGATGATCGACGGTGTGGAGACACCAAGCTTCTCGGCAAGCGCTCGCTTACTCCACCCGCTCTCCAGGCGAAAGTGTCTCAATCGCTGTCCCAAACTGTCCATCAAGTCCCTCCGGTAATTAGTTTACAAATATAACTTGTGTTACACGCCAGTGCAAAAAAAGGGAGGGGCTCGCAGCCCCACCCTATTCTCGAGTCCAACCCCCTCATCGCATCTCTACTTCATGAATCCCCAGATCAGAGCGCCGACACCGGCAAGCAGACCAACGATGGAAAGGAAGTACAGTCCATCAACCTGGCTCTTGAGTTCCTTGAGGCCAGCTCCGCCCTCCAGCGCGGCAATGCGCGCGTCGTGATCCTCGATAAGGTTCTTGTTGGCAAGGATGCTGGCCTGATTCGCGCTGACACCATTCGAGAGATCAGCAATCGCTTGATCGAACCCCTCCAGCTTAGCGCGGTTGTTGTCGATCTTGATCGACAGCGCGCTCATCGACCGTTCGAGCTCGATGACCTTCTTCTTGAAGGTTCCAACATCTTCATCTTCTAGCTTCTTAACGCGGTCGTTCAAGGCTGCTTGACCCTTTTTGATGGCGACAATATCTGACATTACGCCATCCTTGAATGCGGCAAGTTGAGTGTTCTGGTCAGCAAAGCTCGCGGCAAGGCCATCGTACTTATCGCTCAATCCAGACACGCCGGACTGCAGCGCACCAACCGCTCCCTTAATTGAGGCCAGTTCTGCGGTAACGCTGTCGTTGAACGCACCAAACTTATCGCTGAAGTCCGCGAAACTCGCAGCAAGGGCATCATACTTGTCGCTCAAAGCCGACACATTCTTGTTCGTGCCACCAAGCGAAGCGGTGATCGATTTCTGGAAGTCATCGCAGGAGGCTGACAGTTCAGAGAGACCGGATTCAAGCGCGGTCGCTCGTACCAGTAGCTCTTGCTGAGTCGAAGAGAGACCGTCTACGTCCGTGCGTAGCCCGATTATCTTCCCTTCCGCCGTCTTGATCTCCACAGAGATCGCCTGAACAACATCCTTCAAGTCGCTCAACCGACTGTTCAGGTCAGCGACTCCAGCCATGTTTCCCTTCACTTCGCCGACAACCTCATTCATGAACGTCTGTAGGCCGCCAAAGGCATTATTGACGCCGGTAAACGCGTCACCCAGTTCTGACAACTCTTTCTGCAGCAGGTCTTTCTGCGCCACCGGTGCGGTCGCTTCTCCCTGTGCATAGCCGACTGTTAGGAAGAGGCCACTGAGCATAATCCCAACTATCGCCATTACGAGCACTTTCTTCATGGTATTCCTCCTTCTTATCTTCTTCACCACGCGGTCCTTGCTCTTGTACTTGGCAAGACAAGCCTATCTGGGAAAGCAATCAGGCGTAGAGACCGGGGTTGCTGCAGGCGTACCATTTTGTCGTCTGTGTGCAAGACATGTGTCCTCAATCAGTTTTCTGCTAAGCAGGAAATGGCGTTGTAGCGTTGGTTGTAGCGTTGAATGTAGGTAACAACCAAGGGATTTCCAGAGGACTCCGCACGGACAGAAAAAGTCAACATAAGCTAAGCTACACACACGAATCATCGCTTGCAAATGTGCCTTGAAGCCATTTTGTGTGCATGGTAGAATAACGCGGTTTTGCCTTACGTGGGCAAGGCCAAAAGCAACTTGCGGAAGCTGGTCGTTTGCAAGATAACCGGCAGAGCTGTACCTAACAAAAGGGGTGTATGCTGTAAAATGACTGCTCTAATCGTTATACCAGCGGTAATTTCGGTGCTTGCGTTGACAAGCGCTTTCCTATTTAATCGCGCTGTTGTGCGCAAGGCCCAGGGGACGGATCGGATGAAGAAGCTCCAGGGCTACATCCGATCGGGAGCGTTTACCTTCATGCTGGAGGAAGCGCGTGTGATGGCAATTGCTATGGTTGTGATCGGGATCCTGTTATGGGTCCTGTTTTATTGGGAGGTAGCGGTCGCGTTCTGGCTGGGATCGCTCCTTTCCATGTCGGCCGGGTTCATAGGAATGAACACTGCTACACACGCCAACGCGCGCACCACCGAAGGAGCGCGCAAGTCGTTCAAGGAAGCCCTTGCAGTGGCGTTCACCGGCGGAAGTGTGATGGGTCTTTCCGTAGCTGGACTGGCAGTAGCGGGATTGGTCATCGTCTTCCTGATCTTTCATCACCTGTTCGATCCGGCTAGCCTGCACATCCAAACACGTTACCTGTTCGGGATCAAGAGCGCCGGAGTGAATCTGATCAAAGGAGCGCTCGTTGTCAGTGCTTATTCGATGGGAGCTTCCCTGGTCGCGTTGTTCGACCGCGTCGGTGGCGGTATCTACACCAAGGCAGCAGACACCGCAGCTGATCTCGTCGGAAAGGTGGAGATGCACATCCCGGAGGACGACCCGCGTAACCCAGCGACGATCGCTGACAACGTGGGGGACAATGTCGGGGACGTCGGCGGTCTCGGGGCCGACCTCCTGGAGTCGTTCATTGGAGCGATCATCTCGGTGATCGTTATGGTCCTCTACCTGTACGTGGGGCGAAACAACGCATCTCTGCAGGGGCTGATTGCTAAGCTCGGATTTTCCGCGGGGCTGGACGCAGCTACCTACTGGTGGCTACTCCTCGCTCCCTTGGTCATCGTCGCTGGCGGCACGTTTGCCAGTTGGCTATCTATTCTCTATGTACGAGTAAGCGGTACTGCTGAGAACGTGGAAGGGATTCTCATGCGGGGAACGCGCATCGCCGCGATTCTAACGGCGGTTACCACGTTCCTCTTCTGCTGGTTCTCTCCCCTTTCTCTCAGCATCTTCTACGAGGTGATTCTCGGACTGATCGGCGGAATCGCAATCGGATTCTTCTCCGAATACTACACCTCCACAACATACAAACCTACCCGCCAACTGTCCAAGTCAAACCAAGACGGACCGGGGATCAGCGTGGCAGAAGGATTGGCACTGGGAATGCTCAGCACCTTTCTCCCAGTGATTGTCATTGCTGGAGCAACGATCGGTGCCTACCAGTTTGGTGGACTCCTCGGGGTAGCGTTCACCGCGATGGGAATGCTGTCATTTGTAGCAATGACTGTCTCCGTGGATACGTACGGTCCGATCGCCGACAACGCCGGAGGAATTGCCACCATGTCCGAACTTCCTCCTGAGGTGCGTGAACGCACGGATAAGCTCGATGCAATCGGAAACACCACTGCGGCGATCGGAAAGGGATTTGCCATCGGTTCGGCGGCGTTCGCCACGCTGGGGTTGATCGCCTCATACATGTGGTCGGCAATTGGGAGTGCATCACAGGTTGTGGCGCCTCAGCTTCCGATCGTGGGGCAAATCGCGGCAAGCGTATCGCCAACAGGAAGCCCAATCCAGGTAGGAGCTTATGTCCTTGCGGGGCTCGTCGTGGGGGCGATGGTCCCTTACGTATTCTCCGCTCTTCTCATCCGCGGGGTAAGTCATACCGCTGGCCTGTTGGTAGAAGAGATTCGCCGTCAGTTCAAGGAGAGTCCAAAGATCATGACCGGTGAGCAGGAAGCAGACTTCAACCGCTGTATCTCTATTACTGCTCACGGTGGCCTACACAAGATGCTCTTGCCGGCCGCAATCGCCGTAATCACTCCGTTCGTTATTGGACTGATCTTCGGACGCTATGCCCTCGGTGGTTTCCTAGTTGGTGGGCTCCTCTCGGCGATTCAGCTTGCCATCTTCTGCGGAAACTCTGGTGGGGCAATGGACAACGCCAAGAAGTTCATCGAGGAAGGACACTTCGGCGGCAAGGGATCCGAGGCACATGAGTCAAGCGTAGTTGGCGACACGGTTGGGGATCCGTTGAAGGACACTGTTGGTCCGTCGCTCGATATCCTGATCAAGCTGATGAGCGTAATAGCTCTCGTATTTGCTTCGCTCTTCCCGGTTTACCCGATCTTCATGTAGGATAGAGCAACGCTTTTCTATGCTAGGCCCTGCTGTATGGCAGGGCCTTTTCTTTGCTATTACAACCTTGCGGTTTAGCTACACTGATGTCCAAGGTAGGAAATCGGCTGTCTTCACACAAGCTCCAGAGTCCGTGCTATTTGTGATCCTCCGCGCCAAGACACGTAAACTTAGTGTATACTATCTTCTCACTGGAAGAGGAGGCGCCATGCATACCCCATTCTTAATCGGCATGCGGATCTACTTGCGACCGCTTAGCCAGGATGACCTCGACCTTTGCTTGCGATGGATAAACGATCCACAGATCACCTCTACGCTCACCATGCGCTTCCCTATGAGCCGTACACAGGAGGAAAACTGGCTTCTCTCTCACTACAAGGACCAGTCGGATCTCCCGCTGGCAATCGTCATCAAGGATCGGGATCAGCACATCGGAAACTGTGGCCTGCATTCGATCGATTACATCAACCGAAGCGCGGAATTCGGGATCATGATCGGCGAGAAGGACGAGTGGGGGAAGGGATACGCTCCAGAAGCGGCGCGGCTGATCATCGACTATGGGTTCAACCAGCTCGGGATGCATCGCATCTTCCTCCACGTGTACTCACACAACGAGCGCGCGCAGAGAGTCTATGAGAAGGTGGGGTTCATCTCCGAAGGTACGATGCGCCAGTCTTACTTCCGCGATGGCGGCTACTACGATACCTTGATCATGTCGATCCTCGAATCGGAGTGGACAAGCCCATGACTTTCTCCTTCTGGAGCAATGAGGATCATTTGTTCGTCTCCCGCCGCATTGGGTTTGGGTGGAGCATCAATTTTAAGTACATCGCTCGGAAACTCGACCTGATCAAAGATTCGCCGCGCCTGAGCAGCGAGGACAAGCCGAAAAGTGAGGCTTTCTCCAATAGCCAGCAAGATCTACTTCGCGCGCAAATCGAAGCCTCCAAGTACGAAGAGAAACGACACTGAGGTTTCGCTCCTCACTGTAGACCTGACCGCTCTCACTTGCCCAAAACTACAAGACCGCTCGAATTTTGGGTATAACTACTACAGTAAGTGATTCGTCGAGCTGTAGAGCGCGATTGTTGTTAGATAACACACAGAAGGAGAGAACATGGATAAACAAGCTTCACGCAAGGACCAGCATTTACTCTTTCATCGGTACGAGAAGAATCCGATCCTCTCCCCTGAAGATTGGCTGTACGTGGTCAATGCGACATTCAATCCGGGGGCGACAACAATGAATGGTGAGACCATTCTCCTCGTACGGGTCGAGGACATGCGCGGGTTTTCGCACCTCACCATCGCCAGGAGCGCCGACGGGAAAACCAGTTGGCATGTGGATACCCATCCAGCATTGAAGCCGGAGGCGGTATCGCACGAGGAGCAGTGGGGCTTGGAGGATCCGCGCATCGTTTTCTTGGAGGAACGAGGGGAGTATGCGATCACCTACGTCTCATTTTCCAGCAGCGGACCACTCGTCTCGCTAGCGTTAACAAGCGACTTTGCGAGCTTCAACCGCATTGGAGCGATCATGCCACCGGAGGATAAGGACGCATCCCTCTTTCCGCGACGGTTCAAGGGACGCTATGCCCTCATTCACCGCCCCATCATCCGCGGAGAGGGTGACATTTGGATCTCCTTCTCCCCTGATCTTACGCACTGGGGCGACCACCGGGTACTCCTGCCCACGCGCCCTGGATGGTGGGACTCTCAGCGAGTCGGCTTGGGAACGCCGCCGATCGAGACCGATGAAGGGTGGCTTATCATCTATCACGGGATCCGTATGACCGCCTCTGGGGCCCTCTATCGTGTCGGCCTCGCCCTGCTCGACCTGGAGGAACCATGGCGAGTGATAAGGAGGAGTGATGAATGGGTCTTGGGACCACGCGATAGGTATCAGCGCGGTGGTGATGTGCCCGGTGTTACCTTCCCCACTGGGGCGATCCTCGACAAAGATGCGGGCCAATTGCGGATCTATTACGGGATTGCAGACACTAAGGTCGGTCTGGCCACAGCCAATGTGGGTGAGGTCTTAGACTATATCCTCTCCTGCCCGCAGTCGTAAGGAGGTGCACATGGACAGATTGCGGATCGCCATGCTCGCTTCAATCTCTTGGAGAGTGCCGCCCCGTCACTATGGGCCGTGGGAGTGGGTGACGAGCCTGCTCACCGAGGGGCTAGTCGCTCGTGGCGTGGACGTAACCCTTTTTGCTACAGGCAATTCCAAGACCGCGGCTAAACTGCATTCTGTCTGTCCTCATCCTTATTCCGAGGACCCGGAGATTGACGCCAAGGTGTGCGAGTGCTTACACATCTCCGAAGTGTTCGAACATGCCGACGAGTTCGACATCATCCACAACCAGTTCGATTTCCTCCCACTGACCTATTCTGGCCTCGTAAGAACCCCTCTTCTCACGACGATCCACGGTTTCTCCTCCCCGAAGATCCTCCCGGTGTACGAAAAGTACAATCATCGTTCGCACTACGTTTCGATCAGCGATGCGGATCGCAACCCGAATCTTGACTACATCGCAACCATCTACCACGGGATACCGGTCGAAGATTACCCGTTCTGCGACGATCCAGACGACTACCTGCTTTTCCTGGGGCGGATCCATCCCGACAAAGGGACGCACGATGCGATCGAGGTCGCTCAGCGTACCGGACTGCCCCTCATCATCGCGGGGATCGTGCAGGACGAAGACTACTTCAACGAGATGGTTGCACCCTACATCGATGGAGACCAGATCCGCTACATCGGTCCGGTCGGCATGCCAGAAAAGGGAGAATTATTAGGACACGCAAGGGCACTGTTGCACCTGATCAACTTCGATGAGCCGTTCGGCCTGTCCGTGGTTGAGGCGATGGCCTGTGGAACGCCAGTGATCGCCATCGATCGCGGGTCGATGCCCGAGCTGATTCGCGATACAAAGACGGGATTCCTCGTTGCAAATACCGATAAGGCGGTAGATAGCGTGTCCAGAATCGATCGCATTGATCGCAATGCGTGTCGTGCCTGGGTGGAAGAGCGTTTCACGCGGGAGCGCATGGTGAAAGAATACCTACAGGTGTATGAGATGATTCTAAATCAGGAGGGCATGCATGGAAAATCATGAAGCGGTACTAAAACCCATTGATGTTTGCTTCGTTGGCACCTATCCACCGCGCCAGTGTGGAATCGGTACGTTCACCCACGATTTGGGGCAGAGCATTGCTCAACTGCAAGGAGAGACCGTGGCCACAGGCGAATCGGTACGCGTGGTCGCACTTAGCAATAAAGGAGGGGCCTACAACTATGGGCCTGAGGTCCAGTTTGAGATTAGGGCTCAACACAGGCTGGACTACCGCCGCGCAGCAGACTTCCTCGACCTCTCCAACGCGGATGTGATCAGCCTGCAGCACGAGTTCGGTATCTTCGGGGGCGAGGACGGGGCATACGTCATGGATCTCCTCACTCGTTTGACGCGACCGGTAGTCACAACGATTCATACGGTCTTGCAGGAGCCGACCCCCGGGCAGTTGGAGACGCTAAAGGCCGTCTGCGCGCAATCCACTCTTGTGGTGGTGATGGCACAGAAGGCGATCGACCTGCTGGTGAGTGTCTACAGTGTCCCACGGGAGAAGATAATGCTGATCCACCACGGGGCACCGGACATACCATTTCTTGACCCTGTCTACACAAAGGACCACTTTCAAGCGGAGGGACGCCGAGTGATCCTCACCTTCGGTCTCTTGAGCCCAAACAAGGGAATCGAAGTAGCAATTGAAGCGATCGCCTCGGTGGTAAAGGAATTTCCCGACCTGTTGTACATCGTGCTCGGGGCGACCCACCCCGAGGTGAAGCGCCTGTTCGGAGAGGAGTATCGCCTCTCCTTGGAGCGCTTGGTCAAGAGCAATGGCTTGGAGGAAAACGTCGTCTTTTACGATCACTTTGTCAGTCTGGAACAGCTAACTCGGTTCCTGGTGGCGGCAGACATTTACATCACACCGTACCTATCCAAGGAACAGATCACGTCTGGGACGCTCGCCTATGCCATGGCTTGCGGCAAAGCGATCATCTCCACCCCATACTGGTACGCGGAAGAGCTGTTGGCAGATGACCGAGGAAGGTTGGTCCCGTTCCATGATCCAAAGGCGATGGCTATCGAACTGCGAAAGCTCCTGGGGGATGAGGCAGAGCGAGACCTCTTGCGAAAGCGTGCGTACCAGTTCGGCCGCCAGATGGTATGGCGCGAGGTGGCAAGTCACTACGTGGAGGCGTTCCGGCGCGCCTTGCATGTACGCCGCGGGCCGATCATCGGACTGCGCACAAAGCAACGGACAACCAAGCGCCCCTCTCTTCCGGAGATCAAGCTGGAACATCTGCGATTATTGACCGATGACACGGGGGTACTGCAACACGCAGCCTTCACCACCCCCGATCGCCGCTTTGGATACACCACCGATGACAACGCCCGTGCGCTGATTTTAACCATCATGAACTGGAACCTATTCAAGGACGAAGAGATACTGCCGTTATTGCAGATATACTTGTCTTTCCTCAACTACGCACTGAATGAAAAAATCGACCGGATGCGAAACTTCATGGACTACGAACGCCACTTCGTAGAGGAGATGGGATCGGAGGACAGTCACGCTAGGACAGTGTGGGCTCTAGGGACAACCGTAGCTTATTCGCCGTCCGATTCGATCATTGGCCTTGCCGCCCGCACCTTCCAGCAGATACTGCCTGTTAGCGAGAATTTCACCTCACCGCGTGCATGGGCCTACGTAATCCTCGGATCACTCGCATACCTGAAACGTTTCGGAGGGGACCGTGAGGCCCAACGCATCCACACCCTGTTAGCGGAGCGCCTCCTGAAATCCTTTGCCGATAACGTTGCGCCCGATTGGCCGTGGGGAGAGGACATTATCACCTACGACAACGCACGCCTGCCCCAGGCACTGATTACCGCAGGTGATGCCCTGGGCAATGATGATATGCGCGACTATGGGCTGCGTGCCCTTGCCTGGCTTCTGAAAATTCAGACCGATCCTCAAGGAGGGCATCTTTCGCTAATAGGAAACAACGGCTGGTTGAAGAGGAATGGTAAGCGTGCGCGATTCGACCAACAGCCGATTGACGCCGAGGGGCTCATCGATGCTAGCTATGAGGCGTTCCGTGTTACGCAGAACGAGGACTGGCTCACGTCGATCGAGCAGTCCTTTGACTGGTTCCTGGGTCGAAACGACGTGCATACAACGCTCGTCGAACTGGCCACCGGTGGCTGCCGCGACGGATTGCATGCAGGAGGGGTCAACCAAAACCAGGGAGCAGAATCGACCATCTCCTGGCTGACAGCGCTCCACCGCGTTCATCAGATTGTGCAGGAGAAACCTTCAAAGACATAGCAATAAAAGGAGGACAGGTATGCTCTTTGCGGTGATCATGGCAGGTGGACGCGGCGAACGACTATGGCCCTTAAGCAGGGAGGAAACGCCAAAGCAATTCCTGAAGTTGCTCGGCGAGCACACACTCCTGCAACAGACAGTGGAGCGCATCGCCCCATTGGTGAGCAATGAGGACACCTACGTTGTTGTGGGAAGGGAGCATGTGGGAATTGTGCGCGAACAGCTCCCGGATCTGCCCAAGAAGAACGTTATCATCGAGCCGATGGGACGGGGGACGGCTCCGTGCATCGGCCTGGCGGCAACCCGTCTTGCGCGTATCGATCCGCAGGGAGTAATGATCGTCCTGCCAGCAGATCACGCCATCGTGGACGAAGAGCATTTTCTGCGGGTCCTCAATGATGCAGCAAGCGTCGCTGAGGAGGGGACGCATCTCGTCACCCTAGGGATCACACCCAACCGCCCGGCGACCGGGTACGGCTACATCCAGGCATTCAGCCCCCTGAAAGCAGGCGATCTCGGCACAGATTGCGAGGTGCTGAGCGTTGAAAGATTCGCTGAGAAGCCTGATCTGAAGACGGCAGAGCGATTCCTGCAGGAAGGGGGATACTACTGGAACAGCGGTATGTTCGTCTGGCGCGTCGACGCCATCCTGCGCGAGATGAAAGAACACATGCCGCAGCTACATGATGCCTTAAGGGACATAGAAGAGCACGCAGGAGCGCCCGATTATGAACAGAACCTCGAGCGAACCTACGCCGGGCAGGAGGCAAACTCGATCGACTACGGTGTGCTCGAAAAAAGCGAGCACGTGCTGGTCATCCCCACAGGAGACATCGGTTGGAGCGACGTCGGGGACTGGAGCGCACTGAGCGAGGTGCTGGAGACAGATGACGTGGGAAACCTCATCCGCGCTTCACACATCGGCGTTGACACATCAAACTGCACCATCCTCTCCAAGCACACCTCAGAGAAAAAGCGTCTGGTCGCCACCCTGGGGATCTCGGATGTCGTCATCATCGACACCGACGACATCCTGCTCGTGATGGACAAATCGCGCGCCCAGGAAGTGAAGAAGATTCTCAAGATTCATGCCACTAAGCAGGAAAGCGAAAAGGCCTAAGATGATTGAGGAAGTCAGCAGGGCGCGCAGTTTCGAGTGAGCATCCACAGGTCGAAGGGATGCTGTCCCAGGTCGTGGATCACTTGACTGAAACTGCAGAGCCCTGGTCGAGAAGAGAGAACACATCCGGTCCTTCATAAGAGGCAGCAGCTCATCAATTTCCTGCCGAAGGCAAAACGAACAGTTGTCGTCAACGACAAAGCTCACCTGTCGCTTTGGCGCGCAGCGGAAAAGCGGTCAGGTGGAGCGCCTTGTTAGTTTGTGCTGAGCATCTGTTGAGCCAATATACCAAATGCTTCCGTCAGAGTGGGATGCGGATATATTGCTTGGGCGACATCTTTGAGCGTTAATCGATTCGCTATGATCAATGAGGCTTCTCCCACCAAGGATGATGCGTTATTAAGGCAAATGTGGACGCCTATAATTCTGGATGTCTTCTTGTTAACCACATACTTTAGATAACCAAAGGGTGCATTCATAACCTGAGCGGCTGCGTCAATCTTGTAGTCATATACGCCCGTAACAATATCGTAGCCTTCTTGCACGGCTTGGGATTCTGTAAGCCCGGCTACAGCGATCTCTGGCTCGGAGAATAATACCCAAGAGTTCTTGGAAAAATCTACTGTCTGGGTATCCCCCCCTGCAATATTTGCTGATGCAATATGAGCTTCATAGGTAGCGGTATGAGCGAATTTCGGCCCGATGATGGCATCACCAGTGGCATAAATGCCCTTCACAGAAGTCTCAAGATATTCATTAACTGCGATGCCTTTCCGGTCAAATTGTATACTAGTCAAATCTAAATTAAGAGATTCAATATTAGGCACTTTTCCTGTAGCTACAAGCACATTCTCGAAATTTGCTTTGTGCTCTGATCCGTTTACGTCCATAAACGTTACATCAAAATGCCCGTCGAGCTTATTGATTTCCTGCACCTTGGATGAGGTGTGAATGTCAACACCTAAGCTCGCAAGCTGATTGCTAATTATCGAGGCAAACTCTGTCTCAACAACACCATACAGAATACTATCCAGCAGTTCAACTACTGTGCATTTCGTTCCTAACTTGGCAAGCATTTCAGCTAACTCAATACCGATTGGCCCCCCTCCAATAATAAGTAATGCTTCCGGAAGTCTGTCTTGCGAAAAAAGCACTTCGCTAGTCAGAACATCTTGGACACCATTGCCCTTGAAGGGAGGTATAAAGGAGTGAGCCCCCGTGGCTATGATGGCCTTATCGAAAGTATAGTTCTCTTTTCGTCCGGTATCTCGTTCTTCGATTGTTAATTCGTTATTGGAGACGAATTTCGCATGACCCGCAACAAACCTTATCCCTGGCGAACGCTTTAAAGTTTGCATGGCTGCACTAGATCATTGATCAAGAATAGTCTTGATTCTATTCATGATCTGGTTCCATGTCGTTTCTCTGTCCTCGGATGACCAAGTTTCCTGAGGCGAGTACTTGCGCTCAACAGCATACTCATCCGCCCAATGTCTGATAATCTTAGACGGAATGCAACCAACAAATAGACATGCGCCTCCAAGTTTTCCAGATTCTTCAACAAGTAAAACGGTTTTGCCTTGAGAAGCTAACTGCATAGCAGCCGGGGTTCCACCGGCGGCACCTCCAATTATGATAACATCGTATTTAGTCCTCATAAGAAATCTCCTTTTATTAGTTAGAACTAACGCTTGAGCTCAACAGCGAACACGCAGCCAACAACAGCCGCCTGTCCGCTGAAGCAAAATACTATATTGCACTTTGTTTAATGAGTCTCGCCAGGTAATCGCCGCTCTCTTTTTTGGATAATTATATCATATTGCCACCCTGCAGTCCTGGCATGCTCCTTCAAGGTTTCTGGATCAACGTGTAGCCACCACAATACGGCCCCTTGTTTCCTTGACATTCCACTTGAAGACATATAGCGCCCCGCCCTTCTGTTCGCCTCCTGATAGGCAAGATTGCTCGCATTGTCTGTATCCACCGTGTCAAACAAGACCTGACCATCTCGAGACATCAGCCTGTTGGCATGAACCAAGAAGCGATCTAAACCTGCAATCGTTTCCACCATGCCAATCCCATGCCCCATCATCAGGATCGTGTCAAATAGGCACCCTCGAATGCGAAGATGTCGGCGCAGTGAGCGTCCTTTATCCCATGTTCTTTCATAATCTCCACCGCGTGACCGCTTATGTCGATGGAGATAACAGGCAAGCCTTTCTTGTGGAGAGCCAGGCTGTGAAGTCCGGTCCCAGCCCCCGTATCCAGGACGTAACCTCTGCAACGATCGATTTGCATGCATTCGGATGCATTACGAAAGAAATGGCTGACTAGAACAGGACTGTTCTGTCCATCGTTCCTACCGATGATTAATTCCGCGTTGCTATCGCCATCATAGAAGGCCTGCAACGCCACACCGAAAAGTTCCATGGCTCTATGATCCATTTGGTTCTCTTCGAGCTATCAAATTGCTGGAAAACCTGCTGCTGTCGAGATGGATTCCATTGCTTCGTGCGACCACATAATAACGCGGATCAGGCGCGCGGTTTTTGCGTCGACTGAAATAGCCTTGTTAGGCATTTCATTAGGCCGAAGTTCCTGGCGATTTTGAGGCTGAAATTGGCAGTTGATACAGATGAGATCCGGGATTGAGGATAGAGGAGTTCTCCATTTTTTGTAGTCATGCAAAATACGTGATTCTGCTTGACATCTTCCTTGAACACGTGGCATACTTGCTTGCGGCAGTACGGGCGCATAAGCCGTTCCAAACTGCCCATACGTAGTGTAGACAGAACGCTGGACTGCGATTGTTGCGAAACGCACCAACCCAACAGAGATTGTGCTGTTTTAGCCTCAGGAACTTCAGATTAGGTAAAGACGTCCTCCAACACCGATCTGTTGGAATGGGGATGTCTAGTTAATTGTTAAACCTGACGTTCACATGGCCTCCGTTGATCACGTATTCGATCCTACCACTAAACTCCCTGTCCCGTCAACACTGGGGTTGGCAACTCAAGTGGGGTGACCGGCGTTAGGCTCTGTCCACTGTATTCAGCAGCCTCCAACTCGCTCTCTGCCTGTATCCAGCCTGGTAGTTTCTTCCGCAATGTCTTCAGGTTCTCCTCATCCTTGCGTGTTGTTAGGTGTTCAACAAGTACCGACAAGTCCCCGTAATGAGACAGACGATGGAATCCTTCCTCCGCCGTCAGTAACCCTGTCGCTAGCCAGCGCCTGCCTGTGCTGTGCCCGCACGCAGACAGGCATCGCTTGATCCGTCTCCGCTCGCCAGCGGTTCACCCTTCCACTCTCGTACCGGAAGTTTCGGAATGTGTTCTCAATCATATTCGTGCTCAAGAAACTCACGTGCAGGGTCGCTGGTGTCTCCAACAGATGCACCTGGATTAGATCCAGCCCTGCTTCATGCAGGCTCTCCTGTGCACTCTTGTTCTTCCCCGCTAGAAACCTGTCCAACTCTACGATGACTTCTAACGCCGCTTCCCCTCCTTCCACCTTCCGCAGACGATTGAAATACTCCCCTAACTCCGGCCAATACCGTCGCGCCAAGTACTTCTTCAGATTCCTCTCCTTGTGCACCAGACAGCGTTGGATACGCGCATCGGGAAAGTGTTTCAACACCGCCTTGCGTAGTGCATCCGACCCATCGAGCACCACTAACAACGGACGGCTCCCTCTCGGAGCAAACCCTCGCTCTACTATCCTTCCTACTACCGCTGTGGCGACCGTGGCGTTCTCGCTCGCTCCTACCTCAAAGTCGAGCACCACTTTCCATCCCTCTACCGTGATCCCGATCGCCACTACCGCCAACACATCCTTCGCTAAACCTACACCGTCTAGCATCAGCGCTAACCAATCACGCGGCTTCCCGTTACCATCAACATCCAGTCGTCTCCGCCTCAGCTGGGCAAACTTCTCCCGCCCTA